>NZ_JBHJWG010000061.1:0-40536 GCF_042266305.1 Kitasatospora sp. NPDC056076
GCCGTGACGACTCGGGCGGCTACCACGTCATCAAGGTCGACGCCTCACCGATGACGGTGGACGACATCCGCGGCGAGGTCGCCAACTGGTCCAGCAGCATGACGATCCCGGACGCGTTCCGGCGCTTCACCGACTTCTACACCCCGGAGTCACTGCGCGCCGCCTACCCGCGCGACCTCACGGACTTCCACCGCATCACCGAGGAGACCTCGCCGGACGGCCGCACGAAGACCATCAGGATCGAGCACACCCACGAGCAACTGGCCGAACAGTTCGCCGAAGTGACGATCCATCACGGCGGCGACGGATCCGTGTCGATCCGCTGGAGCACCAGCGAGGACACCGAGCCGCGCGAGCCGATGGTCTTCAACGCCGACAACATCGGCGACGTCAGCGGCGGCCTGCGGTCGCAGAAACTGACCGAGAACCCCAGCTTCGAGATGCTGGACCTGCCCTGGGACTGGTTCGACTACACCGCGCCCATGCCGGAGGACATCGGGCAGCCGCTGTCGGCCTTCGGCGGTGGCGCCAAGGGCTGGCGGATCGGCGAGGCCGACATGCCGCAGGCGGAGCGCGACGCGCTGGCGCACTTCCCGGAGCAGCCCGGGGTGTTCGTCGTCCCCGTCCACACCGACGAGGCCACCGGGCGGCCGGTCTGGCTCAACGGGCCGGACGGCACGCTGTCGGCGTACCAGACGGCGGGTGTCCTGGCCCGCCTCCGCCGGGCGGGGATCTGGAACGGCACCGACACCGTGCAGTTCGTGGCCTGCAACCTGGGCCGCGGGCCGGGGCGCGAGTTCGTCGACGAGGTGATGCTCCGGCTCAAGGAGCTGGACCTGGGCCCGCGGGCGCTGGCCGCGACCGGCCCGGTGTACTTCGCCCCGCGGCGCGAAGGCGGCCCGGGGCACCTGGTGGTCGCCTCCGACATCGGCTTCACCGAGAGCGGCCACCCGGTCATGGTGGGCGGTGACCACTGGTTGGAGTTCCAGGCGGTCCGGGACGGCGACTCCGGTCAGATCCACGTCCAGGTGGAGGAGCGCGGGGCCCACCGGGCGCCGGACGGTTCCTTCCACGACCACCCCGAGGGCTACGGCCTGGTGGAGTCGATAGCACCGGAGCACCGCAACCCCCAGGCGGTGAAGTACGCCGAGTCGACCCCCGAGCAGGCGGCAGCCGCAGTGGCGCTGTCAGTGGACCACCTGACCGCAGCCCCACCCGACAGTCCGCTGCGCACATTCATGGGACAGATCAAGAACGGGGTCTTCACCAATCTGCGCAACCCGGAGGGCAGGCTCTTCCAGCGGGAGGGCACGGTGACCTTCGACAAGATGATGGGCAATCTGCGGACGTTCTACAACCACGCGGAGCGCCTGCGCCCCCCGGAGGGACATCCGGGCGCCGAGGGAACCGTGCTCCTGTACCGCGCGGTGCGGATGGAGCCGCAGACCCGGCAGCAGGAGAGCTTCACCGACGTCCTGCCCTCCTCCACCACCTACGACCGGGCGTTCGCCCAGGGCTGGATGTCGAACCCCGACCGCTACGCGCTGTTCGAGATCCAGGTGCCGCTGTCCCACCCCATGCTGGCGCTGTCCTTCCCGCCGGGGCACGCCGCGGCGCACGGCCACTTGGACGAGGTGAACACGACCCAGTACGAGGTGACGCTCGGCCCGAGCCGACTGACGGTGACCGGCCGGGAGGAGGACGGCCCGTTCCACGTCATCCGGGCGGAGGCTGAGCCCATGACGCTCCACGACGTCCAGGAGACGATCGCGGGCTGGGTGAACGAGACCCCCGTCAGGGAGGTGTTCGACCTGTTCGCCGTTTTCTACAGCGAGGAGGCGCTGCGCGCGGCCTTCCCCGAGAACCTGCGGGCCGACTTCCGTGTCACCGAGCGCCTGTCCGCGGACGGGCGGGAGAAGACGGTCGAGATCACCTCGACCCACCCGAAGCTGACCGGCCAGAACGCGACGGTGCACCTGCGCCTGGAGGAGGGAGAGAACGGGAACGAGACCCTCCTGTTGCGGACCCACAACACCGAGGACGCCGGCTGGGGCGATCCCCCGTTGGAGTTCCAGTACACGAGAGAAACCCTGCACGAGGTGGTCAACGACCTGCGGGCAGGCACGCTGGACAAGATAGCCCCCTTCGACACGATCAACCTCCCGAGCGGCTTCCTGTGGACCGACCCGGTGCCGGAGGCGGGCGAAGTCGGCGCGCCGCTCAGTGCGTTCGGCGGCCCCGGCAACGGCTGGTGGCTCGGCCACCCCGAGCCGTCGGCGGCGGAGCGGTACGCCCTGGCGCGCTTCCCCGCGCAGGACGGCGTGTTCACCCTGGCCGTGCACACCGACCCCGACACCGGCCTGCCGCTGCCGCTCGGCACCGACCCCGAAACCCGCGAGCCGGTGGAGCTGACCGAGGACCGACTCGTCGGGATCCTGGCCGGACTGCACCAGGGCGGTGTCTGGAACGGCACCGACCGGCTGCAACTCGTCTCCTGCAACCTCGGGCGGGCGCCCGGGCTCGAGTACACCACCGAGGTGATGCGCCAGCTCGGCCTGGCTGACCTGGGCAGCAGCGCACTGGTCGCCACGGGCCCGGTGTACTTCACCCCGCGCGTGGACGGCACGGACGGCCCCGGGCACCTGGTGGTCGCCTCCGCCGTCGGCTTCACGGCCGACGGCCACCCGGCCGTCGTCGCCGGCGGGCACTTCCTGGAGGTCGAGCGGCCCACGGCCGAGGGCCAGGCGCCCGTGATCGTCGACCGCGGCGCCCACCTGCCCGCCCCCGTCTACCCGGACCGCGACCGCGACCGCCCCGAGGGCTACGACAGCGCCGCCCCGGGCACCCTCCACCCCGACCGCGAACCGGAGGGCGCCCTGGCTTTCGCGAACAAGAAGAAGACCAGCAAGACCGCTCCGCCCGAGACCACCAAGACCGCTTCCCCCGAGACCACCGAGTCCGCTCCGCCCGAGACCACCAACTCCGCCGAGCGGATCGCGGACGTGCTGTCGGGCGGGCAGCGGTCGGCCGAGGCGCAGGAGGTGGCGAAGCAGCCGGAGGGAACGGTGGCGAAGGGCAAGGAGAGGGCCGATGAACCGAAGCCGGTTCCGGCGGCGGAACCGGACCCCGACTCCGTGGCCGCGGCGACGGTGGTCCTGAAGGACTCACTCCTCCAGCAGCTCTTCACCGGCACCGACAAGAGCCTGACCTACGCCGTCATCTCCCTGGCGCTGAAGGGCGACAAGAGCTGGGAGACGGCCGCGGCCGTCACCAACGGCCATGACGAATCCATCAACGACAGCCGCTCGCTCCAGGCCGCCGACCGGTGGGCGAAGGAGAACGGCTTGCCGACACAGCGCTACGACGCCGAGGTGAAGGGCCTGGCGAAGGCGTTCCAGCAGATGAAGGAGTGGGGCTTCGAGCAGGTCCCCCATCCCTCTGGAAAGCCGCCGGAGAAGGCGGTCTCCCGACAGCCGGGCGCCGGACTGCCCGCCCAGCCCGAGGGCGTCCTCACCGTGCTCTCCTCCCGAGGCACGTGCGCCAGCTGCAAGTCCGTCGTCAAGGACTTCCAGGAGGCGTTCCCGGGGGTCGGCGCCTACGTGGGGTACACGATCGCCGCCGGGCAGAAGTCGACGCTGTCGAACCAGCCCCGCACCTACCACAGGGGCGGCAAGGACGTGGAGGGCGTCATCGAGTACGGGTGGAATGACGTGGCCAGGCTCAACTCCATCAGCGCGTACGTGCCCAAGGGGAAGGACATCGCCTTCAGGTACTTCCCCGCGAAGAACGACGAGGCCGCCTGGGCCCGGCGGCTCGAGGAGCGGGCGGCCGAGCAGGAGGCGGCGGCGCGACGGGCGGCCGAGGAGGCGGTGCGGGCTGCCGAGGCCAATGCCACGAGCGTGGTCGACCAAGGGATCAAGCCGGCGCCGGCCAGGCAGGTCACGGAGTTCGCCAAGACCTACAAGGGGAAGCCCGAGGACTTCGTCAAGGAACTGGACAAGGTCATGAAGAAGGGCATCATGGCGTGGAAGCCCAGCGCCGAGGTACAGGCCGCCCTCCTGCTCTGGTACCAGAAGGACCCCAGGCCCGACCTCAAGGGCAGTACCGCCTGACCGGCGGGACGGCCACCGGGTGAACGCCGCCCGCGCCCGGAGCCGTTGACCGGGTGAGGGCGCCCCGGTGCGGGGCCACGAGAGCGGGAGCACGACGCGTGGAACAGCAGCAAGGGCAGGCGGTGGAGCCGGAGTTCCGGCTGGCGGCGGTGTTCGGCACGGTCGACCCGGTGGCCGGGCCCGGTTTCGCGCCGGACCACCCGCTGGTGCGCGACGCCGGGCAGCGGGCCGCCCTACTGGCGTACCTGCGGTCCGGCGTGGAGGTGCTGGTGACGCCGATGCTGATGGACGACGTCTTCGACACCTCCCGCCGGGGCGCCGTCCCGATGAACTACCGCACCGACGGCGAGTGGATCTGGACCGACACCGTCGCCTACTACCTGGAGGAGTACGACCTCGCGCCCGAGCCCGGGCTGCTCGCGCACCTGCTCGGGCGCACCGGGCCGTGCCCGCAGCCGTCGCCGCAGGCCCTCGGGCGGGCGGTGGACTTCGTGCTGAACCCGCCCCGCCAGGACGAGCCGGCCTGGAGCCTGGAGATCGGCTGAACCCGACGCGACGTGCCGTCCGTCGGTCTGGGGGAGGGGCGGTTTTCGCCGCGCGGCGGTTCGGCCGCGCGGGGCGGCCCCGTCGGGCGTCGTCCAAGGCCAGGGAGCGTGGGTGGGCAGGGAACGTAGTGCGCGGGGAAACGGGTCCTCCGTCGGGGGCATCCAGCTGCCCGCGGTGGCCTGGGAGGTGCCGGAGCCGGCCGCCGAGGCCGGGAAGGCGGGCGTGGCACCGGCCGCCGTCGAGGCGGGAGCTGCGGCGGTGGGAGCCGCCGGTGCGGTGCCCGAGGTCAGGGAGAGCGGCCCGACGGCGGTGGCGGCCGCCGGCCAGGCCCGCCCTGGCGTGACCGCCGCGCCCGCGCCGGCCGCCGCGACCGAGGAGGAGGCCGCCGGGCGGCGCATCCCCAAGCCGATGGTGGCCGCCGCGGTGATCGCGGGCCTGGTGCTGGTCGGGGTGCCGCTGGGCATCGCGGGCTTCGGCGGGGACGGCCCCGGCACCCCCGGCGCCGACGGGCCGCCGCCCGCCGGGTTCTCCGCGCCCGACGGCGGCGGCAACGGCTACGTCCCCGGCGCCGACGCACCCGGCAACCCGCCCGGCGACCAGCCGCTGCAGCCCGGCCAGCCCGCTGAGCCGGGCCAGCCCGGCCAGCCGGCCGGCGCCCAGCCCGGTGAGGGTGCAGTGGTGCCCGCTGCGGCGGCCGCCGGGGCCGCGCTGCCCGGCATCGCCGCCGGCCAGGGCACCCCGGGCACCAATCATGCCGCCGCCGGCGCGCCCGCCGCACCCCAGGGCGGCGGCCAGAACACCGCTCAGAACAGCGGCCAGGGCGCGGGGCAGGGCTCCGGCCAGGGCGGCGGCGCACCGCAGACCCAGCCGCAGCCCCCCGCCAAGGCCCAGCAGCCGGCCCCGCCCCCGGACAAGCCCAGCCAGCCCGCCCCGCCGCCCGCGCCCACCTACCACGGCGTGGCCGGCCCAGGCTGCGGCGGATCCACCTCCATGCAGCAGAACGGCTGGTACGACGACGGGCAGAAGGGCTGGCGCAAGAACTCCGGCGGCTACAGCGGCGACGGCTGCTCGGGCGGCTTCACCTCGATGCCGATGTCGGGCGCCGCCAACAAGGACGACAGCAGCAACTCGGTGGTGTGGACCTTCAACACCGGCTCGCTCACCACCGGCAGCTGCCGTCTGTCGGTCTACGTCCCGAACAACGGCGACATCAAGGCCGTCGGTGGCGCCCCGACCTACTACACCGTGCAGGGCCAGTCGTTCAACGTGAACCAGACCTCCTCCCGCGGCCAGTGGGTCCCGGCGGGCACCTTCCCGCTCAGCGGCGGCCGGATCGCCGTGGTGATGCACAGCCGGGGCCAGGACTGGGTCGGTGACAGCGTCAAGACCTACGCCCACCACGCCGCCTCCGCCGTCAAGGCCGACTGCACCGGCTGACCCCGGCCCCGCACCCCCCGTACGAACCCCGTACGAACCCCGTACGGACCCCGTACGAACCCGCACGACCGAGCACCACCGGCACCACAGCCACGAACGACGGAGGAGAACGCCCCATGACCCGCCATGTGCTGACGGTCGGTGCGGAGCCGCGCGAGGGCGGCTACCGCACGATCGGCGCCGCCCTGGAGGCGGCCCGCAGCGGAGCGGTGATCAGCGTCCGCCCCGGCCGCTACGACGAGAACCTGGTGATCACCAAGATGGTGACCATCACCGCCGAGGAGGCCCGCGGCAGCGTGCGCATCTCCCCGCGCCGGGGCGCCGTCGTCCAGGTCGTCGCCGAGGCCGTCCAGCTCACCGGCCTGGTCCTCCAGGGCCAGGACGAGGAACTGCCCACCGTCGACGTCCCGCGCGGCCAGGCCGCCCTCCAGGACTGCGAGGTGGTCGGCAACTCCTGGACCGCCGTCCTCACCCGCGGCCAGGGCTCCCTGGCCATGCGCGGCTGCCGCGTCGTCAACCCGGCCGGCGCCGGCATCGTGGAGACCTCCACCGGCACCAGCGTCATCGAGGACTGCACCATCGAACACCTCGGCAGCTCCGCCGTCGTGATCGGCGAACGCGCCAACCCCGTCGTGCGCAACTGCGTCCTGCGCGACGCCCGCGGCAACGGCGTGTGCGCCAACGGCGAGGGCCGCGGCTCCATCGAGGACTGCGAGATCTCCGCCACCGACAAACCCGGCATCGCCCTGGAGGAGCACAGCACCACCCGGGTCCTGCGCACCACCGTGCGCGACGTCGCGATCGGCGTCTACGTCAGCTCCACCGCCCAGGTCCTGCTGGAGGACTGCACCCTCGACACCACCCGCGGCCACGGCCTGGTCCTGGCCGGCGCCACCGACCCGCTGGTGCGCCGCTGCCGCACCGCCCGCACCAAGGGCCACGGCATCCACGTCACCGGCCGCTCCCGCGGCCGCTTCGAGGAGTGCCAGGTCGCCGACGCCCAGGGCACCGGCGTCCTGGTCGACGAGTCCTCCAGCCCGGTCCTGACCCGCACCACCGTCACCGCCGGCGCCGGCGACGCCGTCGACCTCACCGGCGAGAGCGCCGCCGAGTTCGACCGCCTGGAGGTGCGCGGCGCCGCCGGCAGCGGCGTCGTCGTGCGCGACGGCGCCAACCCGCTGCTGCGCCGCCTGGACGTCGCCGAGGTCGGCGGCCACGGCGTCGAGGTGCTGCGCGAGGGCCGCGGGCGCCTGGAGTCCTGCCTGCTGCGCACCGGCGCGCGCGCCGCCCTGCGGGTCTCCGACGGCGGCAACACCCAGGTCGGCAACACCACCGTGCGCGGCACCACCACGACCACCGGCCCCGCCGGGGCGGCCGGCGCGGGGGTCAACGGCGTCGAGATCGGCCCCGGCGGCCTCGCCTCGCTGCGCGACTGCGACATCGCCGACTGCACCGGCGACGGCCTGCTCGTCGAGGACGACGGCGAACTCACCGCCGCCCGCACCCGCGTCCACGGCAACCGCCGCCACGGCGTCCTGCTCGCCGCCGGCTCCCGGGCCGCCCTGACCGGCTGCGAACTGGCCGACAACGCCCGCGACGGCCTGAGGGTGGACTCCGAGGAACCCGTCCGCGTCACCGGCTGCACCGTCACCGGCAACCGCGGCTCCGGCCTGCGCCAGAGCAGGCCCGGCACCCGCCTGGCGGTCACCGAGCTCACCAGCCGCGACAACGCCCACGCCGACAGCCACGGCAGCGCCCAGGCCCGCCCCGGCGCCACACCCGGCACCCGCCCCACCGGCGCCGCCCCCACCGACGGCGACGCGTACGGCGACGGCTACGGACCCGGCGACGGCTACGGGCAGGGCGACGGGCCCGGCGACGCGTACGGGCCCGGCGACGCGTACGGCGACGGCCGCGAGAGCGCCCCCGGGCCCTACGGCGCCGCCACCGAACCCCTGCCACCGGACCCCGAGGGCCCCCAGGCGGCCCTCCAGGCCCTCGTCGGCCTGGAAGGCGTCAAGGAACAGGTCGCCACCCTGGTCAACCTCAACAAGCTGGCCCGGCGCCGCGAACAGGCCGGCATGCCCGCCCTCCCCATGGGCCGGCACCTGATCTTCGCCGGGCCGCCCGGCACCGGCAAGACCACCGTCGCCCGGCTCTACGGCAGCATCCTGGCCGAGCTCGGGGTGCTGCGCAGCGGGCACCTGACCGAGGTGGCCCGGGCCGACCTGGTCGCCGCGATCGTCGGCGGCACCGCGATCAAGACCACCGAGGTGTTCACCGAGGCGCTCGGCGGCGTGCTGTTCATCGACGAGGCCTACACCCTGTCCGCCGGAGGCGGCGGCACCGGCCCCGACTTCGGCCGCGAGGCCATCGACACCCTGGTCAAGCTGATGGAGGACCACCGCGACGACATCGTGGTGATCGTGGCGGGCTACTCCGAGGAGATGCGCGAGTTCCTCTCCTCCAACCCCGGCCTGGCCTCCCGCTTCAGCCGCACCGTCGAGTTCCGCAACTACTCGCCGCAGGAACTGGTCACCATCGTCCAACGGGCCGCCGCCGCCCACGGCTTCGACCTCGCCGAAGCCACCAGCCAGGCCCTGGAAGCGCACTTCACCCGCATGCCCAAGGGCGCGGACTTCGGCAACGGCCGCGCCGCCCGCAAGGTCTTCGAGGAGATGGTCGACCGCCAGGCCTCCCGGCTCGCCGCCCTGGCCGAGGTCACCGACGCCGACCTGCCGCTGCTGCTGCCCGAGGACCTCGGCGCCGAGGCCGTCCGCGCCCCCGTCCCCGGCACCGACGGCGGCAGCGACCTGCTCGCCCAACTGCGTGCCATGGTGGGCCTGAGCGCCGCCAAGGAACAGGTCGAGAACCTGGTCAACCTGATCACCCAGGCCCGCCGCCGCGAGGAGGCCGGCCTGCCCGCCGCCAGGATCAGCCACCACCTGGTCTTCGCCGGCCCGCCCGGCACCGGCAAGACCACCGTCGCCCGCCTCTACGGCGCCCTGCTCGCCGAACTCGGCGTCCTGCCCACCGGCCAGCTCGTCGAGACCGCCCGCGCCGACCTGGTCGGCCGCTACATCGGCCACACCGCCCAGCTCACCAAGGACGCCTTCGAACGTGCCCGCGGCGGCGTCCTGTTCGTCGACGAGGCCTACACCCTCACCCCGCGCGGCGGCGCCGCCTCCGGCGACTTCGGCCAGGAAGCCGTCGACACCCTGATGAAGCTGATGGAGGACCACCGCGACGAGGTCGTGGTCATCGTCGCCGGCTACGAGGACGAGATGCGCGGCTTCCTCGCCTCCAACCCCGGCCTGGCCTCCCGCTTCCCCCAGCAGATCGCCTTCGACCACTACAGCGCCGACGAACTCGTCACCATCGTCGCCCGCCAGGCCGAGGACGCCGGCTACCTCTGCGCCCCCGAGACCCTCACCGCGCTGGCCGCACTGTGCGCGGCCGTGCCCCGCGACCGCAACTTCGGCAACGGCCGCTTCGCCCGGCAGACCCTGGAGGCCATGGTCACCCGTCAGGCCGGACGCCTGGCCCGCCTGGAGATCGGCGACGTGTCCGAACTGAGCCTGCTGCTGCCCCAGGACATCCCCGCCCTGCTGCAGGGGAGCACGGTGTGAGCGCCCGCCGCACCGCCGGCACCCTCACCGCCGGGGCCCTCGCCTGCGCCCTGGCCGCCGTCCCCTCCGCCGTCCCGGCCGCCGCCGCCCCTCCGGCCGCGGCGGCCCCCGGCGACCCCTCCGCCCTGCCCGTCATCGCCCAGAACCGCCCCGCCACCCGCCCCGGCGACTGCCTCAAACCCTCCGACAAGGGCACCGACCGCACCCCCTGGGCCCAGGCCTTCCTCCGCCCCGAAGCCGCCTGGACACTGAGCCGCGGCGCCGGAGTGACCGTCGCCGTCGTCGGCTCCGGCGTCGACGGCACCTCCGGCGTCCTGGGCGAGCGCCTGGTACCCGGCCCGCGCGAGTACGGCACCGGCGACTCCACCCGCGACTGCGTCGGCCACGGCACCTTCCTCGCCGGACTGATCGCCGCCCGCCACCAGGACGGCACCGGCTTCGCCGGGATCGCCCCCGAAGCACGGATCCTCGCCGTCGCCGTCACCGACGACACCGGCACCACCACCCCCGCCCTCCTCGCCAAGGGCATCCGGGACGCCGCCGACGCCGGCGCCCGCATCATTGCCTCCGCCCTGCCCCTGCCCGCCGGCGACACCGCCCTCGACGATGCGCTGCGCCACGCCGACACCAAGGGCGCCCTGGTGATCGCCCCCGCCACCCCTGACCAGGGCGGCGCCAACGCCAACGTGCCCTCCGCCCCGCCGCAGGTCCTCACCGTCGCCGCCCTGGCCCCGGGCGGCGGCGCGGCGGCGGGCGCGGACGGGAGCACGCGGACGGGGACGGGGACGGGGACGGGGACGAGTGTCGGCATGGCCCCCGCCGGCACCGCTGCCGGCACCGCTGCCGGCGCCGGTACCGCTGCCGGTGCGGGCGCCGCCGGTGCCCGGGTCGATCTGAGCGCCCCGGGCGAGGCCATGATGAGCACCGGACCGGCCGGCAAGGGCTACTTCACCGCCAGCGGCCCCAGCTTCGCCACCGCCGTCGTCGCCGGCACCGCCGCTCTGCTCCTCGGCCACCACCCCGACCTCGACCCGGCCCACCTGCGCGAGCGCCTCGAAGCCACCGCCTACCACCCCGGCACCGCCCTGCCCGACCCCCGCCTGGGCTACGGCACCGTGGACCCCCTCGCCGCCCTCACCGCCACCGTGCCCAGCGCCGCGGCCGCCCTCCCCGCCCCGCGGGCCGCCCTCCTGGCACCCCCGCCCCCGGACCCCGCCCCGGGCCGGGCTGCTGTGGTGGCTGTCGCTGTGCTGTCCACTGTCACCGTCACTGTGGGTCTGGCCGTCGTGTGTGCGGCCGCTCGCCGTCGTGCGTGGCGTCCGGGGCGTTGGCAGGTCTGACCCGGCGTCACTGCCGCGCCTGTTGCTCTCAGTCCGTGTGTGCCGGGCGGTGGTGGGTGGCTCGGGCCCTTGGCTTCTTCCCGGTGCTTGTTCCGTCGTTGCTCTGCCGGCGGCAGAACACCATCCGGTCCGGGCTCGAGGATCACTACAGTCCGGTCCCATGGGGACGATTGCGACGCGTGCGGTCGCGTACCCGGCGGACGGGTTGACGATGATCGGCCACCTCGCTCTCCCGGCGGGTGTCGACCGCCGGCCCGCGGTGCTGCTCGGACCGGAGGGCATGGGGCTCGGCGACGTCGAGCGCCGCCGGGCCGACGCACTCGCCGAGCTGGGATATGTGGCGCTGGCCTTCGACCTCCACGGCGGGCGCTATGTGGGCGACCCCGAGGAGATGCTGGCCCGGTGCCTGCCGCTGCTCGCCGATCCCGACCGGATGCGGGGCATCGGCCGTGCCGCGCTCGACGTGCTGCGCGGCGAACCGCGGACCGACCCCGACCGGATCGCCGCCGTCGGCTACGGCACCGGGGGCGCCGTCGCCCTGGAACTGGGGCGCGACGGCGCCGACCTGCGCGCGATCGGGACGGTCAACGCACTGACCACGGGCCGGCCGGGCGAGGCGGCGCGCATTCGCTGCCCGGTGTGGGCCGGGGTCGGGTCGCAGGACCCGATCATGCCGCCCGCGCAACGGGACGCGTTCACCGCTGAGATGCAGGCCGCAGGCGTCGACTGGCGCCTGACGGTCTACGGCGGCGCCCTGCACGCCTTCCACCACCCCCCGGTCGACCACGCCACGGTCCCCGGCGTCGGCTACCACCCGCGGCACGCACAGCGAGCCTGGCGCGACGTCGTCGACCTGCTCGCCGAGTGCCTGCCCGTGACGGAGGCCCAGGGGGCATGAGCCGGGCGGACAACCTGGCGCCAAGGCCACGACGATCACTGGTCCGAGTGTTTTCGGGACGGCGGTGGAGCCTTGGCGTGCAGTGCGAGCCGTTCGCGCAACTGTCGCGCTTTTGAGGGCCCGGCCCCCGACGCCCACCCGACTTGAAGAACCGCCGCCCCGCGACCCGCCACGCCGTGGGCCTGCTCCCGCCACCGGCGAGCCGTGCCGCGGACCGGCCCACCACGAGGCCGGCACCGAACCGCGCCGGATCGATCACACGCCCAGGCCGTGGCGCCCGCTGTCACGCCTGCCACGCCTGCCATGCCTGGCGCGTGGGCCGATGGGCGATGGCACCGTTGCGTGACCGTGCCCGTGGCCCGGGCCGGGGGGCGGTTCCGGTCCGTGCCGGTCCGTGCCCGTCGGGGTCCGTGGTGTCGGGCCCGGTGGTGGCTGGTCAGGTGTTGGTGGGGTGGATGCCTTCGGTGACGTGGGCGGCGAGGTGGAGGTAGGCGCGGCGGGTGCGTGGGTGCAGGCGGGTGGGGTCGAAGGTGGCGCCGAGGGCGAGGTGTTCGTCGAAGGGGAGGAGGAGGGCGGCGCGGGAGCGTTGTCGGAAGTGGGTGAGGAGGTCGTCGGTGTTGATCGTGCGGTTCTTGGCGCGGATGCCGGAGATGAGGGTGATGCTGCGTCGTGCCAGGTCCTGGTAGCCGTTGGCGTGCAGCCAGTCCAGGGTGGTGTCGGCGCCGCTGGCGCCGTCGACGCTGGTGGTGGCGGTGATGACGAGTTGGTCGGCGAGGTCGAGTACGGCGCTCATCGAGTCGTGCAGCAGGCCGGTGCCGCAGTCGGCGAGGACGATCGGGTACTGGCGGGCGAGGAGGTCGACCAGTCGCCGGTAGTCCTGGCCGCCGAAGGTGTCGGCGATGGTGGGGTCGGTGTCGTTGGCCAGGACCTCCAGTCCGCTGGGGGTCAGCGAGGTGAAGCGGCGGATGTCCATGTAGCCGGTGATGGAGGGTGCGGCCGCGAGCAGGTCCTGGACGGTGGCGGGGCTCTCGCGGCGGATGCGCCGGCTCAGGGTGCCGGTGTCCGGGTTGGCGTCGACGGCGACGACCTTGTCGGAGCGGGTCTGGGCGAGGACGCTGCCGAGCCCGAGTGTCGCGGAGGTCTTGCCGACGCCGCCCTTGAGGCCGATGACCGCGATCCGGAAGGAGCGGTGCAGCGGGGTGCGGATGAGGGCCTCCAGCCGTTCCCGTTCGCGCTGCTCGCCCCGGCCCAGGCCCAGCCCGGCGCCCAGCAGGCGGGGGCGCCGGGCCGGGGCGGGCGGGGCGGCGACGGGCGCCGGTACCGGTGCGGGGGCGGGCAGGGGCGGGGCGTACGGCGGGGGAGGCGGCGCCAGGAGGGCGGGTGCGGCGGGCGTCGCGGGTGTGGCGGGTGCGGGTCGGGCCTGCGGGGGGATGAGCACCGTGCCCAGGGAGTCCAGGGGGCGTCGCCAGTCGGGCTCGGCCGGGGGGAGGAGCCCGTAGTCGGGGGAGAGGTCCCGTTCAGGGCCCCGTCCCAGCCGCCGCACCTGCTCGATGACCGTGTGGTCCGCCGCCACGCTCCGCCTCCTTGTCGCCACGCCGCCACCGCGCCGGTGCCGTACGGTCCCCCCACCTGGCACAACGGGGCGGGCTGCCGTGACCGTTCACCGCCGGGCACGCCGGGCACGCCGGGCACGCCGGGGGCGGCGGGGGCGGCGGGGGCCGTCAGGGCAGCGGGAGTTCTCCGGCGGCCGCCACCAGGGCGGGCAGCTCGCGCATGTCGTCGAAGGTGCGGGTGCCGGGGCCGGTCAGCCGGTGGGCGGGGGTGAGGCCGCCGTGGAAGCCCAGCGAGCGCATCCCGGCCGCGCGGGCGGCGGCGACCCCGTACGTGCTGTCCTCCACCACGAGGCAGGCCCCGGGCGCGACGCCCGTGGTGGCGGCGGCGTGCAGGAACAGGTCGGGGGCGGGCTTGCCGTGCGCGACGTCCTCGGCGCTGAACACCCGCCCCTGGAAGCGGGCCAGCAGCCCGGTCTGCCCCAGGGTGCGGCGCAGCCGGCCGTGACCGGAGGAGGAGGCCACGCAGTCCCGTACCCCGGCCCGCGCCAGCTGCGCCAGGGCCTCCACCACCCCGTCCACGGGGGTGAGTTCGGCGGCGAACGCCTCGTCGTACAGGTGCTGGAAGGCCTCCTCCCAGCCGGGTTCCAGCGGCACGCTCGCGTGCGCCTGCAGTTCGGCGCTCATGTGGGCGTGGCTGCGGCCGACGAAGCGCTCCACGATCTCCGCCTCGGACAGCGGCCAGCCGACCGCCGCGCACACCTGCGCGTCGATCCGCACCGCCAGGCGCTCGCTGTCCAGCAGGACGCCGTCGCAGTCGAAGATCACCAGTTCGATGGGTGTGGGCATGGCCGCCACCCTAGGGCGTGTCTGACAGTTCCCGCCGGGCGCGCGACGCTCCCCCGGCCTTCGGCGGGGAGGTACCCCCAGGGCACAAGCGCGCCTCGCCGCGTTGTCGTCGGTCGCCGATGGCCCCCAGCCTTCGGCCGGGAGGCGCCCCCACCGCATGGGCTCCCTCCTCCGCCTTGCGATGCACGCACCCCGACGCCGGGCGCTGATCCGACGCGAATTGTCAGACACGCCTAGGGCACCGGTGACCACCGGTGATCACCGGGGTTCGCCGGTGTTCACCGGGGTTCGTCGGTGAGCGTCCGGTGCGGGGCGGGCCGGTGGGCTCACCGCGCCTTGGCGAGGGTGTCCAGGTGTCCGGCCCAGCGCACCAGCAGGCTCGTCAGGGTGGTGAACTCCTGCGGCGTCAGACAGGCCGCCAGCCGTTCCCGCAGCCCGGCGACCTGCGCGGCCACGCGCCGGTGGGCGCTGCGGCCCTGCCCGGTGAGGGCGGCGCGCCCGTCCGCGTCCAGGGCGACCCAGCCGCGGGCGGCGAGCCCCTCCAGGTGCGGGCGCACGGTCGGTTCCTCGGGGCAGAGGAAGGCGGCCAGCGCCGCGTCGAGGGCGGCGGTGTCCGTCGGCCCGTGGGAGAGGGTGTTGAGCACCTGCCAGTCGCGCCGGCTCAGCGCGTCGGCGGCGAGCAGGCGCGCCATGGACTGCTCGATGGCGCCGTCGATGTGGCGCAGCCAGTACCCGAGCGGGCGCTGCCCGGGCACGTCGGGCAGGCCGGTGGCGGGCACGTGCGCGGGTGCGGCGGCGGGTGTGGCGGTTTCGGGCATAACAGGTCCCCCCTGATACATGTCCTTTGACAAAAGTTGTAACCTAGCATGCATGTCTGAGCGGGAGAGGAAGTACCAGGAAACCGGGCCGGACACCGCCGTCGAGGACGCGAATGCCGCCGCCGTCGAACGCGCCATGGTCGCCATCCGCCACAGCCAGACCCGCCGTTCGCTGGGCCGCATCGCCCGGCCCGAGGGCGCCGGCGCGATCGACCCCACCCTGTTCGGCGTCCTGGACGCCGTCGAGGCCCACCCCGGCCCGTGCGCCGTCACCGACGTCGCCGCCGCCCTGGGCGTCGACCAGCCCCGGGCCAGCCGCCTGGTGCTGCGCACCGTCGAGCAGGGCTGGCTGGAACGCGGCAGCGACCCGCGCGACGCCCGCCGCACCCTGCTCGCCCTCACCCCCGCCGGACGCGCGCAGGCGGAGGCCGCCCACCGGCTGCGCCGTGTGGTCTTCGCCCAGGCCATGGCGGGCTGGAGCGAGGGCGACCGTACCGCGTTCGCCCGCCTGATCACCGCCTTCGTCGCCGATTTCGCCCGTACCGTCGCCGACCGGGCGTGAACCGGTGAAGCGGTGAGCCGGTGGAGCGGTGGGCCGGTGGCCCCGGTTCGCCGGTCCCGGTCCCGGTCCTGCTCCCGGTGACGGTCCGTCGGTGGTTCTCGGTGGTCCTCAGTGGTCCTGGGTGAGCAGCACCGGCAGTGACCGGTGTCCGTTGGAGGTCAGGGAGTCCAGCGGCTCCAGCTCCGCCCCGGGCAGCAGTGCCAGCCGCGGGAAGCGTTCGAACAGCGCCCGCAGCGCGGTGCGGGCCTCCAAGCGGGCCAGTGGCGCGCCCGGGCACAGGTGCGGGCCGTGGCCGAAGGCCAGGTGGTCCTTCGCCGGCCGTGTCACGTCGAACACCGCTCCGTGTGCGCCGTAGCGCGCGGGGTGGCGTCCGGCGGCCGCGCAGGAGGCCAGGATCGCCTCGCCCCGGCGGATCGTCACCCCGCCGGGCAGGGCGATGTCCTCGACGGCGTGGCGCAGCGGCAGGTGCGCCACCGGGGTGTCGCGGCGCAGCGACTCCTCGACGACGTCCTCCCAGCCGGCCTTGCCCGCGCGCACCAGGTCCAGCTGCCCGGGGTGGGTGAGCAGCAGCGTGATCGCGTTGTCGATGAGGTTGGCGGTGCTCTCGTGACCGGCCGAGAGGGTCAGCAGCAGGGTGTTGTGCAGTTCCTCCTCGCTCAGCGCGCCGTCGTCGCCCTGGGTGTCGCGTGCGGCGGTTAGGGCCGAGGTCAGGTCCTCGCCGGGGTGGGCGCGTCTGGCGGCGGTCAGCTGGTCGAGCATGCGGGAGAGCGCGGTGGTGTCGGGTGCGGCCTCCTGCGGGGTGGGGGTGGTGGCGAAGGCCCGGTCGGCGTGGTGGCGCAAGCGCTCGTGCAGGGTGTCGGGCAGGCCGAGCAGGTGGGCGGTGACCCGGAGCGGCAGCGGGCGGGCCAGGCGCTCGCGCAGGTCCACCGCGGTGCCCGGCGGGGTGAGGGCGATGGCGTCCAGGAGTTCGCCGGTCGACTCCTCGACGCGGTCGGCCAGTTCGGTGACCCGGAGGGTGCTGAACGCGGCGCCGGTCAGGCGGCGCAGCCGGCGGTGGTCGGCGCCGTGCGCGGTGGACACGGTGCGGGCGCCCACCCGCAGGGCCGGCGGCCGGTCGGGCAGCGGGCGCTCGGAGTCCGGCCGGTGCGGGAGAGGGTCCTTGGACACCCGCGGGTCCTGGAGCAGCTCCTCCAGCAGCAGCGGGTCGGCGACCGCCCAGGCCGGCACGCCGAGGATGTCCACCGGGGTGGCGGGCCCGCGCGCGCACAGCTCCTCGCTCTCGGCGTCGCGGGAGCGGCCGGTGGGGTCCAGGACGAGGCGGTGCTCCACCGGGCAAGCGGGCGCCTGGTTCAACTCGTCGTCCACGACGGCTCCTTCACCCGGGTCCGAGGGTTCGTGCGGTGTGTGTCCGCCACGAGGATGGCCCTCCCGCGCGCCGCCGTCGAGACCGCCCCGCCCTCGCCCCTCCGCCGCCCGCCCCGCCCTCGCCCCTCCGCCGCCCGCCCCGCCCGCGCCCGGTCACAGCCCGGTGGCCAGCCAGAGGGTCGCGGCCGCGGCGAGGGCGAGGACGGCGTTGAGGGCGATCCGGCGGTCCCCGCCCGTCAGGTGCACGGGGATCGCGCCGGCCTGGAGGAGGAGGAACCCGGCGGCCGCGGCCGGCGCCAGCGCGGGGGCGGTGCCGGTCAGCGGCGGCAGGACCAGGCCGGCCGCGCCGAGGACCTCGACCGTCCCCAGCGCCCGCAGGGCGGGCAGCGGCACGCGGTCGACCCAGGCCATCATCGGCCGCAGCCGGTCACGGCTGCGGACCGTCTTCAGCGTGCCCGCGTAGGAGTAGAAGAGCGCGAGCGGTCCCGCGACGATCCAGTAGGCGGCGTTCATGGTTCCCGTTCAGGAGGCGTCGGCGGCGGATGCGGCGGCGGATGCGGTGGCAGGTGCGGTGGCGGGCCCGGTGGCCACCTCGGTGGCGGGCTCGGTCGCGTAGCGGCTCATCGCCTCCGCGTTGTCGGCCGGTGTCAGTGCGTGGTCGTTGGTGAGTGCTTTCTGGAGGTCGCGGAAGTACTGCAGGTACAGGTCGGGGGTGAAGGTGCTGAGCATGACGGCGGGTTCGTCGCCCAGGTTGGCGAAGGTGTGCGGCACGCCGGGCGGGACCAGGACGAACGTGCCCGCCACGGCGTCGTGTTCCCGTTGCCCGATGGTGAACCGCAGGGCGCCGGACAGGATGTAGAAGCCCTCGTCGTGCAGCCCGTGGCGGTGCTGGGGCGGGCCCTGGGTGTGCGGGGCGAGGACGGACTCGGCGATCGCGAGGCGGTGTCCGGTGCGGCTGCCGTCCTCCAGGACGCGCATGCGCGTGGTGCCCAGCACGATCGTCTCGCCGTCACCGGGGCCCACCACCGACACGGTGGGGGCGGGTTCGAAGGTGCTGGTGTTCGCTGTTTCGGTCATGTCCACCAGTGCACCGCCGCCGGAGGCACCGTGTCCAAGACCGGTCCCGTGACGCCGATACCCGGCGGGTATCGTCGCAGTGTGGAGCTACGCACCCTGCGCTACTTCGTGGCTGTCGCCGAGGAACTCCACTTCGGCCGGGCCGCGACCCGACTGCACATGAGTCAGCCGCCGCTGAGCCGGGCGATCAAGCGGTTGGAGGCCGGCCTCGGCGCCCTGCTGCTCACCCGCTCGCCCGCCGGCGTCGCCCTCACCCCGGCCGGCACGGTCCTGCTCGAGGAGGCGCGGGCGCTGCTGGAGCGCGCCGACCGCGCCCGGGTCCGCGTGGGTTCGGCCGCCGGCACCGCGGCCCTCACCATCGGCATCCTGGGCGAGGGCACCGACCCGGCCGTGGGCAGACTCGCCGCCGCCTACCGCCGCGACCACCCCGGCATCGACATCCGCATCCGCGACACCGACCTGACCGACCCCACCTGCGGACTGCGCGCCGGCCTGGTCGACGTCGCACTGACCAGGGCCCCCTTCGACGGGACCGCCCTGACCGCACGCACCCTGCGCACCGACCCGGTCGGCGTGGTCCTGCGCGCCGACGACCCGCTGGCCCGCCGCGACGGGCTGCGCCTGGCCGAACTGGACGGCCGCCGCTGGTTCCGGTTCCCGCAGGGCACCGACCCCGCCTGGCAGTCGTACTGGAACGGCGGCCGCCCGCGCCGGGGCCCGGTGGTGCGCGCCGTCCAGGAGTGCCTGCAGACCGTGCTGTGGAACGGCACGCTCGGCCTGACCCCGCTCGCCGCGCTCGGACACGACCTGCCCCCGGGGCTGGCCGTGGTGCCGCTGGTCGACATGGCGCCGAGCCGGGTGGTGGCGGTGTGGAACGAGGGCGACCCCAACCCGCTGATCCGCTCCTTCGTCCAGGCCGCGACCGCCTCCTACCGACGCTGAGCGGCTCCCCGCCGCCGGTGGTCGGTGCCGGGGCCTGGCCTTGCGGCCGTGGCCGAGACCGTGACCCGGACCGTGACAGTGGCCCGGACCGACGCCGACGCCGACGCCGATGCCGATGCCGGATCCGCCTCCGTGTACCTCGCCCGTGTCGACGAACTCCTCGCCGGCCCGCGGCCCTTCCCGTCCGAGGTGGGCGGCCACCGCGCCGGGTACTGCGGTCCGGGCTGGTGGGTCGAGGAGCTGGGTGTCAGCCGTGACTTCTGGGACGGCGACGACGGGGCCCGGGAGCGGGAGTACGAGCTGGCCCAGGCCCGACTCGCCGCCCTGGCCGGGGTGTTCACGGCCCGCTGGGGAGGACCGTACGAGATCGACCTGTGGCCCCACCTGCGGGCGAGTGTGGAGGGGGAGGACGGCGGCGGCCACCGCCCCGCACCGGTGGTCGACCTGCTCTGCCAGTGGGTGGTCGTGCTGCACGTGTGGCCGCTGCCCGGCGGCGGGCGCTGGCTCGGGCTGGGCCTGGGGCAGCAGGACAAGGAACTGCCGGTGGTCCTGTACGCCGCCCTCGCCGACGGCCCCGTCCCCTCGCCCGCCGCACCCGCCCCGGACCCCCTCGCGTAGCGGGGCCGTCGGGCGGCGCGGGGAGGCCGCCGGGCCCGGGCCCGGGCGGCCCGAACGCCCCCTGCCCGAACGCCCCCTGCCCGAACGCCCCTTGCCGGGGCCGGCGTCGACCGGCCGGTGCCAGGCACCGGTTGCTGGAGCGGATGGGGTGGCCCGGCGGGTAGTCGGAGGCCGCCTCGCCGACCGGCTCGAAGCCCGCCCGCCGGCACGCCGCGTTGGAGGCGGCGTGCCGCACCGACGGGACCGCGTGCAGCCACCGCGGGCCGCCCGCGCGGGCGGCCCGCTGCGCGCACGGCGGCAGCGCCCGCACCGCCAGGCCCCGGCCCTGGAACTGCGGCAGCACCGCGTACCCCGTCTCGTACACGTCCCCGCCCTCCCCGGTGTGCGGCCAGTACCCCACGGACCCGGCCACCTGGCCGTCGAACAGCAGCAGGAACATCTGCCCCCCGCCCAGCGCCAGGTACCGCGTGTGCCGCTGCCGGACCTGCTCCTCGCTCTCCACCCCGCCCAGGTGCTCGGTCAGTTCGGGCGTGTTCTGGCGTCGCGGCACCTCCGGGCCGCGTTCGGACCAGGGCGCGAGCGTGAGGCGGCCGAGGGCCCCGTCTGGGGCGGTGTCGTCGGTCATGCCCCGCACGCTGGCGCGAGGGTCCGACACCGCCCGCCCCGCCGGCGCCCGCCCACCGGCACCGGCCCGCTGCGAGGGGCAGCCCGCACAACGTCTGCACCACCCGCACCAGCCACCGGCCCTCGTCGTCCGCGTCCATCCGGTGATTGCCACCCGGCGACGGGACCGCGGGCAAGTCGTCCGCGTCCATCCGGTGGTCGTCACCCGGCGACGGGACCGCGGGCTACCGGTCTTCGGGCCGCCGGCGCGGGTCAGCCGAGGACGAGGCGCAGGACCTGGTTGTGGATGAAGAAGCCGCCGGCCTGGCCGGGGATCGGCTGGAGGAGGAAGGTCTCGGCGAACTGGATCGGCTTGTCGTAGGCGTTGTCCAGGGCGAGGTTCCCGGTGACGGCGACCAGCACCCCGTTGCCCGGGGCGGGTTGGGCGTCGCTGGTGTTCACGGCGTGCTTGACGACGGCGAGTTGGGGCTTGTCCAGGGTCTCCATGACGTTCGCGGCCCCCATCACCTGGGCGCCCTCCCAGGTGAGCATCGACTCGGGCCGGTAGAGGGCGGCGAGGTTGTGCCGGGAGGCGGGGCCGCCGTCGAAGGTGGAGTAGTAGTGCTGCACGAAGCTGTCGGCGACAGCGGTGAAGTCCATGGCCCGGAACGTAGCGGCGGCCCGGCACGGCAGCCCGCCCGATGAAATGACGATCACTCGTACGGGTGGTTCAAGTCTGGAGAGCCCCGCCGCCCGCCCCGGGGCCTCACCCCGGAGGCTGCGGCACGACCCGCTCGCCCTCGCCGTCCGGCTCCTCGAAGGCGGCCGGGTAGCGGGCCAACTGCGCCTCGTCCACGGTGGCGCAGTTCGCGCCCTCCCGGCCGTTGCGCACCGCCGGGCGGCGCTCCGGCGTCGCCCGGTCGGCCTTGGGGTGGACCGGCTCCCACCGGCAGCCGTGGGCCTCCACCAGCGCCGTGTAGTCGTCGCGGGCGGCCCGGCTCCAGAACGTGTGGTCCACCACCACGTCGCGCCCGGCCCGCATCGGCTCCACCAACTCCCGCCGCTGCTCGCGGCGGACCTCCTCCTTGGGCCGGTCGAACGCCTCCCGCGCCGGCACCGGCCCCGCGTCGCGCCGCCCGAGCCGCCGCCGCCACACCGCCTCGTCGATCGACAGCCGGACGCCCGCCGCGCCGCACCGGCCCCGCCGCGTAGGTGCTCTTGCCCGCCCCCGGCAGCCCGCACATCAGCACCACCGTGCCGCCCGATCCCTCTGCCACGCAACCACGTCAGCCCTGGCCCCGCGGCGGCGGGGAGCGGCCCGGGGGAGCGGGAAGCCGGCGGGGACGACTTCCCGCTCCGGCACGACGGTTCCGGCACGGCGCCGACCGCACGAAAGGACCCCCGCCCGCCCCGGCACCCGGACCGGGGCGGGCGGCGGGGCCGGCCCGGGGTCGGCCCGAACCCGCCGCCACGGCGCCACCGTCCCTCCTGCGAACCGGGTTGACCTCAAGACGGCTTGAGCTCCTACGGTGGGCGCGTCCCGAAGTCCGAACAGTGAAGGGGGCGCACCGCCGTGGCGCTCGGGGAGTACCCGCACGCGGTCCTGGCCGCCCAGCCCGTCGGCGCCTGGAGCGCCGAGGTGTTCCACCGGGTGGTGGGCGCCCTGCGCGAGCAGCTCGCCGTCGAAGGCCTCACCCGGCCGCGCTGGTGGACGCCCAACCACGCCGCCGGCACCCCCCGGCCGCTGGAACCGCGCCACCCTGGTCCGGCGGCCGGCCCGCTACGACGACCTCGCCACCGACTCCACCGCCGTCTTCGACGGCCTCACCGCCCGCGGCCGGCTCCTGGAGTCCGCCGCCACCGGCGCCATGACCCTCACCGAGGACGGCGAGGCCGCCCGCCTGCGCGCCCGCGACCGCAACCACCGCGTCCACCGCGTCCACCTCCGGGCCCACCAGGGCGCCGACGAGGCCGACGTCGTCACCACGATCAACGTGCTGCGCCGCATCACCGCCGACATGGGCGGCGAGGGCGACCTCCCGGACCGACCGGCCCGGCCCGGCACGGTCCGGCCGGACCGGCCGACCGGCCCGGCGCGGCCCGCACAGGAGGTCGACGGGGGTGGCCTCCTGTGCGGGCCCAGAATTTCCGGAAACGATCGAACAACTGCACGCCTCCTGATCTACTGTCGGATCCGGCCCGGCGAACGTCGAAGGATCCACAGGCGCGAGCGCATCGCCGTCGGCACCGCCACCGCCGCCCTGCTCGCCCTCGGCAGCGGCCAGGCCTTCGCCGACACCTCGTGGGGCGGCACCGCCCCCGCGGACACCGCCGCCCCGGCGAACACCTCCTGGGGCCGGGCCGCCCCGGCCGACACCTCGTGGGGCGGCGTCGCCCCCGCGGACACCTCCTGGGGCATCGCCGCCCCCGCCGGCGGGTAGCCCCCGCCCCGCCGGAGGGGACGCGGGCCCGCGCGCGGGCACCGACCCGGCGGTGATTGCCGCGGCGTGCGCCGGGGGTGCTCCCCTTTGCGCTCTTCCGCAGCCGCCGCCGGGTCCACCACGCTGGGCCCGGACCGTCCACGGGGGCGCCGGCGGTCCTCGCCCGGGCCGTCAGGCCCCGAACCGGTCGGGAGTGCGGAAGGCGTATGCCCCAGGACGTCGAGTTCACGGTGCCCCTGGAGAGTCGGGTCAGCCCCGACCTGCCCCGGGCCCGCCGCCACCACCTGGCCTGGGTACGGGAGTCGGGCCTGCTGCACGGCGAGGACGCGCTGCGCCGCTACGCCTCCTCCCGGGTGGCCGACAGCGCCGCGTACGGCTTCCCGTACGCCGCCGGCGCCGACCTCGACCTCTGCTTCGACCTGCTCGGCTGGCTCTACCTCCTCGACAACCACTTCGACGACCACTTCGACGGCCGCCTCGACGGCCGCCTGGACGACGGGTCGGGCGCACGGCCCGCCGCCGCCCGCACCGAGGACGCCGTCGCCCTGTGCCAGGACCTGGTGGACCACCTGCGCTACGGGACCCGCCCCGGCGCGGGGGCCGCCCCCGCCGTGGCCGCCTTCGCCGACTGCTGGCAGCGGATGGGCCAGGGCATGTCCCAGGAGTGGCGCCGGCGCACCGCCCACGACTGGGTCGACTACCTGGCCGGCTGGCCCACCAAGATCGCCGACCGCGTCCTGGGCGTCCTGCCCGACCCCGCCGCCCACCTGCGCGCCCGCCGCCGCACGATCGGCCTGCGCCCGCTGCTCGCCCTCGCCGAGCGGGCCGGCCACTACGAGGTCCCGCTGCCGGCCTGGTGCTCCAGCCACCTGGAGGGCATGCGGATCGCCGCCTGCGACGCGATCATCGCCATGAACGAGGTCCACGCCCTGGAACGCGACGAGGCGGCCGGGCGCCCCAACCTCGTGCTGAGCCTGATGCGCCACCAGGGCCGCGCCCGCCCCGAGGCCCTGCGCGAGGTCGGCGGCACGGCCCGCCGCTCCGTCGAGACCTTCCTCCAACTACGCGCCGGACTCGCGCAGTTGGAACGCGACCTGGGCGGCCGCGTACCCGAACTGGCCCGCTACGCCGACGCCCACGCCGCCTGGATCCGCGGCTACCACGACTGGGGGCGCACGGCCCCGTGCTACGAGGACGTACGGCGTCCGGGCTGAGGTGCCGCGGGCCGCGGGGCGGCCCCTATGATGGGCGCGCTTCGCTTGATGATCACCGCTCCTGGGGGACTGTTGATGGCCGGTACCGTCGTCGTGCACGCCGAATCGCCGCTGGTGGCCCTGGTGAAGGGCTCGTACGGCGTGGTGATCGACGGGGTGCGGGTCGGCCGGGTGAGACAGGGCGCCGTCGCCCGCTTCCCGGTGCCCGCCGGGACCCATGCCGTCGGGCTCACGGTCTGGGACGGCACCCGCTCCAACGCGGTGACGGTGGAGGTCGGCGAGGACCGGGAGTTCCTGGTCGCGGGCCGGGGCACCGGACTCGGGTACGCCTTCCTGCTGCCGGTCCTGGCCCGCACCGTGCTGCCCTGGTACTGCACGGTCGCGATGCTGCTGCTGATGTGCGCGCTCTTCTGGGCCGTCCCCGGCCTGCTGTTCCGGGTGCGGGCCGTGGGCGACTCCTACCTCCCGGCCGTCCAGGGTGATGAGCCCGCCGGGCCCGCCGAGGGGGAGGGCGTCGAGGGGGAGGGCGCCGGCAACGGCCTGTGGTGGGAGTCGGACCCGGCCCTGGCCAAGCGCCTGCGCAAGTCCGCCGGTTCCTGAGGCTCCCGGGGCCGACGGCTGCTTCGGGCCCCGCCGTTGTGGACAGAACCCTCGGAGGGAAAGGGTGTCGACGCTTCCACGGGGGCGGGGGCGGGGGCGGGAGCGGGAGCGGGGCGGGGGCCGGGTGCCCCGGCCTGGCGGGGAGCGCACAACGCGATATACCGTATCGCGATATAGCGTAAGTTGCCGTCCGCGTGCCGCTCACCCCGGTGCGAGGACCTTCACCGAATTCAGGACGGGGACCGGAAGCCATGCCTGGAGAGACCTCACCCTCCCCGCGGCCCGCGGCCCCGCAGGCCGCCCCGCCCGCGCTGCGGGCCTCGCACGCGGACCGGGACCGGGTGGTGGCCGCCCTGGGCGTGGCCGCGGGCGACGGCCGGCTGAGCCCGGAGGAGCTGGACGAGCGGGTGGAGGCCGCCCTGTCGGCCCGCACCGTCGCCGACCTGGCCGCGCTGACCGCCGACCTGCCGCCGGTGTCGGTCTCGGCCACCGGGGTGGTGGCGGAGGGCCGGGACGTCCTGCGGATCGAGCAGAAGTTCACCAGGACCGAGCGGGTGGGCGCCTGGGTGCTGCCGCGCCGCCTGGAGATCGCCGCCGAGTGGTGCCACGTGAAGCTGGACTTCACCCGGGCGGTGATCACCCACGACACCCTGGAGGTCGACGTCGACATGCAGGGCGGCAACCTGACGCTGATCGTCGGCCCGGGCATCGTGGTCGACCCCTACGGCCTGAGCCTGGAGTTCTCCAAGGTGAAGGGCCACCGGGACCCGGACCCGGGCACCCCGGTCCGGCTGCGGATCGAGCTGATCGGCAGGAAGAGCTTCGGGCGGGTCACCGTGCGCCACCCCCGCAGGCCGTGGGGCCGGCGCAACTCCCCGCAACCCTGAGGCTGCTGACGGACCGTCAGTCCTCGCCGCCCTTGCCGCGCTTGCGCTGCCCGGTGGCACCGCGCCCGGTGCCCCCCGCCCGCTTGCCGCCCGCCGGGGCCGCCGCCTCCTTGGCGTCGACGGCGCCGCGCAGCTGCGCCTGCGCCCCGGTGATCCTGCCGGCGAGGGCCCGGTCGGGGTGGGTGGTGACGGCGGGCGTGGCGGCGGCCTTCCCGAGCGCGGTCACCGAGTTCTCCAGGTACGCCTTCCAGTACTCGACGTGCCGGTCGGTGACGGCCGCCTGGCCGAGGTTGGCGGACAACTCGTCGACGTACTGGACGAGGTAGTCGACGGTCTCCTTCAGGTAGCCGGCGTCGATCCCGGTGCGGCCCGCGTGCTCCAACTCCCACACGTGGGTCTCGATCTCGCGCATCGGCTGCTGGAGCAGGGTGAAGGTCTCCTGCCCGATGTCGCTGATCACGTCCATGTAGACGTGCGGGTCCCCGCCGTCGGCGGCGTCCTCGTCGGGCATCAGCATCGCCTGGGCGGCGTGGATGAGCTCGTGGCGCAGCGTGCTGTGGATGACGGCGGGCCCGTAGTCGTCGAACAGGTTGCGGTACAGCGCCATGGTGACCTTGTCGCCCGAAGTGCCGGTCGTGGTCAGGGCCATGGCCTTGCCCGCGCCCTGGCGGGAGTGCTTGTAGCCGAGGACGAGGTTGCCCTCGTCCGCCACGGCCTGCGGCAGGTGGTCCAGGACGTAGCGCAGCAGCGCGTCCAGCGCCGCCTGGCGTACGGCCTTCGCGTCCGACCCGGTCGTCTCCTTCGCCTCCTGCAACTGCTGGACGAGGGCGGCCGGCAGTTCGGGGACGGCCGCCGACGGCTCCTCGGGCTGGGGCAGGTCGTCGGAGGCGGTGCGCTGGAGCGCGCCGCCGGCCCCGGCACGGGCCGTGCCCTGCTCCACCACGGCGGCGGGCCCGGCCTCGGGGGCGGGCCCGGACATGACCCGGCGGGCGGTGGCCTCCGCCTCGCGCTCGAAGCGGTCAAAGGGGTCGCTGACCCGCAGTCCGGTGCCGGTGTCGGTGCCGGCCACGGGGCCGTGCCGCTGCTGGACGACGTGGGTCAGCTCGTGGGCGAGGGTGTGCTTGTCGCCGCCGCCCTCCCCGATGACGACGTGGTGGCCGGAGGTGTAGGCGCGGGCGCCGACCTCGGCCGCCGAGGCGCGGGCCGCCGCCCCCTCGTGGAGGCGGACGTTGGAGAAGTCGGCGCCCAGGCGGGCCTCCATCTCGGCGCGGGTCGCCTCCTGCAGCGGGCGCCCCGCGCTGCGCAGTACGCCGTCGACGGCGGAGCGCTGCACCATCCGGACCACGGCGGCGTTGCCCGCGGCGGCCTGGAGGGCGAGCAGCCGCGGGGCGGGCCGGCGGTCGGGGCCGGGGGTGCGGTCGGTGCCCGCCGCCCGGGTGCCGTCCTCCCGGCCGCCCTGCTGCCGCCGGCCGTCGTGTGTGCGCATGGGTGTGTCCCCCCGGGGTGTCCGCTGGCCTTCCATGGTCATCCGGCGGCGCGGTGCGGCGGAAGGGCCGTGGGGGCAGCGCTGCGTGCCCGTACGGGCAGTTCGGACGGGGTGCGGCACCGCCCGGCGCGCCCTGCGAGGACCACCGGCATGACGCCACCGCCGCCCACCGGCCCCGGCACCCCCGGCACCCCCGGCACCCCCGGCACCCCTGACGACCCGTTCGCCGTGCTCGGCGAGCCCGTCCTGGCCGTCCCGGACCGGCGGCGCGCCCTGCTCGCCGTCGCCGGGGCGTGCGGGGACGACTGCGGGGACGGCTGCGGGGACGACGGGGACGGGAGGGTCGGCGTCTTCGACGTCAGCGGCGGCCCCCGGCGCCGTCTGCTGATCGGCACGGGCTTGCCCGTGCACGCGATGGCCTTCCGTCCGGCCCGCCCCCTGCCGGCCGTGGGCACCGGGGACTACGACGGCGGCTACCACTTCGAGGGGGAGCTGCTGCTCGTGCACCTGGACAGCGGCGAGGTCCGGTCCCTGATCGGGTGCGGCTTCGGATGCGGCCGTCAGGTCCTCGCCCTGGAGTGGTCGAACGACCGGGACCTGCGCGTGCTGATGGCTCCTGCGGACGACGAGGACGGCGAGGAGGCCCACGGGGAGGGGCACCTCGCCGTCGTCCACCGCGCCGACTGGACCGGGGTCGGCGCGCAGTGCCTCACCGCCCGCGACCTGACCGGCCCCCGGGTGCCCGCGCCCCGCCCCGACCACCGGGAGGCCGCCCGCCGCACCGTCGCCCGCCTGGCGGCACCCCGGGCCCGCCGCCACCGGCACACCGGCGGCCGGAGCGGGTGAGGGCTGTGCGGGGAGTGGGAAGTCGGCCGGGCCGACTTCCCACTGCGCTCCCTGTTCTGCTTCCTGCGACGCGCGGGTGGCTGCTCAGTCGAGCCGGCCCAGGATCCATTCCACGAGGACGCCGGAGACGTGGCTGTGCTCGGTGTTCTCGGCGTCGAAGGCGACCTCGTTCAGGTGGAAGCGCTCGGGGCCCTGGTCGAGGAGGTTGAGGTTCGGGTCGACGTCCCAGGCGATGGGGTCGTAGACGAGCGCGGAGGCGCTGACCGCCGGGACGAAGGCGCCGCTGCGGTGCTCCTCGCTGATCTTCGCCTTGATGGCGTCGGCGACCTTGCCGAAGGAGTCCAGGGTGCCGCCGGGCACCCCGTCCAGGGCCGGGACCTCGGTGGTGGTGGAGCGGCGCAGCGACAGGCCGGCGTGCATGCCGCCGATGCGCTGGTCGGTGCCCCGGTCGGGCTGGAAGCGGGCGGTGGCGCTGGCGACCAGGGCCTGCCAGTCGAAGGCGATCTCGCCGGCGGGCAGCGGGCGCCCGGTGCCGTCGCCGCGGCCGTTGGCGACGCCGAGCAGGCGCGGGCGGCGCGGGAAGTCGCCGAGGTCGGCGAGCTCGCGCACGAAGGCGGTGCGCAGTTCGCTGGCGGTGGCGACCTCGCCCGAGTACTTGGCGTCCGGGACCCAGGCCCAGAGCAGCTGCTGGGCGGCGGGGCTGCGGATCAGGTCGGCCTGGGAGGGCTCGCCGGGCTTGGCGGGGGCGAGCTTCTCGAAGAAGTACGCCATCTGCTGGAGGATCAGCGGGATCCAGGCGCCGTTGTGGGGGGAGTCCCAGGACAGGTAGGTGGTGGCCTGGTGGTCGATGCCGTCGTTCTCCAGCTTGGCGAGCGCGTAGCGGGTGATGATGCCGCCCATGCTGACGCCGCCGACGGTCAGCGGCTGGTCGCCGACGCGTTCGGCGATGGCGCGCCGGATCGCCTGGATCGCGACGTCGGCGTTGTGCTGGATGTGGGTGTGGCGCTCGTCGAAGCCGATCAGGACGACGTCGTGGCCGCGGGTGAGGAGCTGGTCGAGGAAGCCCGGACGGCCGCTCTCGTAGGGGGAGTTGAAGTGGTTGAACAGCGCGGGCAGGTCGCTGGGGCCGTAGTTGAAGCCGTCGGCGAACAGGAACGGCTTCTCCAGGTGGGTGCGGCCGTCGCCGTAGTAGACGGCCGCGGTGCCGCTCGCCCGCTCGCCCGGTAGCTCCCAGACCTCGTCGGGCACGCGCACGCCCGGCAGGCCGATGTCGGTGGTGAAGAAGATGTCGGAGGCGATGGTCGCCGCGACTTCGGCGAGTTCCTCCGGGGTGAGGTCGGTCCCGCTGGTGGCGAGGGAGGTGGAGACGTCGATACGGGGGTTCACGGCCATGGTGTACCGCCTCGGTCGGGGGTTGGTTCGTGGCCGACCGTAATGGGTCGGTCACTCACCGCACCAGCTGCTGACCGCTATTGGCCGAAAGCGACCGGAACGGACCGCTCGCGGGACCCGCCACCCCGGGACGGCCGCGGTCGGACCAGGAGCAGGGTCTTGCCCAGGGCCGTGCGGCCCTCGATCGCGGCGTGCGCGTCCGCGGCCCGCTCCAGCGGGAAGGTCTGCCCGATCACCGGCCGCACCCGGCCCGCGAGGGCCTGCGCCATCACCTGCTCCAGCCACGGCCGCATCCGCGCCCGGAAGGAGAACAGCTGCTCGATCCCGAGCACCTCCACCCCGCGCCGCCGCGCCTGCTCGGGTGCGATCGCCGTGAGGCGGCCGCTGGAGGCGCCGTGCACGGAGAAGCGGCCGTGGCGGGCCGTCACCTCGAAGGCGGCACGGCCGATCTCCCCGCCCACGCCGTCGAACACGACGTCGACGCCCGCGCCGCCGGTCACCCGCAGGACCTGCTCGCTCCAGTCGGGGGAGGAGTAGTCGATGGCGGCCTCGGCGCCCAGGCCGCGGACCAGGTCGAGCTTGCGCTCCCCGCGGGCCAGGCCGATGACCCTGGCCCCGGCGGAGCGCGCCAACTGCACCAGCAGGCTGCCGAGTCCGCCGGCCGCCGCCTCGACCAGCACCCACTGCCCGGGGACGATCCGGGCCCCCTCGACCAGGCCCGTCGCGGTGGCGCCGTCGCTGTGCAGGGCCGCCGCCTCGGGCAGGCCCAGCCCCTCGGGGACCGCGACCAGGCTCCCCGCGTCGGCCGCCACCCGCTCGGCGAAGGCGCCCGTCGACCCGGCGTCGGCCAGCACCGACCGGCCGGCCCAGCCGGGGTCCACGCCCTCCCCGACGGCGCTCACCCGGCCGGCCACCATGCCGCCCGGCACGTAGGGGAGTTCGGGCCTGGGGTGCCACGGGTCGACGCCGCGGCGGATCTGCGTCTCGACGAAGGTGATGCCGACGACGGAGACGTCGACCAGTACCTGCCCCGGCCCGGGAGCGGGTTCCGGTGCCTCGATGGGGACGAGAACCTCGGGGCCCCCGAAACGCACTGCCTGTACGGTCCGCATGCTGATCACATTCCTGTCCGGTGACGGCGACTTCGACACCGTGGATTCTTCGACCTCAAGCGAGGTTGAGGTCAAGTACACCGGGGGCGGATCAGGAAGTCGGCAGGGTCGACTTCCCGGCCGGAGTCGCGGTGGCCCGGGGAACGGAGAAAGCCCCGCCGTCCCGGGGCCGGGGCGGCGGGGCTTGGCGCTGGGGTCAGCGGGCATCGAGTTCGCCGGTGCGTACGGCGGTGACGAAGGACTGCCAGGCGGTGGCGGAGAAGACCAAGGCGGGGCCGTGGGGGTCCTTGGAGTCGCGGACGGGCTGGACGCCGGTGAAGCCGTCGGCGACCTCGACGCAGTTCGCGCCGCCCCCGCCGCTGAACGAACTCTTCCGCCAGGAAGTGCCAGTCAGGTCGACATCCACTCCAGGTCCCTCCTTGCCGCACGAACGAAAGCCAGTGTTTCGGCCTGGCCGAGAGCCTCGACCGCCAGCCGATCGTACTGCTTCACCAAGGCACCAACAGACTTGGTATCGCGGTCGATGTAGCCACGCTGCTCGATCTCGCCGTAGGCGAGAACTTTTCGGCTCGGCATGGTAAGGAGGCTTACTGGGTGGGTGAGGGGGCGAGTTTCACCCAGGGTGAACGGCGCGATCTGGATCACTACGTTGGGCCGATCAATCAACTTCTCCAGGTACAGCAGCTGTTCCACCATGACGTCCCGTCCGCCGACGATTCGCCTGAGGCAGGTCTCGCCCAGTACCGCGTGTACGAGTGGGGGAGAGGGGCGTTCCAGGAGCTGCTGTCGTGCAAGCCTGAACTCGATACGTTCCTCGGCTAGTTTCAGGGGGACATTGCCTTGCCTGGCATAGCCCGTCTCGATTGCGGTTGCGTATGCCCGGGTCTGAAAAAGCCCTGACATGACGTCGTTTTCGAAGACCCTGATCTGCTCTGCGACACCCTCGTAGCGGGCGTACTCCGGGAAGCCCTCCAGGATCGCCGCATTTTTCAGCTGATACCACATCAGCAACATCGTGCCGCCGGTGTTGAGCGCGATGTCCGCCAGCTCTGCGAGCCTGCGACTCGGCGGCCGGTGCGCAAGTTCGATGTAGGAGAGGTGCGACGGCGAGCACTCCAGCAACGGCGCCAGCTCCTCCTGGAGGATGTCCTTGGCCTCGCGGAAGTTGCGGAGCTGGATGCCGAACGGCGCCCAAGGGCTCGACTCCGGGTCAATCTTCTTCTTGTTCATGGCAGTCCCCAACTTCTGGCGAGCCCGTGGCAAGTCGCAGGCTGCTTCCGATCGTAGGCGCCACTGCCTCACCATGTGCAACGGAACGTGAAACTCCCGTCGCAGAGAGTCCTATTCCCATGGCTCAAGATCAGATCCCCCGTCTCCATGGCTACGGTGTCCGCTGGGACACCGAGGCCCGGTGCTACCGGGTGCGCAACGAGTGCACCGGAGCGTGGCTGTGCAGGCCCAACGGTGAGCGCAGCGGCTTCTCCTCCTTCACCGAGGCGTTCTCCGCCTGGCGGCTCTTCGAAGTCCACAAGCGGCCGGGGGAGTTGTGACCCTCTCCCGTGTCACGGCCGAGCAGCGCCGGCAGGCCGCCGCCGTCCTGGACGACCTGACCACCGTCCTCGCCCTGGGCCGCGTCCACCTGCCCACCCTCGAAGTCGACTGGGACACCGGCCGCTCCACCTGCGAGTACCTGCTGCACCTCACCGCCCGCCCGCTGGACCTCCTTCGGATCGTGGACCTGCTGCGCAAGGGCCTGCGCTACGAGCGCCTCACGTATGACGACTGAACTCCTCGCCCGCCTCCTCTGGTGGGCCTGTTTCTCCGCTGTCCTGCTGTACGTCCTCAGGAAGTGAACCCCGTGCACGACCCCCGCCTCCTCGCCAAGCCCCCGATCTGCCGGCTCGGCTGCCTCGTCCTGGTCCGCAACCAGAGCGGCGACGTCCTGCTCGTCGACCCCGACTACCTCGACGGCATGATCCTGCCCGGCGGCCCCGGCAAGGCCAACGAACCCCCGCACCGCGCCGCCGCCCGCCACCTCCACGCCCAGACCGGCATCATCCTCAGGCTCACCCACGCCGTCGCCCTCGACTACACCCCCTCCGACCGCTACCTGGAACGCTTCAACCTCGTCTTCGACGGCGGCACCCTGCGCGACGAACACCCCCTCACCGTCCCCCCGCAGAAGCGAAGCCGCCTGCACGGCGCCCGCTTCGTCCCCGTCCACGAACTCCCCCACCACATGGCCCCCTCCCAGGCCGCCCGCACCACCGAAGCCCTCACCGGCCGCGCCCTCCCCCTCCTCCTCCACGGCCAGCGCCCCGACTGATGCTCCGTCACATGTCCATCCCCCGGTCAGCCCCAGGGCGGATCGGGGGGATGCCCCCATCCCGCTGCCCGCCGGTGCGCCCGACACTCGGGCCATGCGCATCACTCGGGGCGGCTGGGCCGTCATGACCGTGCTGTCCACACTGATCGTCCTGTACGCGGCCAAGTACGCGAGCTTCGACCCGGACACCTACTTCACCCAACAGCGCGCCACCTACCTGGCGCACCAACTGCCCCTGGGCCTCCACATCTTCGGCGCCGCCGTCGCTCTGCTCCTCGGGCCCTGGCAGTTCTCCACCCGGCTGCGCCGCCGTTCCCCGCGCCTGCACCGCGCCGTCGGCACCACCTACCTGCTGGGCTGCCTGGTCGGCGGCATCGGCGCACTCCTGCTGGCGCCGCACGCCTATGGCGGCGCGGTCTCCGGGCTCGGCTTCGCCTGCCTGGGCGTCGCCTGGCTGCTCACCGGCGCCACCGGACTGCGGATGATCCTGCGCGGTCGGGTGGAGGACCACCGGCGCTGGATGGTCCGCAGCTTCGCGCTCACCTTCGCCGCCGTCACGCTGCGCCTCATGCTGGTGGCCGCCCAGGTGGCCCACCTGGACTTCCGCACCTCCTACCTGGCGATCGCCTGGCTGTGCTGGGTGCCCAACCTCGCGTTGGCGTGGTGGTTCACCCGCTCACCCGGTCGGGTGAAGGTCGCACTCGGCGGCGGAGATCTGTAGCAGGCTCCTCCCTGGCTGACGGACCGTCAGTGAAGAACTCGTCCCCACGGAGAGACGCCATGGCCTACCCGAAGGATTTCAAGTACACCGACTCGCACGAGTGGGTGCAGCCCACCGGCAAGAACAAGGCCCGGGTGGGCATCACCGACCACGCCCAACGCCAGCTCGGCGACATCGTCTTCGTCGAACTCCCCAAGGTGGGGGACACCTTCGACGCCGGGCGGCCGTTCGGCAGCGTGGAGTCCGTCAAGGCGGCCAGCGAGCTCTACGCCCCGGTCTCCGGCAAGGTCACGGCCATCAACGAGGACCTGAACGACGCGCCCGAGGACATCAACGAGGACGCGCACGCCACCTGGCTCATCGAGCTGGAACTGACCAAGCCCGCCGAGCTGGACACCCTCCTCACGGTCGCCCAGTACGAGGCCCTCATCAGCGAGTAGGGCCTGTCCGGAGCGCTCTCGCGTGCGGGCCCGCCCTCACGCGAGCAGCGCCTCCAGCTGCGGGAGCCGGTCGAACAGGTCGGGCAGGCCGTTCAGGCCGCCGCGTACGGACGCGTGGGAGAGCGCGAGCTCGGGGCCGGTGCCCGCCTCGGCCCCGGCCAGGCAGCGCAGGACGTTCCACCGGGTGTGCCCCAGCCAGCCGCCGACCGTGTACGCGAACCAGCTCGGGCCCGGCGGCGGCAGCGCACCGCCACCCGCGGCGTAGCCGTCGAGGACGCGGCGGAAGACGGCGGGCCTGATGTCGTCGAGGCCGGGGCCCTTGGCGATGCCCAGCGCGGTCGAGCCGAGCTCGCCGGAGAGGTCGAGCGGGCCGGAGAGCTCCCAGTCGAGCAGGACCGGGCGGCCCGCCCGGGCGAGCAGGTTCCACGGCTGGACGTCGCGGTGGGTCAGCACCACGGGGCCGGGCCGCTCGCAGGCGTCGAGGAAGTCGGCGATGGCCAGGAACGTGCCGACGCGGCAGGCGAGTTCACCGGCCCACGGCTGTCCGCTCGCCTGCGCCCGCGCGGCGAGTGCGGGCCAGTCCCGGGGGGTCGGCCCCTCGGCCGACTCGGCCGGCTCAGGGGCCCACGGGACGTCGAGCGCGTGGAGGCGGGCCAGGATCTCGCCGACCTCGAACGCGTACGCCTCCGGCACCGGTTCCTCCGGCACCTTCTCGCCCTCGACCCAGCGGTGCACGAGCGTGTGCGGGTCGGCGGCGACCGGCTCCGGCATCGGGACACCGGCGGCGAAGGCCGCCCGCTCGAAGGCGAACACGTCCTCGACCCGGTAGGGGCGGCGGCGGTCGGCGGGGCTCAACTCCTTGACCGCGAAGGACCCTTGGTCGGTGTCGAGCCGGTACGTCCGGTTGGCGAACCCGCCGTGGACGCGGATCATCGGCCCGAGCGGCACGCCGAGGTGGGAGAGGTTCACCCCGCGCATGCTAGAGGCGGCACCCCGCCGCCGCACCGGACTTTCCCGTGGACGCCGGCCCGTGCCGGCGTCCACGGGGTGCCGGTGTCAGCGGGTGCTGAAATCGGCGTTCCAGGAGGCCGCGCCGGTACGCGCCAGGCCGACCTCGTTGTAGTTGCCGATCATGATGCCCAGGTGGTCGGGGGAGTTGATCCAGCCGTCGACGGCCGCGTCGATGTTCGTCGGCCCCCAGAAGGCGATCTCGCCGAAGCCGCGCCCGGTGTAGCCCAGGCCCGAGGCTATGCGGCCCGAGTCGCAGAAGTGCCCGGAGACCCGGCGCTGGTCCATCTGGTCGGCGTTGCACTTGGCGGCCTGGGCGAGCGTGGCGTTGAACCGCACCGGAGCCTTGCCGTACTGGGCGCGCAGGGCGTTCAGCCGGTCCAGGAAGCGCTGCTGGTCGGAGGTGACCGGGCCGCCGCCGTTGCCCGGGTTGGTGCCGGTGCCGCCGGAGGCGACCAGGTCGAAGCGCTGGGACGTGCTGCCGTCGCAGCCCTCGACGGTGACCTCCCGGTCCAGGCCGTGGTACGTCAGGCAGCCGTTGCCCTGGGCGTTGCGCAGGTAGGTGCCGCCCTCGGCGGCGGACTCCAGGGTCCACTGCTGGTTGGCGCCCGCCCACCAGTGGATGAACTGGGTGGTGCGGTTGTCGCGGGTGTCCATCTCCAGCACGCGCTCGGTGCCGTTGACGTTGCGGGCGAAGTCGACCCGGTCGCCGGGCTTGTTGGAGATCCAGAACGAGGTGGAGGCGTCCTGGTAGCCGCGGGCGACGATCCGCGAGCCCTCGCCGTCGGAGCTGGCCAGCGAGTGGTGGTTCTGGTGGTCCTGGATCGTGACCATCTGCTCGACCACGCCCGCGGTCGCGGCGGTGCCGGCGGTCGCGGCGTTCGCGGGCGCCGCCAGCAGGGTGGCACCGCTCGCGGACAGTGCGGAGACGGCGAACGCCAGGGCCGCCAGGCGGGTGCGGCGGCGCGCGCCCGGGGCCGGACGGCTGGCGGGGGTGGACGACGGGTGGGACACGGGGATCTCCTACGCTCGGCGGACCGCCGGCCGGCGGGCGGGCGGGGCGTAGGACAGGACAACAGCGCCGGGTAGACAACCGATCAACGGGCGTGGTCCGAAACCGTTTGGCGCGGGGCGGCGGGCGCTGCTACCTTTCCGGCAGGCCGTGCGAGAGAACGAGGAGGTGGTACCCGTGAACACGATGACATGGGTGCTCTCCTCCGGGGTCACGGTCGGGCGATAGGTCGTCGCCCGGGAGCGCCGTTCAGCAGCTCTCCCGAAAGGCACGACCGTGCACTTCACCCCCTCCGCCTCCCTGGCCTTCACCGCCGAACGGCGCCACGCCGACGGCGTCCTGGAGCGCGAGTTCCTCCTCGGCGACACCCCCGGCACCCTGTGGACGACCGGCACCGAGCCGGCCCCGCTGATCCTGATGGCCCACAACAACGGCTTGCCCCGGCGCGAGCCCCGCCTTGTCGCCCGGGCCTGCCACACCGCCGCCCAGGGCTACGCGGCGGCCACCATCGACGCCCCCGGCTGCGGCGACCGCCCCCGCACGGAGGCCGCCGAGCAGGCCCGCGCCGACCTGCGCGGCGCCATGCGGGCCGGCGAGCCGCGCGAGGTGGTCGACGGGATCCTCGAAGCCCTCGTCGGCCCCCTCGTCGAGGCCGCCGTCCCCGAGTGGCGGGCCGCCCTGGACGCCCTCCTGACCCTGCCCGAGGTCGCCACCGGCCCGGTCGGCTACTCGGGCTGGACGGCGCTGGGCATCCGCCTGGCCGCCACCGACGCGCGCATCGGCGCCGTCGGCCTGTTCGCCGGCGGCTACGTGCCCCGCGCCGTGCGTGAACAGGCCCGGCAGGTCACCGTCCCGCTGCTGTTCCTGCTCCAGTGGGACGACGAGGGCAACCCCCGCGAGCGCGCCCTCGACCTGTTCGACGCCTTCGCCGCCAGCGAGAAGACCCTGCACGCCAACCTCGGCGGGCACACCGGCACCCCCGCCTTCGAGCTGGAGGACACGAGCCGCTTCTACGACCGCCACCTGAGGTGACACCGGCCCCGGTGAGCCGGGCCGGCCGGGGGATCCCCTCCCGCGGCCGGCCCGGCCCGCGGGGTGTTACCCGAGGGCCCGCGTGACCACGCCGGAGCCCAGCGTGCTCCCGGCCTTGCGCAGCAGGAACGGCGTCCCCGCCTCCAGCGCGACCGCGGTCGTCAACGTCGCCGTCAGGCTCACGCTCGCACCGGGCTCGACGGCCTCGGTGCCCTCCGGCAGTTCCACCGACCCGGCGATGTCGAGGCCGCGCACGTGGAACACCGGCCAGTCGTCGCGGGAGACCGCCTTGTGCCGCCCGCTCACCTCGGCGGGCGACAGCTCGACGTCGGCCTCGAAGGTGGTGCACGCGCTGATGCTGCCCGGCTCGGCGAGCACCTGGCCACGGGCCAGCTGCTCACTGGTCACACCGCTCAGCAGCAGGCCCACCGACTCACCCGCCCGCGCCTGCTCCTGCGCGCCCCGCGTGCCGGTCCGCTCGATCTCGACGCAGGCCACCGTCCGGTTCGCGCCGACCCCGACGACCTCCGCCTTGCCGCCCGGCGTGATCGTGCCGCGTTCGACGCGGCCGGTGACCACGCACCCCCGCCCGGGGACCTGGAAGGTGTCGTCGATCCCCATCAGGAACGGTCCCGCCGTGTCCTCGGCCCGACCCGAGTCATCCGTCTCCTCCACCCGCACGAACTCCCTCCATCACCTGCTGCTCGGTTGCCGCACGCACCGGCGACGACCCGCGGGAGTGCCGCGCTCCTGCGAAGCACGGCCCTCCCCCCGTGGTCGGCCGCCCGGTCCGCTGCCGGCCCAGACCGCCGATCCTGCCGGACCGGGGCCGGGCCCCACCCCGCACAACCCCACGGCGTCGGGGAGTTCACCCGATCGAGAACACCGGCTCGCAGCCCGCCAGTTCGCAGCTGGCCTCCCACAGCCAGGCCGCGGTGGCCTTGTCGGCCAGGTGCTCCCACAGCGGTTCGGGCCTCGGCTCGCCGCGCAGCCCGAACACCCGCGGGCTCCACAGCACCGGGCCGCCGTGAACTCCCGTGTCCAGCACGGCCCGTACCGCCGGCCAGGCGGCGGCGTCCTTGCCCTGGACGACCAGGCCCAGCGGCAGGCGGCTCAGCCGCTCGCCGGGGGTGCGCCCGTGCAGCGGCGGGCGGGCGGGGGTGAGGGCGTCGAGCGCGCCGCCCGGGTGCGTCAGGACGCTCAGCGTGGCGCTCCCGGCGGCGCGCAGGCGGCGGTCGAGCTCGACGGCGAACAGCATCTGGGCCAGCTTGGAGCGGGCGTAGGCGCGCTTGGGCCGGTAGCCGCGGGCGCTCTGGAGGTCGGCGAGGTCCAGGCGTTCGGACTTGGCGGCGAAGCTGCCGGTGGTGACGATCCGGCTGCCCGGGGTGGCCAGCAGCAGCGGGGCCAGGCGGGCGGTGAGCGCGAAGTGGCCCAGGTGGTTGGTGGCGAACATCAGCTCGTGGCCGCTCCCGGCGGTGCGGCGCGGCGGGTCGTCGAGGGCGATGCCCGCGTTGAGGACGACCGCGTCCAGGCGCTCCGGTCGCAGTGCCCCCGCGGACGCCTCGACCGAGGCCGGGTCGGCCAGGTCCAGCGGCAGGTGGCGCAGCCTCGCGCCGGGCACCCGCGCGCCGATCGCGGCGATCGCCGCCGCGGCCTTGGCGCGGTCGCGGCTGCCCAGGACGACGGTGGCGCCGGTGGCGGCCAGCTGCTCGGCGACGAAGTAGCCGATGCCCGCGTTGGCGCCGGTGACCAGGAACACCTTCCCCTCGGCGCGGGGCAGCCGGTGGACGTCCCACGGCGGGCTCTGGAGTGCGGAGTTGGGCACGGGTGCTCCCTGGGTGTGCTGTGCGCGGTCGCCGGGGCGCGTCGATCACGCCCCGGCCCCAGGTTCGCGCGGGCCGCTCACACCTCACCGGCAGAGCGCTGTCCCCGCTGTCGGACGGCCGTCGCCACCACGTACGGGGGTGCTCAGTCGACGCAGAACTCGTTGCCCTCGACGTCCAGCATCGGGATGCACGAGTCCTGGCCGTCGTACAGCACCTGCACCAGCGTGGCGCCCAGGGCCTCCAGCCGCGCGGCCTCGGCCTTGAGCACGGCCAGGCGCTCCTCACCCGTCAGCCCGGTGCCCACCCGCACGTCCAGGTGCACCCGGTTCTTGACGGCCTTGCCCTCCGGCACGCGCTGGAAGTACAGCCGCGGACCCGCCCCCGAGGGGTCGGTGCACGCCGACCAGGAACCCCGCTCCTGCGCCGACTGGGAGGCCTCGTACGCGTCCCAGGAGGCGAACCCCTTCGGCGCTGCCATGACGTACCCCAGCACCTCGCACCAGAAGCGGGCGACGCGCGCGGGCTCCGCGCAGTCGAAGGTGACCTGGAACTGCTTGATCGCTGACATCCGGGCACCGTAGCAGGGGGCGCCGCGGCGCTTCACGGATTATCGGCCGTCACGGTCCAGTCCGCGGACGGGCCGGTGCCCCCGGGCCGGGCGCCCAGGCCGCCCTCGCGGGTCTCCGTCAGGTAGAGGTCGTTGTCGTTGAGGTCCGACTCCGAGCGGACCCGGGACCGGCCGCCGTCCGCCACGCTCCACGCCGCCTCGGTCGCACGGCACTGGCCGTAGCGGATGCTCCAGTTGTCACCGATCGCCACACACCCCCAGGCGCCCTTCTCCGGGTCGAGCGCCGCCACGTTCACCGCAGCTCCCACCGCCCGCAGCTCCCACCGCTGCCCGGGCGCCGCCGCGTCGCACGGCTCCAGCCGCACCTGGGTGGTGCCCGGGACGTGGTGCAGACAGGTGCCGGTCCGGGCGTTGCGCAGGCTGTACGTCACCGGCCGCTCCGCGGCGCGGGCGGCGGCGGGGGACAGGAGCAGGACGGCGGCGAGGACGGCTGCGGCCGCCGCGCGCCGGGGGCGAACGGGCATGGGGTGGCTCTCCGTTGAGATGTGGTGCAGCGCTCAACGACCGACGCACGGTCGGGAAACGAACCATCCCGGGCCCGAGGAGTTCACGGACCCAGGGGGCCCTGGACCTGCTGGGCCTGCTGGACCTACTGGAGCTCCCGTGCCTCCCGGGTGAACGCGGCGGTGTGGTCGGCGGCCCACCGGCCGAACGTGCGCGGCGCCCGCCCGAGGACGTCGGCGACCGTGGAGGTGACGTGGGCGGGCCGGCCGAGCGCGGCGTTCCACGCGGCGAGCAGCATCTCGACGGCCGGCGCGGGCACGTCCTTCGACAGGCTCCGGAACTCCTGCGGCGTCATCTCCTCGAAGGCGATCCGGCGCCCCAGGGCGTCGCCGATGGCGCCCACCTGCGCGGCCTGGGTCAGCGACTCGGGGCCGGTGAGGACGTAGTCGCCTCCGGCGTGCCCGTCCTGATGGAGCGTGCGCGCCGCGACGGCCGCCACATCGCGGTCGTCCACGGGCGCGGTCTCGGCGGCGCCGTAGGGCCAGCGGACGACCTCGCCCGCCCGGATCGCCGGGGCCCACCACGCCAGCGCGTTCGAGGCGAGCATCCCGGGCCGGATGACCGTCGACTCGACCCCGGTGGCCGCGAGGAGGCGTTCGAGGTCGGCGTGCATCGCCGCCACTGGATTGGGCTGCTGGAAGAAGGGGTGCGGCGTCCGGTGCGGGGAGGTGAGCAGGACGACCCGCCGCACGCGCGCCGCCAGCCGCTCGACGAC
>NZ_JBHJWG010000062.1:0-36014 GCF_042266305.1 Kitasatospora sp. NPDC056076
GTCTGAAAATCACCCGTTACGCCGCTCTCCGCACCCACCCCCTCCACCGCCCCCTCCCGCAGCGCGTCCCTCTCGCCTTGGGCGGGTGGTGGGGGGAGGTGGGGGTGGTGGAGGGGGTGGGTGCGTTGCCCGCGCGCCCGTGGGGAGTGGGGAGGGGGTGGGTGCTGTGGGTGGGGTGGGTGCGGGGTGGGGTCAGGGGAGGAGGCGGAGGGCGGTGGGGGGTTGGGTGGCGGTCTGGTGGCGGAGGAGGTGGGGGCCGAGCCGGAGGGTGAGGTCGAGTTGTTCGCCGGGGCGGGTGAGGGTGGCGGTGAGGTGGTCGGCGAAGGTGTCGAGCTGGTCGGGGGTGATCTGGCGGCCGGTGTAGCGGGTGGTGTGCTGGGTGGGGGTTTCGGTGCCCCAGCAGAGGGTCAGGTCGACGTCTGCGGGTTCCGGGGCGAGCAGGGTGCGGGCGGCCGTCCAGTAGTCGTCGGCGCCGGGGGAGTCGATGCCGAAGGCGGCCTCGATCAGGCCGTGGGGGCGGAGCAGGGCGATGGTCTCGCGGGCGTGGGCGCGGAGTACCGCGTAGGTGTCCAGGGGGTACGGCTCGCGGCGGGCGGGGGTGAGCAGCAGGCAGTGGTCGTAGCGGTGCTCGGCGGCCCGGCCGGGGCGGGGGCCGAGGAGGTCGGCGGGGTCGGTGGAGATGCGGACCCGCATGGTGCTGCGGCCGTCCGGGGCGGTGGCCTCGCCCCAGGGGCCGCCGTCCGCCCCGTACCGGAGGCCGAGCAGGGCGGCCAGTTCGCCGGTGGTGGGGGCGAGGCCGTCGGGCCAGCGCAGGTGGAGGTCGGCGTCGACGGACACGGGGTGCTCCTGGGGCTGCCGGGCGGGGCGGGGTGCTCGGATGCTACGGGTGCGGAAGATCGGCCTGCCAGCGGATTTCGCCGTCCACGGTGTGCGGGGTGGGGTGCAGGCCGAGGGTGCGGGCGATGCGGGCGGAGGCGTGGTGGTCGGGGTGGACGTGGGCGACGGCGGTGGTGATGCCGGCGGCGGTGAGATGGGCGAGCAGGGTGCGGGCGGCCTCGGTGGCCAGGCCGCGGCCCTGCCAGGGGGTGCCGACCACCCAGGCGAGTTCGGCTTCGGCGGCCGCGGGGTGGACGGTGGCCTGGACGTAGCCGGTCAGGGCGTCGTCGGTGCGGAGACGGAGGACCCAGTTGCCCCAGATCTCGGCCGGGTCCGGGGAGCCGGCGGCGAGCCGGGTGCAGCGGGCGCGCCACTGGGCGGGGGTGGCCGGGCTGCCGCCGGTGAAGGTGTGCAGGGCCGGGTCGGCGAGGGCGGCGGCGAGGTCGTCGGCGTGCTCGGGGGCGAGGGGGAGGAGGTCGAGGCGCTCGCTGTGGAGGGTGGTGATCAGCATGGCGGTATTCAAGCGGGTGGGGGTGGCGGCCTCGGCGCGGCGTCCTTTCCGGTGGGCGCGGGGGAGGGTCGAATGGGTGGTTCGAGTCGGACGACGGAGGAGGCCCACGTGCGGTACCTGGTCAGGGAGAAGCTGTTCGCGGTCGGCGACGACTACTGGATCGAGGACGACCGGGGGCACAAGGCCTACCTGGTGGACGGCAAGGTGCTGCGGCTGCGGCACACCTTCGAGCTCAAGGACGCGCACGGGCACGTGGTCGCGGTGGTGAAGGAGAAGATGCTCACCGTCCGGGACGCGATGAAGATCGAGGACGCCGAGGGCGAGGTCGTCGCGACCGTCAGGGAGAAGCTGTTCACGCCGTTCCGGGACAAGTACCTGGTGGAGCTGGCCGGCGGTGGTGAGCTCAGGATCCACGGTGACCTGGTCGACAAGGACTACCGGGTCGAGAACCAGCACGGGGACCGGCTGGCCCGGATCTCCCGCAAGTGGTTCCGGGTCCGCGACACCTACGGGGTGGAGGTCGCCGACGGGGCGGACACCGGGCTGCTGCTCGCGATCGCGGCCTGCGTCGACCACCTGGTGGCGGAGGAGCACTGAGTCAGCGGTTCAGGACGTGGTCCCGGCCCCAGGCGCCCAGCGGGGCCAGGGCCGCGTTCAACTGCCGCCCGGCGTCGGTCAGCGCGTACTCGACCCGGGGCGGCACCTCGTCGTAGGCCTCCCGGCGCACGATGCCGTCCGCCTCCAGTTCGCGCAGGTGGGCGGCCAGCACCTTCTCGGTGATCCCCGGCACCAGCCGGCGCAGCTCGCCGAAGCGGCAGTGCGGGCGCTCGCCGAGGGCCCAGAGGATCAGTACCTTCCACTTGCCGCCGATCACGTCCATCGCGGCGTCGATCCCGCAGACGTGCGCCCCCGGCCTCGGCACGGTCGCCATGCCCACCCCTTCCGACCTCGTCGCTCACCCCAGGGTAACCACCCACTCCGAAGTGCGTACTTGATCACGGGTGGGGCGGGGACGAGGCTGATCGGCATGGCACAGAAGACAGTTGAGACCTCACCCGAGACCCACGTCACCCTGCTCGGCCTCGGCGCGATGGGCACCGCGCTGGCCCGCGCCTGGCTCGCCGCCGGGCACCCGCTCACCGTCTGGAACCGCACCGCCGCCCGCGCCGAACCGCTCGCCACCGAGGGCGCGGTGGTGGCGGCCACCGTCGGTGAGGCCGTCGCGGCCGGGCGGCTGGTGGTGGTCTGCCTGCTCGACGACGACTCGGTGGAGCAGGCGTTGGAGGGGGTGGAGCTGGCCGGGAAGGACCTGGTCGACCTGGTCACCAGCACCCCGGGGCAGGCCCGCACCCGGGCCGCCTGGGCCGAGGCGCGTGGCGCCCGCTACCTGGACGGCGGGATCATGGCCGTGCCGCCGATGATCGGCGTACCGGCGGCCGGGGCGTACGTCTTCTACAGCGGTTCGGCGGCGGTCTTCGAGGAGCACCGGGAGGCGTTGGGCGTGCCGGCGGGGGCCCGGTACGTGGGTGCGGACGCCGGGTACGCGGCGCTGCACGACGTGGCGCTGCTCAGCGCGATGTACGGGATGTTCGCCGGGGTCGCCCACGCCTTCGCGCTGGTCCGGGGCGAGGCGGTGGCGCCGGGTGACCTCGCGCCGCTGCTGCGGGACTGGCTCACCGCGATGGCCGGATCGGTCGAACGGACGGCGGCGCAGCTGGAGAGCGGGGACCTCACCACCGGCGTGGTCTCCAACCTGGCGATGCAGGTCGCGGGCAGGGGGACGCTGCTGCGCACCGCCGAGGAACAGGGGGTGAGCGTCGAACTGCTGGCCCCGTACTTCCGGTTGATGGAACACCGGTTGGCGCTCGGCAGCGGCGCCGAGGACCTCACCGGGGTGGTCGACCTGCTGCGGCGGTGAGGGCCGGCCGGTAACGTACCGGCATGGCTGACCTTGAAGAACGCGCCAATGTCGTCGCGTCCGGACCTCGGCAGACCGGTGCGGGGGTGGGCGTCCGACGGCGCCGCGCCGCCGATCTCGCCGACTGCGTACGGGCCCTGGGCGACGTCCACACCATCGACGGCTACCCCGCCGAGTGGCCCGAGCGGCCCGCCGCCTGGCTCAGCCCGGACGGCCTGCTGGCCGCCTGGGTCGCCGAGGCGGACGGCCGGATCGTCGGCCACGTCGGCCTGGTCCGCAGCGGCCCCGGCGACCTCGCCCCCGGGCTGTGGAGCCTGCGCACCGGCGGCAGACCGGAACTCACCGCCCTGATCGGCCGCCTGTACGTCGCCCCGGCCGCCCGCGGCCGCGGGGCCGGCACCGGGCTGCTCGCCCACGCCGTGGTGCACGCCCGGACCCTCGGCCTGCACCCCGTGCTCGACGTGCTCGCCACCGACACCGCCGCCCTGGCCCTCTACCGGCGCCTCGGCTGGACCCTGCTCGGCAGCGGCGAACAGCGCTGGGCCTCCGGCCGCACGGTCGACGTGCACTGCTTCGCCGCGCCGCGGGGGTAGCGCGCGCGGGTGGCTCCGGCGGCCCGGCGCCCGGGCCGCCGGACGTCAGAGCGGAACGACCTGGACGCCCGCTTCCAGGCCGATGAAGTCGGCGGCGTTCCGGGTGTAGAGCGGCAGGCCGTGGGCGGCCGCCGTCGCCGCGATCATCAGATCCATCCGGCGGGGCCGGGGATCACGCTTGGCCTGGATGGTGAGCGCCGTCAGTGTGCCGAACCTCCGGGCTGCCTCGCGGTCGAACGGGAGCGCGGTGAACTCCGCCTCCACGTCCGCGAGCCGCTGTGCCCTGGCCAGCACCTGCACGGGATCCTTGGCCATCGCGACGCCCTGGGCGAGTTCGGCCAGCACGATGGATGCCACCGCGGCCTCGACCGGCAGGAGCCGTGGGTCGATCCGCGGCAGGTCGATCACGACGCAGGTGTCGAGCAGTCCGCGTTGGTGTCGCCCGGTCACGCCTGCTCCCACGGGTCGTCGCCGCCGACCCGGTCCTCGTCACCGTAGAAGGCATCGGCTTCGGCACGCATCTCCGCTGCGTCGATCACGGGTGCGTTCTGCCACTTCCGCTGGAGCTCTTCGACGGGGACGAACCGGCGGCGACTGCTGATCGGCCGGACCTCGGCGATCTCGGTGCCGTTCCGGGTGATGTGGTAGATCTCTCCGGCTTCGACGTCGTCGAGCACGGCCTTGGACCGCGCCGCGAGCTCGCGCTGCGTGATGGTCTTCATGGAGCCATTGTATCGCGCTGTAATGCGCCGTGTAGCAGTTTGCGTGGAGCCCCGGGCCGGTCGGGATGCGGGGCGGTCCGGGGCTCCACGAGGGCGGCGGGTCAGGGACGCGGGGATCCCCCGGTGGGGGGAGGGGGATGGTCACGCCGGGGGAGGCCGGGGCCGGGGCGGGCGGGTGAGCCTGGGGCCATGGTGATCGGGGAGTGGGTGCGGGACGGTCGGGCGGTGGCCGGCTGGGGCCTCGGGTACGCGGGGTTCGGGGCGGGCTGCGGGTTGGGCGGGACGGCGCTGTGGGGGGCCGGCTGGGTCGGGTGGGCGGTCGCCGGGGTCGGGGCGGTGGCGGTCGGGGCCGGGTGGGCGGCGGCCCGGGGGCGGCCGGGGCGGGGGCTGACCCGGGGGCTGTGGCTGCTGTGCGGGCTGGCCGCGGTGGCGTCCTGGAGCCTGCTGATGGACGTGGTGACGCTGCTGTTCGGGCAGGGCGTGGACAGCGTCCCGGACGCGGTGCACAAGGTGCTGGCCGCGGCCGGGGCGCTGCTGCTGGCGGGCACCGCGCGGGCCCGGGGGCCGGTCGCGGCGCGGACGGCCTTCCGGGCGGCGCCCTCGGCGGCCCCGGCCACCGTCCAACTCGCGGCCTGGGCGGGGACCTTGGCCTTCGTGCCGTACGTGGTGATGAAGCTGGTCTGGGCCTTCGGCGGCAGCTTCGCGGGGATCAGCGGCGACCGGATGTACGCCGACTACGTGCGCAACGGCTCCTCCGGGATCTGGCTGGCCCTGGAGCGCCGGGGGCTGGACGGCACCGTGCTGCTGGCCGCGCTCGGGGTGTTCCTGCTGTGGGGGCTGGTGCGGCCGTGGGGGCAGGTGTTCCCGCGCTGGACCCTGCCGCTGCGCGGCCGGCCCGTACCGCGCTGGCTGCCGCTCGCCCCGGCGCTGATCGGCGCGGTCACGCTGGCGCCGTACGGGCTGCTCGGGATCGGCTACCTGTCGCTGTGCGCCGCCGGGGTGACCGGGATGCGGGTGGGCGCGCTGGGGACGCCGGAGCAGGCGATGCAGATCGGGTGGGTCGGGATGGGCGCCTTCGCCGGGTACGGGGTGGCGCTGGCGCTGGCCACCCGCTCGTACTGGCGGCGGACCGGGGCGTGAGCGGGGGCGGGGAGGGCAGGGAAGTGTTTGCTGAGGCGGCAACAAAGCTTGCCGATACGGGATGGTCGGTCGCAGCCTGGCGGTGGAGGTGAGCGACGATGACCGAGAAGACGACGACGACCGGGACGAACGGCGCGAACGGTACGGCGGAGGGCTACGACGCGGTGGTGGTCGGCGCCGGTGCGGCGGGACTGAACGCCGCCCTGGTGCTGGGCCGGGCCCGGCGCCGGGTCGCGGTGGTGGACGCGGGTGAACCGCGCAACGCCCCCGCCGCCCACATGCACGGCTTCCTCAGCCGGGAGGGCATGCCCCCGGCCGCGCTGCTCGCGGTCGGCCGCGAGGAGGTCGCCCGGTACGGGGTGCACCTGATCGACGGCCGGGTCGAACACGTCGAGCGGGCCGGACCGGCCGAACCCGGCTTCGTGGTCCGGCTGGCCGGCGGGCCGGTGCTGCACGCGCGCCGGCTCGTCGTCGCCACCGGGCTGCGGGACGGCCTGCCCGACCTGCCCGGCCTCGCCGAACGCTGGGGCCGGGACGTCCTGCACTGCCCGTACTGCCACGGCTGGGAGGTCCGCGACCGCCCGCTCGGGGTGCTCGGCACCGGCCCGGGGGCCGTCAACCAGGCGCTGCTGCTGCGGCAGTGGTCGGACGACGTGGTGCTGCTCGCCCACACCCTGGAGCCCACCGCCGCCGAGCGGGAACGGCTCGCGGCGCGCGGCGTCCGGGTCGTCGAGGGCCGGATCGTCCGGGTGGTCGCCGACGACGGGCGGCTGCGCGGCGTCGAACTCGACACCGGGCGGGTGGTCACCCGCGAGGCCGTCTTCGTCGCCCCCCGGCCGGTGCCCCGGGACGCGCTGCTCCTCGGACTGGACTGTGCCCGGGACGACGACGGCTGGGTCACCACCGACCGGACCGGCCGCACCAGCGTCCCCGGCGTCTGGGCCGTCGGCAACGTCGCCGACCCGCGCGCCCAGGTGGTCGTCGCCGCCGGGGCGGGCGCGGCCGCCGCCTTCGCCCTCGACCACGACCTGGTGGACGAGGAGATCGGACGGGCGGTCGCCCTGTGCCGCGCGTCCGGGCCGGCCCTGCCGGTCTGAGCGGGGAAGCTACCAGCGACCGACCGACCCACGCACCCACCCACGCACCCACCCACGCACCCACCCACGCACCCACCCACGCACCCACGCACCCACGCACCCACCCACCCACCACCGGAGAGGCACCACCATGTCCGCACACCAGCACGGTCAGCACCAGCACGGGCACCAGCACCAGCACGGCCCCGGGCAGGTCCCGGCCGCCGACCTCGACTGGGACGCGCTCGCGGCACACTTGGAGCGGGAGGCCGACCTGCGGGCCGACGCCGTCACTGCGGCCGGGCAGTGGCTGTCCGGCCTCGCCGGGGACGGCACGGTCCGCCGGGTCCTCGACGTCGGCGCCGGACCCGGGGTGATCGCCCAGCAGCTCGCGGCGGTCCTCCCGGCCGCCGAGGTGGTCGCCGTCGACCGGTCGGCCGCCCTGCTGGAGCGCGCCCGGACCCGCTCCGGAGGCCGGCTCGGCATCCAACAGGCGGACCTGCCCGCCGAGTTCGACAAGCTCGGCGAGGCCGACCTGATCTGGTCCGGCAACGCGATCCACCACCTCGGCGACCAGCAGGCCGCGCTCACCGCGCTGGCCGGCCGGCTGCGCCCCGGCGGCCTGCTCGCCGTCGCGGAGAGCGGCCTGCCGCCGCGCTTCCTGCCCCGCGACTTCGGCCTCGGCCGGCCCGGCTTCCAGGCCCGGCTGGACGCCGCCCACGAGGACGGCTTCGCCGCCATGCGGGCCGAACTGCCCGACGCCACCGAGGAGGTCGAGGACTGGCCGGCCATGCTCCGGCGGGCCGGACTGGAGCCCAGCGGCACCCGGACCTTCCTGGTCGACCACCCGGCACCGCTGGCCCGCCCGGTCCGCGAGTACCTGCACACCCAACTGGTCCGGCGACACGACCAGTTGGCCGAGGCGATCGACCCGCGGGACCGGGCGACCCTGGAGGCGCTGATCGACGAGGACGCGCCGACCGGGATCCTGCGGCGGCCGGACGCGTTCTACCTGTCGGCGATGACGGTGCACACCGGGCGCCGGGCCTGAGGGGGTCGCCGCGCCCCGCCGGGGTGGCTCAGGGAGCGACCTGGAGGAAGGCCAGGACGGCCAGCACCCGGCGGTGGTCCTCCTCGGAGGGCGGCAGGTCGAGCTTGAGGAAGATGTTCGCGGTGTGCTTCTTCACGGCCCGCTCGGTGATCACCATCCGCTCGGCGATGGCCCCGTTCGAGCGCCCCTCCGCCATGAGCTCCAGGACTTCGCGCTCACGCGGCGTCAGGCGCTCCAGCGGCTTGCTGCGGCCGGTGTTGTTGACCAGCATCGCGATCACCTGCGGGTCCAGCGCGGTGCCGCCCGCCGCCACCCGGTGGACCGTCGCCACGAACTCGTCGGGGTCGAAGACCCGGTCCTTGAGCAGGTAGCCGATCGCGCCGGTGCCGTCGGCGAGCAACTCCTTGGCGTAGAGCTGCTCCACGTACTGGGAAAGCACGAGCACCGGCAGACCGGGGATCTGCCGGCGCGCTTCCAGAGCCGCCTGCAGGCCCTCGTCGGTGAACGTCGGGGGCAGTCGTACGTCGACGACTGCCACGTCCGGCCGTTCGGTGAGGAGGGCCTGCAACAGGTCCGGTCCGGTGTCCACCGCGGCCACGACCTCGAAGTCGTAGGCCTGCAGCATCCGGACCAGGCCGTCCCTCAGGAGGAAGAGGTCCTCCGCGAGTACAACTCGCACGGCAGCTCCATCGTCAGGGTCGTGGGGCCGCCGAGCGGGCTGCGGACGGCCAGGACTCCGTCGAAGGTAGCAAGTCGGCGCTCCAGGCCGCGCAGGCCGGTGCCGCGGGAGGGGTCGGCGCCGCCGGTGCCGTCGTCCGTGATCTGGGCCTTCAGGGTGCCGTTCTCGTACCAGAGTTGGACGTCGACGTGGCTCGCGCCGGAGTGCTTGGCGGCGTTGGTGAGCGCCTCGGAGACGGCGAAGTAGACGGCGGACTCGACCGGGGCCTCGGGGCGGCCGGGCAGTTCGGCGGAGACCGTCACGTTCAGCGGGCTGTCCATGCCCAGGGCCCGGACGGCGTCGGCCAGGCCGCGGTCGGCCAGCACCGGCGGGTGGATGCCGCGGACCAGGTCGCGCAGCTCGTTCAGGGCGGAGGCGGAGGCCTGGCGGGTCTCGGCGAGCAGCTGCTTGGCGGCCTCCGGGTCACGCTCGACCAGCCGCTCGGCGACGCCCAGGTTCATGCCCATGGCCACCAGCCGGGCCTGCGCACCGTCGTGCAGGTCCCGCTCGATCCGGCGCAGCTCGGCGGCCTGGGTGGTCAGCGCGTCGCGCCGGGTCTCGGTGAGGTGGGCGACCTTGCGCTCGGCGGCCAGCGCCTCGGCCCGGGCGGTCGGGCCCAGCAGCGCCTTGGCGAGCGCGGTGTGGCCGCGCAGCGCGGCGGGGGCGATCGCCAGGCCGGCCAGCATCACCGGGACGCCGAACAGGGCGGCGGTGCCGGCGGCACCCGAGTCGGTGACGTGGATCCACAGGTACCAGGTGTTGCCGCCGTTGTCGGCGATCGACTGCCAGACCTGCGGCAGCACCAGGCCGAAGGCGCCGTAGGCGACCACCAGGAGCGGGAACAGCGCCACCGTGAAGCCGACCACCGGGTCGACCACCAGCCAGAGCAGGTCGCGCCAGGTGGCCTGGTCCGCCAGCATCGCCTGGCAGCGCTTCCAGGCCCCCTGGAGGCCGGGTGCGGCCTCCGGCAGCGGCTGGTAGGGGTCACGGATCTCGACGCCGTTCCAGCGGGCGGCGAGCCGGCGCCGCAGGCCGGCCAGGCCGCGGACCGCGAGGAGCGTGGGCGGCACCAGCAGCGCGCCGACCGCGAGGCCCATCAGCGAGGCGGTGACCGAGGCGGCGGTGAGCAGCAGCAGCTGCGGCACGGCGAACGCGGCCAGCGCGGGGCCCCGCAGCAGGGACCGGACGGCGTTGCCCAGCATGCCGAGCGGGTTGCGCCGGCTGCGGCCGCCCGTGGTGTCGGTGTTCTGCACGTTGTTCACAACTCCCGTGGTGATGCTGCTGGTCATGACCGCTCGGCCCTTTCCGTGACGGCCTCGCGGCCGGTATCCCTACCCGTTGCTTGCTGACGACATCCAGACTGCCGTCCGCCGCCGTTCCGATCACTGGGCCCTGGACCCCTGTTGGTGGTACCTGGGTACACCCCCCGATCGACGCCCAGAGGCCATGTCCCGGAAACGGTGCCCGGCCTAGTGTTGCGGGTGTCGGGGAGCGACCCGCCGCAAGGGCGCCGGAGCTTCCGTAAATCACTTGTATCGAACGGGAGTTCATCATGAGCGCGCGACGTGGCGAGGCGAACCGGCCGCTGGCCCGGCGGGGTTGGGTGCGACTGGTCCTGGTGCTCGCGGCGATCGGCCTGTTCCTGTACGGGCTCACGCCGGACCGGGCCCACGCGGCCACCGCGACGACGGGCAGCGGGAGTTCGGCGGCGGCCGGCGGCTCGGCACCACCCGACCCCGGATCGGTGAAGCGGCTCTTCGACGAGATCGTGCCGAAGCTGCTCGCCGAGCACCGGATCCCCGGCGCGGCGGTCAGCGTGGTGGCCGGCGGCCGGCAGGTCTTCGCCGGCGGCTACGGCGTCTCCGACGTGCCCGGGCACAAGGCCGTCGACCCCGACCGGACCGCGTTCTTCACGGGCTCCGACGCCAAGGTGTTCACCGCCGTCGCCGTCCTCCAGCAGGTCCGGGCCGGGAAGTTGGACCTGCACGCGGACGTCAACACCTACCTGGGCACGTTCAAGGTCAGGGACAGCTACCCGGGACACCCGGTCACCGTCGAGAACCTGCTGACCCACACCGGCGGCTTCGACGACACCTTCATGGGGCTGGCCCAGGCCGGGCCGCAGCACGTCGGGAGCCTCGGCGACGCGCTGGCCGCCCACCAGCCGGACCGGGTCCGGGCGCCGGGGGTGGTCGCCGCGTACGACAACTACGGTGTCGCGCTCGCCGGTTACCTGGTCGAGGTGGTCTCCGGACAGCCCTTCGACCAGTACGTCGCGCAGCACGTGCTGCAGCCGCTCGGGATGGAGCGCACCACCTTCACCCAGCCCCACCCGGCCGCCGTCGACGCCGAACTCGCCCACGGCTACCGGCCCGAGGGCGACGGCCAGACCGAGACCGAGGGGCTGTACGGGCCGCTCACCCCGACCGGCGCGGCCGCCGTCACCACCGTCACCGACATGGGACGGCTGATGCTGGCCCTGCTGAACGGCGGCTCCCTGGAGGGCCGTCCGGTCCTGGACCGGGACGGCACCGCGCAGCTGCTCGCCCGGCACTTCGGGCCCGACCGGCGGATGCCCGGGATGGCCTACCTGCTCGAACAGCGCGACCGCAACGGGCAGCAGCTGCTGGTCAAGGACGGCGACGTGCCCGGCTTCCACAGCAACCTGGCGCTGCTGCCGGAGCGGGGGGTCGGACTGTACGTGACCGTCAACGGGGACGGCGAGGACTCCACCGGCGGGTGGGCGACCCAGCAGGTGCTCAACGCCTTCGTGGACCGGTTCTACCCGGCTCCGGCCGCCGCCGCCCCGGCGGTGGTGGGCGGGGACCTGGGGAAGTTCACCGGGGACTACCGGTCGACCCGGGTCAGCCAGTCCAACCTGACCAGGGCGTCGGCGCTGATGGGGTCCGTGCACGTGGCGGCGCGGGGCGCGGAGCTCGTCGTGAGCGGGCCGGTCGTCCGGGACCCGCAGGCGGGCGAGACCCGGTGGCAGCAGGTGGAACCGGGGCTCTTCCAGCAGGTGGGCGGGAGCGCCCGGATCGCCTTCGAGCTGAACGGCGACGGGGACGTGGTCTCGATGCTGACGGACGGCGACCCGACCGTCGCGTACCAGCCGCTGGCCTGGTACCAGGCCCCGGAACTGCACCAGCGGGTGGCGCTCGGGAGCCTGGTGGTGCTGGGTCTCACGGTGATCGGGTGGCTGGTCGCCGCGGTGGTGCGGTCGGTGCGGGGCAAGGGGCGGGCCGGGGCGCCGGCGGCCCGGCTGCTGGGGTGGGTGACGGGACTGCTGCTGGTCGTGGCGACCGGGTGCTTCGCGCTGCTGACCTCGGACTCCAACGCCCTCAACCAGACGCTGTTCCTGGGGGATTCGCCGCTGCTGACGGTGGTGCCGGCGATGTACCTCGGGGCCCTGGGGCTGACCCTGCTGACGGTGCTCTGCGCGGTCCTCGCCTGGGTGCGGGGCTGGTGGGGGGTGTTCGGTCGGCTGCACTACACGGTGCTGGCCGTGGCGGCGGTGCTGTTCCTGGTGCTGGCCGGGGGCTACGACCTCATCGGGACCGGGCACTTGGCGGGCTCCTTGGATCTGATCGGGTGAGGCGGGGCGGGGCGGACGGAAGGGGACGGCCACGGCCCCCGGCGGCGACGCCGGGGGCCGTCGGGTGTCAGGCGACGATCTGCCAGGAGGTGGTGGGGACCGGCGGGCGGAGCGAGACGTCGTGCCAGCGGACGGTGCGGCGGGTGGGCGGGGTGGCGGCGGCCGCCGCGGCGAGGGCGGCTCGGTGCTGGAGCAGGAGCACGGTGAGGGCGGCGATCTCCTCGGGGGTGAGGTCCTGGTCGGTGCGGAAGAGGACGGGGCGGAAGAGGTCGGTGCGGAAGAGGGCGGGGCGGTCGGTCACGGGAGCCTCCGGGTGGGGGAACCCAGACGGGCCCCACGCGGGGCGGCGGGGCCGGCGGGGGGGGGGGTGGGGTGTGGGGGGCGTGAGCCCGGGGAGCCGGGGGAGGGGGGGGGCGGGGGGGTTGTTTGGGGGCGGGGGGGGGGGGGGGCCCCGCCGGGGCCCGGCCCGGGCGCGGGGGGGGCCGTCGAGGGGGGTCGTCGGGTCAGGCGTGCTTGACCAGGAGGAGCCGGTGCATGGGGGTGTCGAGCAGGGCGACGCGGCGCAGCCCGGCGTCGGCGAGCCACTGGTCGTAGTCCTGGACGGTGAAGGCGTCGCCGCCGCCGGTGGCGAGCATGGAGGCGGCGAAGAGGCGGAAGAAGCGGTTCTGGGTGTTCCCGTCGGTGCTGTCCTCGTCGACGATGTGGTCGGCGATGGCGATGACGCCGTCCTCGGTGAGGGACTTGGCGGAGCGGAGGAGGAGTTCGCGGGCCGACTCGGGGGTCTGGAGGTGGAAGATGTTGACGAAGAGGGCGACGTCGACGCCGGTGCCCCAGTCGTCGGACCAGAAGTCGGCGATCTCCGGGTTGAAGCGGTCGGCGACACCGAGGCGGTGGGCCTGGGCGTTGGCGATCGGGACGATCCGCTCGGCGTCCAGGGCCCGGGCGTTGAGGCCGCTGAACTCCTGGAGCAGCAGCTGGCTGTAGATGCCGGTGCCGCAGCCGACGTCGAGCAGGGTGCGGCCGGCGCCGTCGGTCCAGCCCTGCTCGCGCAGGGCGTCGGCGAGGGTGGCGGCGATCGGCGGGGCCCAGAAGTTGATGCCGCGGACGAGGGAGGTGTAGTCCTCCTCGGAGATCTGGTTGAGCTGCTGCGAGCCCTCGGAGTTGCGGGCGCCGGAGCGGACGTTGCCGGCCAGGTTGCGCCAGGCGCCCCAGGCGACGTTGCGGTCGTGCCGGATCTTGCCGACCAGGCTGTACAGGCCCTCGGGGGCGAAGACGTCGTGCATCTCCGGTGGCAGGGTGTAGACGGCCTGGCCGTCCGCCGCGCGGCTGCGCTCGACCACGTCGTAGGCGGCCAGGCCGTCCAGCAGGACGCGGGTGGCGCGCAGGTCGGTGCCGAGCCGGCTGGAGAGCTCCCCGGCGGTGGCCGGGGCGGCGATCAGGGCGGTGAAGGCGCCGAGGTCGTGGGCGGCCTCGATGACGCCGGTGGCCCAGATGCCGATGAGGTGCTCGTACATCCGGTGGGCGGCGTTGACGCCGGTGCCGCGGCCGGGGAGCAGCTCGGTGTCGACGAGCGGGGTGTGGTTGTCGAAGGTGCGCACGGCGGGGATGGTCATGGTCGTTTCTCCTAGTCGAGGTGGACGGTGCGTCTGGTGCGTCTGGTCACAGGACGATTCCGCCGTCGATCTGCAGGACCGAACCGGTGAGGTAGGCGGACTGGGGGCCCGCCAGGAAGGCGACCGATTCGGCCACCTCGTCCGCCGTGCCGAAGCGGCCGAGCGGGATGTGCTTGAGGGCGTCGGTGCGTTGGGCGTCGGTGAGCACCGAGGTCATGTCGGTCTCGATCATGCCGGGGGCGACCGCGTTGACCCGGACCCCGTAGCGGCCGACCTCCTTGGCCAGCGCCCGGGTGAGCGCGATGATCCCGGCCTTGGAGGCCGCGTAGTTGCTCTGGCCGGGGTTGCCGTAGACGCCGGAGACGGAGCTGAGGGTGATGATCGAGCCGGCGCGGCGCTTGACCATCGGGAAGGCCACCGCGCGGCAGAGGTTCGCGGTGCCGGTCAGGTTGGTGTCGGTGACGGACCGCCAGTCGTCGTCGGACATCAGGAGGAGCGGCTTGTCGCGGGTGATTCCGGCACTCGCGACGGCGACGGTGATCGGGCCGAGCTCCTCCTCGGTGCGGGTGACCCAGGCGCGGACGGCGGCGGCGTCGGTGACGTCGACCTTCTCGGCCAGGACGGCGACGCCGAGGGCGTCGAGCTCCTTGGCCAGGACGTCGGCGGCCTGCCGGTCGGACTGGTAGCAGAAGCTGATCGGGTGCCCCTCGGCGGCGAGCCGCAGGGCGGCGGCCTTGCCGATGCCGCGGGAGCCGCCGCTGATCAGGACGGTGCCGGGAGTGCTCATCGGTCACCGCCGGTGAGGCGCAGGACGGCGCAGGCGGCCAGGCCCTGGTGGTCGAGCGAGGCGATCACGGCGAGGCGGCCGGCGGCCGCGGGATCCTGCTCGGCCAGGGACAGGACGGTGGTGAGGGAGAAGACGGTCGCGGCGGAACCGGTGTCGCCGAGCAGGTCGGGGACCCGGTCGACGGCCTCGGAGCCGACCAGCTCGGCGAGCCGGTCGCGGGCCGGCTGCCCGGTGACGGCCGCGGCCCAGACCTGGTCGGCGGTCGCGTCGGCCTGGGCGAGGGCGTCGAGGACGGTGGCGGCCAGGGCCGCCTGCGGGTCGTCGTCGACGTCCAACCGGACGTCCAGGGCCAGCAGTTCGGCCAGCACCCGGCGGCCGGGCGGCAGGGTCCGCCCGGTCTCCACCAGCAGGACGGCACTGCCCTCGCCGCTGGGCCGGTCGCTCTCCCCGGCCAGCCACTCGCGGGTCTCGGACTGCTCCTCCACCGCGCCGACCAGGGCGCGTTCGGCGCGGCCGGCCGCCAGCAGGCGGCGGGCGTAGCCGAGGGCGAGCAGGCCGCCCGCGGCGCCGCCGGCCAGGGTGGTGTTGGGGCCCTTGAGGTCGAAGCGGATGGCGGTGGCCGCGGCCGGGCCGTTCATCAGCACGTTCGGCATCAGCTGGGCGGGCACGTCGTAGGGTTTGTCGCCCTCGAAGGAGGCCCGGCTGAACCCGGCGGCGCTGTGGGCGCTGCCGAGGGTGGTGCCGAGGACGAGGGCGGTGCCGCCGCCGGTGGCGATCGGGCTCTGCGCGGCCTCGGCCTCGCCGAGCAGTTCGCGGACGGCGGTGACGGCCAGGCCGGTGGCCCGGTCGAAGGTGCGGGTGCCGGCCTTGCCGAGCACCTTGCGGGTCTCGAAGTCCGGTACCTGGTGGGCCGGTTCCCCCCGGCCGACCCCGGCCGCGAACGCGTCGCGGCCGAGGCCGAAGGGGGAGACCGCGGACCATGCGGTGATCAGCGGCCGGTCCCGATGGATCGTGGTCGAGCTCGTGCGCTCGCTCATCGGCTGGGCTCCTCCTCGTGGCGCCCCAGGACGACGGAGGCGTTGTTGCCGCCGAAGGCCAGTCCGTTGTTGACCACCACCCGGAGGTCCGCGGGGACGGAGTGGTTGGGCACGCAGTCGATCTGGCACTGGGGGTCGGTGGTGCGGTGGTTGACGGTGGGCGGGACGAAGCCGTGGGCCAGCGCGAGCGCCGAGGCGGCCGCGCCGAGCGCGCTCGCCGCGCCCATCGAGTGGCCGAGCATCGCCTTGAGGGCGACGGTGCGCGGCGGGGTGTCGCCGAAGACCTCGCGGATCGCGCGGGTCTCGGTGATGTCGTTGGTGGGGGTGCCGGTGCCGTGGGCGGAGACCAGGTCCACCTCGGCCGCCTTGACCCCGGCGTCGTTGAGCGCCAGTTCCATGCAGCGGGCGACGCTCGACTGGTCGGGGGCGGTGGGGTGGTGGGCGTCGCAGTTGAGCCCGTAGCCGAGCAGCTCGGCGTAGATCCGGGCGCCGCGGCGCCGGGCCGAGTCGAGGGTCTCCAGGACGAGGACCCCCGCGCCCTCGGCCGTGAGGAGCCCCTCGCGGTCGGCGTCGAACGGACGGCAGTAGTCGGAGGAGACCAGGCCGAGCCGGCTGAACCCGGCGAAGGTGCGGCGGCAGATCGCGTCCGCGCCGCCGACGACGGCGATGTCCGCCTCGCCGGTGCGCACGGCGTCGAAGCCGTCGCCGATCGCGTAGTTCCCGGCCGCGCAGGCGGTGCCGAGGACGGCCGGGACGACCCGCGGGAGCCGCAGCTCCCGGGCGATCGCCAGGGCCAGCTGGTGGGCCGGCAGGCGGCCGGCCACCAGCTGGTCGACCGGGTGCTCCGGCCCGTTGGCGACCGACTCCGCGATCAGCTTGTCCAGCTCGGGCGCCTCGCCGTCGGTGGTGCCGATGGTGATCTGGGCGCGGAGCCCGGCGAGCTCCTGCTCGTCGAGCCCGGCGTCCCGGACGGCCATCCGGGCCGCCGCGACGGCGAACTGGGTGGCGCGGCCGAGCTCCTCGACCGGGAGGCGGTGGATCCACTGCTCCGGCTCGAAGCCGTTGACCTCGTGGCCGGAGGTGCGCAGGAACCCGTCGGTGTCGAAGCTGGTGATCGGACCGGCACCGCAGCGGCCCTCGCGCAGGGCCGAGGTGAAGTCCTCGACCCCGTTGCCGATGCTCGACAGGACGCCGATGCCGGTCACCACCACGCGCTGCGGCGCGGTCATCGGGCGGTCGCCCGGGACAGGACCTCCAGCACGGCGCCCAGGTTGACCATGTTGGGCAGCTCCTCCTGCGGGATGGTGACGTGGAACTCCTTCTCCAGACGGGCGAGCACCTCGATGGCGTTCAGCGAGTCGGCGCCGTAGTGGTCGATGAAGTGGTCGGTGAGGGTCAGTTCGTCCAGCTCCAGGTCGAGGCAGTCGGCGACGATCTCGCGGACCTTGGACTCGTCGATGGCGACGGTGCTCATGGGGTGCTCCTCAGGTGGTGTCGGATCGGTGGTGCTCTGGTCGGGCGGTGGTGCTCTGGTCGGGCTTGTCTTCTGGTCGGGCGGTGTTCGGGGGTCAGGCGGTGGCGTCGATCAGGCTCTGCGGGCGCAGGTCGGTCCAGGTGCGCTCGATGTGGTCCAGCGCCTCCTGCCGGGTGCTCGCGCCCTTGACGGTCCGCCAGCCGGCCGGGACCTCGGCGAAGGCGGGCCAGAGGCTGTGCTGGTTCTCGTGGTTGGCGAGGACGAGGAAGGTGCCTTGCTCGTCGTCGAACGGGTTGCTCATGATTTCTCGGTCCTTTCGGAAATCCCGGAAATCGTCCGGTTCTCGGGCGCAGTGCCCCCGGGATGGAATTTCCGGGGCGGCCACCGGTATTTCGGTGCGGTGTTTCAGGATTCCTTGCGGAGGACGGCGGAGAGGGTTTTTCCGATGGATTCGGCCGGCGCCGGTTCGAGCATCGAGTCGTGGTCGCTGTCGACCGGGTGCCGGAGGATCCGGCCGGTCACGTGGGCCTGCCAGGACTCCTCGTCCGGGTCGCCCGGGGCCCGGCCCCGGGTGGCCGCGAACAGGAGGAGGTCCCCCTGGAAGCGGCCGGGGCGGTGGGCCTCGCCCAGTGCGCTGTGGGTGCGGATCACCCCGAGCAGTCGGACCAGCTCGGTCTCGTCCAGCTCCGCGAGCGCGTTGCCGGCCTCGGCCAGGCGCCGGCGTGCGGTGCCGGGGTCGAGCGGTCCGTCGCCGGGGAGGCCGGCCCGTTCGAGCAGTTCGGCGAGGACGGCCCGGTCGTCCGGCAGCTCCTCGGCCGGCGCGCCGGTCCCGGGGTAGCCGTCCAGGTCGGCGAGCAGTTCGACCTGCTCGCCGCGGGCCTGCAGCTGGACCGCGATCTCGTGGGCGACGAGCCCTCCGAACGACCAGCCGAGAATACGATAGGGCCCCGCCGGCTGGATTTCCAGCATTTCGCCGAGATATTTTCCGGCGATTTCCCGGACGGACTCCGGGGTCTTTTCCGGGGAGCGTACCCCACCGGTCTGGAAAGCGTACACGGGAATGTCCGTGTCAATTTCCGCGGCGAGCGTCAGGAAAGGCCAGCCGAGCCCGACCGCGCCGTGCACGCAGAACAGCGGGCGGCTGCCGCCGGTCGGCCGGACGGCCAGGACGGGCGCGAACGGGTCCTCGGGCGCACCGGTGCCGTCGGCCGTGCCGGTCACCAGGGCCAGGCCGGCCACGGTGCGGTGGGCGAAGACGTCGGCGGGGGTGAGCGAGAGCCCGGCCGCGCGGGCGCGGCTGACCAGTTGGATCGATTTCAGGCTGTCGCCGCCCAGCTCGAAGAAGCCGTCCTCGGCCCCGACCCGGTCCAGGCCGAGCACCTCGGCGAAGACCCGGGCGAGGGCGCGTTCGACCGGTCCGTCGGGCGCGCGGCCGTCCGAGCGGGCCACCGCCCGGTCGTCGGCCGCGGGCGCGGGCAGCGCCTTGCGGTCCACCTTGCCGTTCGGGGTGAGCGGCAGGGCGTCCAGCTGGACGTAGGCGGCCGGGAGCATGTACTCCGGCAGCACGGCGGCCAAGTGGGTCCTCAGCGCCGCTGGTTCGGGCCGTTCCGGGCCGGCCGGCACCACGTGGGCGACCAGCCGGCGGACACCGGGCGGGTCCTCCCGGTCGGTCACCGAGGCCCGTTCGACCAGCGGATGGTCCGTCAGCACGGCCTCGATCTCGCCGAGTTCGATCCGGAAGCCGCGGATCTTCACCTGGTGGTCGACCCGGCCGAGGTAGTCGAGCGAGCCGTCCGGCCGCCAGCGGGCGAGGTCCCCGGTGCGGTACATCCGGGAGCCGGGCGGGCCGTACGGGTCGGCGGTGAAGCGTTCGGCGGTCAGGCCGGGGCGGTCCAGGTAGCCGCGGGCGAGGCCGGTGCCGGCCAGGTACAGCTCGCCGACCACCCCCGGTGGTACCGGGCGCAGCGCGGCGTCCAGCAGCCGGGCCTGGTTGCCGGCCAGCGCGCGGCCGATCGGCGGGGTGCCGGTGTGGTCGGGCGGCAGGTCGACGCCGAGCGAGTAGATCGTGGTCTCGGTCGGGCCGTACAGGTTGCTGACCTTCGCCGCGGCGCCGGTCAGCGCGGCGGCCAGGGCCGGGCTGAGGGCCTCGCCGCCGGTGAGCACGTGCACCCGGGCGAGCGATTCGGGCCGGGCGGTGACCAGGGCGTGCCACAGCGTCGGGGTGGCCTGCATGACGTCCGCCCCGGTGGCCAGGGCGAGGTCGGCGAGCAGCTCCGGGTCGCGGACGGTGTCGTGCGGGGCGAGCACCAGCCGGGCGCCGCCGAGCAGCGGGCCGAACAGTTCCAGGTTGGCGATGTCGAACCCGAAGGTGGTGACCGCCAGCAGGGTCCGTCCGGGGGCCAGGGCGACCCGTTCGGTGAGGTCCAGCAGGTGGTTGACCAGGGCGCCGCGCGGCACCACGACGCCCTTGGGGCGGCCGGTGGAGCCCGAGGTGTAGATGACGTACCCGCCGTGCTCGGGCCGTACCGGGCCGGCCAGTTCGGCCGGGCGCAGGTGCTCGGAGGGCTGCTCGTCGACCCGGGCGCGGGTGGCCGGGTCGTCCAGCAGCAGCAGCCGGCCGGCCTCCAGGCCGGGGACGGCGGCGGCCACCTCGGCGGTGCTGAGGGTCAGCACCGGCTGGGCGTCCTTGAGCATCCCGGCGATCCGGTCGGCCGGGTAGGAGGGGTCGATCGGCAGGTAGACGGCGCCGCTCTTGACCGTCGCGAGCGCGGCGACCACCAGGTCGACCGAGCGCGGCAGCGCGATCGCCACCAGCCGGTCCGGCTCCGCGCCCTGGGCGACCAGGGTGCGGGCGAGCCGGTTGGCCCGCCGGTGCAGCTCGGCGAAGTCGAGCTCCAGGCCGGCGAATTCGAGCGCGACCGCGTCCGGGTGGGCGTCCGCAGTGGCCTCCAGCAGGGCGGCCAGCGGCTGGCCGTCGCCGCGGGCGGCGGCGCCGTCGCCGAGGGCGAGCAGCTCCTCCCGCTCGCCGGGCAGCAGCACCGGGGCGGTGCCGATCGGCTTGTCCGGCCGGTCGACCAGCACGCCCAGCAGGTGCACCAGCCGGTCGGCCAGCCGCTGGGCGCCGGCCGCGCCGAACAGGTCGGTGCTGTACTCCAGCCGCCCTTCCAGGCCGCCGGGGCCGTCCGGGCCGCTGAGCTCCGCGAGTTCGAAGCAGAGGTCGAGCCGGGCCACGCCGAGCTCGGCCGCGCCCGCCTCGGCGGTGACGCCGGGCAGCTCCAGCCGGGCGGCGGCGTTGTTGTGCAGGGCCAGCAGGGTCTGGAACAGCGGGTTGCGGCCGTGGGCGCGCTCGGGGCCGAGGGCGTCGACCAGCTTCTCGAACGGCAGGTCCTGGTGGGCGTAGGCGGCCAGGTCGACGGCCTTCACCCGGTCCAGCAGTTCGCGGAAGGTCGGGTCGCCGGACAGGTCGGTGCGCAGCACCAGGGTGTTGACGAACATGCCGACCAGGTCGTCCAGGGCGTCGTCGGTGCGGCCCGCGATCGGGGTGCCGAGCGGGATGTCCTCGCCCGCGCCGAGCTTGCCGTACAGCGTGGCCAGCGCGGCCTGGAGCACCATGAACAGGCTCGCCCCGCTCTGCCGGGCCAGGGCGAGGGCCCGGTGGTGCAGTGCGGCGGGGACGGCGAAGCGGACGGCGGCGCCGCGGTAGCCGGCGGTGACCCGGCGGGCGCTCTCCACCGGCAGCTGGAGCTCCTCCGGCAGCCCGGCCAACTGCTCCTTCCAGTAGGTGGTCTGGCGGGTGAGGAGGGACTCCTCGTCGTCCTCCGCGCCGAGCAGTTCGCACTGCCAGAGCGCGTAGTCGGCGTACTGCACCGGCAGCGGCGTCCAGGCGGGCGCGCGGCCGGCCAGCCGGGCGGCGTAGGCGGTGGAGAGGTCGCGGGCGAGCGGCCCGTTGGACCAGCCGTCCCCGGCGATGTGGTGGATCACCACGACCAGCAGGTGGTCCTCGGGGCCGGCCGCGAGCAGGGTGGCCCGGATCGGTGGCCGGTGCGCCAGGTCGAAGGTTCCGGTGGCGAACTCCGCTGCTGCCTCGGTGAGTTCGGCCTCGGACCGGTCGCCGGGGGGCAGCTCGCGGACGGGCAGCTCGACGGCGGCCCGCTCGACCGGGAGGACCAGCTGGTACGGCAGGCCGTCGCGGTCCGGGAAGACGGTGCGCAGGCTCTCGTGCCGGCCGACCACGTCGGTCAGCGCGGCGGCCAGCGCGGCGCGGTCCAGCGGGCCGCGCAGCCGCAGCGTCCACGGCAGGTTGTAGGTGGCGGAGGGGCCCTCCAGCCGGTCCAGGAACCAGAGCCGCTGCTGGGCGTACGACAGCGGCAGCCGGTCCGGGCGGGCCCCGGCGGTCAGCGCGGGGCGGACGGCGTCCTGGGTGAGCCGGCCGGCCAGGGCGGCCACGGTGGGCGCCTCGAAGACGGTGCGCAGCGCCAGTTCGGCGCCGAGCAGCGTACGCACCCGGCTGACCAGCCGGGTGGCCAGCAGCGAGTGGCCGCCGAGCTGGAAGAAGTCCTCGTCGATGCCGACCGCGGGCCGGTCGAGCACCTCGGCGAAGGCGGCGCAGAGCACCTCCTCCTGCGGGGTGCGCGGGCCGCGGCCGGTCGCGGCGCTGAGGTCGACCTCGGGCAGCGCCTTGCGGTCCACCTTGCCGTTGGGGGTCAGCGGCAGGGCGTCCAGCACCACCAGGGCGGAGGGCACCATGTACTCGGGCAGCAGCGCGGCGGCCGCGGCCCGGCAGCGGGCCGGGTCGACCGGGCCGGTCAGGTAGCCGACCAGCCGGGCGTCGCCGGCCCCGCCGCGGCGGACCACCACCACGGCGTCGCCGACCTGCTCGATCGAGCGCAGCGCGGCCTCGACCTCGCCGGGCTCGATCCGGTGGCCGCGGATCTTGACCTGGTGGTCGACCCGCTCCAGGAACTCCAGCTGGCCGTCCGGCCGCCGGATCACCCGGTCGCCGGTGCGGTACATCCGGGCGCCCGGCAGCGGGCTGAACGGGTCGGCGACGAACACCGCGGCGGTGCGGCCGGGCTGGTCGAGGTAGCCGCGGCCGACGCCGCGCCCGCCCACGTACAGCTCCCCGGGGACGCCGTCCGGGACGGGGCGCAGCGCGTCGTCCAGGACGTACAGTCCGGTGCCGCGCACGGCGCGGCCGATCGGGGCGCGCACCGAGTCCAGCTCGGCCGGGGAGCCGATCACGGCGTGGGTGACGTCGTCCGAGCACTCGGTCGGCCCGTACGCGTTGACCAGCGGGATCGCCGGGTAGCGGGCGAACCAGCGGTGCGCCAGGTCGGCGGGCAGCGCCTCGCCGGTGACGACCAGCTTGCGCAGCCCGTCCAGGACGGGCGGCTCGGCGCCGTCGTCCCAGCTGTCCAGGGCGGTACGCAGCAGCGAGGGGACGACCTCCAGCACGGTGACGCCCTCGGGGGCGACCAGGCCGAACAGGGCCTGCGGGTCGGCGGCGAGGTCGCGGCCGGTGACCCGCAGCCGCCCGCCGACGACCAGCGCGGCGAGCATCTGCCAGACCGAGATGTCGAAGGTGACCGGGGCGTTGTGGACCAGCACGGTGTCCCCGTCCAGCTCCAGGTCGGCGACCTTGGCGAGCAGGTGGTTGACCATGCCCGCCCGGTGCACCATGGCGCCCTTGGGGCGGCCGGTGGAGCCCGAGGTGAAGATGACGTACGCCAGGTCGTCGCCGGCCCCGCGCGGGGCGGGCAGCCGCTTGGCGGTCCTGGTGCCGGTGGCGAGGGCCGTGATGTCCAGCACCGGGACGTCCAGGCCGGCCGCGGCCAGCAGTTCGGCGGCCGCGGCGTGCTCGTCGGGGCCGACCAGCAGGGCGCCGATCCGGGCCTCGGCGGCCAGCACGGCGGCGCGCGCGACCGGCGCGGCGACGTCCAGCGGCAGCCAGGCCGCGCCCGCGCCGAGCACGCCGAGGACGGCGGTGACGAAGCCGCAGCCGGGCGGGGCCAGCACCCCGACCGGTCCGGTCGCGGCGCCCGCCCGGGCCAGGGCCCGGGACACGGCGCCGGCCCGGGTGGCCAGTTCGCGGTAGCCGAGCCGCTCGGTGCCGTCGGCGACGGCGACGGCGTCCGGGCGGGTCCGGGCGAACCGCTGCACCCGTGCCACCACGTCCGTCCACGGGTCGGTCTCGGCCGGCTCCGGGGCGGGGACGGCGAGCCGGGCGCGCTCGCCGGGCAGCAGCAGGTCCAGCCGCCCGAGCGGGCGGTCCGGCTCGGCCTGGGCGGTGCGCAGCACGTGCAGCAGCCGCTCGGCGACGAGGGCGGCCTCGGCCGGGGTGAACCGGGCGGTGTCGTAGCCGATCTGGAGGCGCAGCCGCTCGCCGGGCAGGGCCATCAGGCTGAGCGGGTAGTGGTTGGCGTCACCGGCCCGGAGGCCGGTCAGCCGCAGTCCGGCGACCTCGCCGGCCAGCGCCTGCGGGTCGAGCGGGTAGTTCTCGAAGACCAGCACGCTGTCGAAGAGGTCGCCGACCCCGGCGTTGCGCTGGATGGTGTCGAGGCCGAGGTGCTGGTGCGGGAGCAGCAGCGACTGGCGGTCCTGGAGCGCGGACAGCAGCTCGGTGAAGCTCTGCGCCGGGTCGAGGTCGACCCGGACCGGCAGGGTGTTGATGAACAGGCCGACCATGCCCTCGACGCCGGGCAGCTCCGGCGGGCGGCCGGAGACGGTGCCGCCGAAGACGATGTCGCGCAGCCCGGTGAGGGTGCCCAGCACGGTCGCCCAGGCGCCCTGCACCACGGTGTTGACGGTCAACCCGCGGGTGCGGGCCCAGCCGGTGAGCGCGGCGAACTCCGGCGCGTCCAGCTCGACGGCGTGCTCGCCGGGCATGCCGGGCCGGCCGGGCTCGGCAGCGGCCGTGCCGGACAGCCGGGTGGGCTCGGTGAAGCCCTCCAGCGCGGCCGTCCAGGCCGCCTCGGCCGCCGCCCGGTCCTGCCGGGCCAGGTGGGCCAGGTAGGACTTGTACGGGGCGGGGCGGGGCAGTGAGACGCCGCCGTCGGCGTAGCAGGCGAACAGTTCGCGCACCACGACCGGCATGGACCAGCCGTCGAACAGGATCTGGTGGGAGGTCAGCACCAGCCGGTGCTCGCGCTCGCCCAGCCGCAGCAGGCTGAACCGCAGCAGCGGCGGGCGGGCCAGGTCGAAGGGGCGCAGCCGGTCGGCTTCGGCGAGTTCCTCGGCTGTTGCTCGCCCGCTCGCCTCCGGGCGCTCGGACCCGGTGCCGACACTCCTCGCTCCGGCACTCCCTCCTCCGTCGGTCGCCCGTCGCTCGTCGCTCTCGGCACCGGCGCGCCCTTCGGCTCGGGGCGGGGCCGAGGAGGGCAGGCCGCGCAGGTCGACCTCGCGCCAGTCCAGCGCGACCTCGCGCGGTACGACCTGGACCGGGTCGCCGTTCTTGCGGTAGCGGAATGCGGCCCGCAGGTTGGGGTGCCGCTCCAGCAGGGCGGTGACCGCCCCGCGCAGCCGGGCCGGGTCCAGGTCGCCGGCCAGGTCCAGCACCAACTGCACGGTGTAGACGTCGAGTTCCTCGCGGTGGTACTGCGCGTGGAACATCAGTCCTTCCTGCAGCGGTGCCACCGGCAGGATGTCGCTCAGATTGGAGCTCCGTCCGGGGCGTCGCCCGGTGCGGGGCTCGGCCGAGGCCGTGGTCACAGCTCGTCCCCCCAGTCGTCCATCTCGTCCTCGAATTCGTCGATCTCGTCCTGGCTGAGTGCCACCAGGTCGAGGTCGGACGGCGTCCAGCCGCCCGCGCCGGGTTCCCGGGTGTGTCGCACCAGGGCCCGCAGGGCGGTGAACCAGCCGTCGGCCACGGCCTCGGCGTCGGCCTGCGCCAGGGCCCGGCCGGCCCAGGTCCAGCGGGCGTTCAGCCGCGGTCCGTCCGCGCCGTCCTCGGTCACCGCGTTGACGTCCAGGACGTGCGGCAGCGGCATCCCCGGGTCGGACCCGGCGGCCAGTGCGGCGGACCGCTCGGTCAGCGACCAGTCCTCGTCGGTGGGCGCGGGCAGGCGGCCCAGGTAGTTGAAGCCGAGCTGCGGCCGGGCGGCGCCGGACAGTTCCGCGGTGCCGGCTCCGTCCGGGCCGTGCTCGGCCAGGTACCGCAGCAGGCCCCAGCCGAGCCCGTGCCCGGGCACCATCCGCAGGTGCTCCTTGACCAGCTTGAGGCTGTGTCCGGCGGCCGGACCGCCGGCCAGCGCCTCCGCCAGGTCCACCGGGCCCGGGTCGAGCCGCAGCGGGTAGGCGGTGGTGAACCAGCCGACCGTGCGGGACAGGTCCACGCCGGGGGCGAACTCCTCGCGCCCGTGGCCCTCCAGCTCCACCGGGACGGCGCCCTCGGGCCGTCCGGTGCGCCGCCGCCAGTCGGCGACGGCCAGTGCCAGGGCGGTCAGCAGCACGTCGTTCACCTCGGCGTGGAACGCCCCGGTGACCTCGGTGAGCAGCGCCGCCGTGGTGTCGGTGTCCAGGACGCGGTGCAGCGTCCGGGCGGTGGCGACGGTGTCCACCGCCGGGTCGGCGGCCCGGTGGCCGAGCGGGGCCTGCCCGCCGGCCGACTCGGCGCGCCACCAGTCGAGTTGGGCGCGCAGCTCGGGCGTGCCCGCGGTCCGCTCCAGCAGCGCGGACCAGTGCCGCAGCGAGGTGCCGACCGGCTGCAGCCGGACCGGCTCGCCGGCCCGTACGGCCGCGTGGGCGCGGGCCAGGTCGGGCAGCAGCACCCGCCAGGACACCCCGTCGACCACCAGGTGGTGCAGGGTGAGCAGCAGCTCGCCGCCGGCCGGGTGCCAGAGCGCCCGGACCATCCCGCCCTCGTACGGCGCCAGCCGCTCGCGGTTGGCGACCGCCTCGGCGGGCCAGTCGGCGGCCGGGCCGTCCAGGACGGACAGTAACGTGCCCGCGTCGACCGTGCCGGGCTCGCCGATCAGCAGCGACCAGTCCGGCAGCAGCCGCATCCGCAGCCCGTCGTGGTGGTCCAGCAGGGCCTGGAGGGCCCCGGTGAGCGACTCCCGGGTGGCGTCGGCCGGGGTGCGGACCAGTACGGCCTGGTGGAAGCCGTCCACCGGTCCGCCGAGTTCGCGCAGCCAGTGCCCGATCGGCAGCTGGCCCAGCGGGCCGACGCCGTCCTCGGTGCCGACCGTGGCGACCGCCTCCGGGCCCTCGCCGTCGCGGGCCACCACGGCCAGCGCCGCCGGGGTCCGGTGGGTGAAGACGTCCTGCGCGGTGACCACCAGCCCGGCAGCGCGGGCCCGGCTGACCAGCTGGATGGAGACGATGCTGTCGCCGCCCAGGTCGAAGAACCCGTCGTCGGCGCCGACCTCGGGCAGTCCGAGCACCTCGGCGAAGACCGCGCAGAACGCGGCCTCCCGGGCGCCGGCCGGGGCCCGGCCGGTGGAGGCGGAGGCGTAGTCGGGCGCGGGCAGTGCCCGGCGGTCCAGCTTGCCGTTGCCGGTCAGCGGCAGGGTCTCCAGCGGGACGAACGCGGAGGGCACCAGGTAGTCGGGCAGTTCCGCGGCGAGCGCGGCCCGCAGCTCGCCGACCGGCAGGCCGGCCGGGGTCACGTAGGCGACCAGCCGCTTGTCGCCGGGGCGGTCCTCGCGGACGATCGCGGCGGCCTGCTCGACGCCGGGCCGCGCGAGCAGCGCGGTCTCGATCTCGCCGAGCTCGATCCGGAAGCCGCGCAGCTTGACCTGCTCGTCGACCCGGCCGACGTAGTCCAGCTGGCCGTCGGCCGTCCAGCGGACCAGGTCCCCGGTGCGGTACATCCGGTCGTTCGGGTCGCCGTACGCGCCGGCGTACGGGTCGGCGGTGAAGCGCTGGGCGGTGAGCTCGGGCCGGTGCAGGTAGCCCAGGGCCACCCCGGCGCCGGCCACGTACAGCTCGCCGATCACGCCCGGCGGGACCGGCCGCAGGGCCTCGTCCAGCACGTACACCCGGGCGCCGGCCAGCGGTCGGCCGATCGGCGGCTTGACCGCGCCGGCCAGCGGCTCGCTGACGGTGGCGCAGACCGTGGTCTCGGTCGGGCCGTACGCGTTGAGCATCCGCCGGCCCGCGGACCAGCGCTCGACCAGCTCGGGCGGGCAGGCCTCGCCGGCCGTGATCAGGGTCAGCCCCTCGGGCATCGGCAGCCGGGCGGGCCAGGCGGCGAGCACCGTCGGCGGCAGGCAGACCACCTCGATGCCGGCCGCCCTGACCAGCTCGGCGAGCGGCTCGCCGGGCGCCCGGTCGGCCTCCGCGGCCAGCACCAGGACGGCGCCGTTCAGCAGCGCGGTGAGCAGCTCCCAGGCCGCGGCGTCGAAGCTGAACGAGGCGAACTGGAGCAGCCGGGTGCCCTCGCCGACGCCGAAGCGGTCGTGCTCGGCGGCCAGCGCGGCCACCGCCCGGTGCGGCACCAGCACGCCCTTGGGGCGGCCGGTGGAGCCCGAGGTGTAGATCACGTACGCCGGGTGGTCCGGCCCCAGCGGGGTGGTCCGTTCGGCGTCCGTCGGGTCGTGCGCGGGGGCGGCGGCGATCGCGGCGGCGGTCGCCGGGTCGTCCAGCAGCAGCAGCGGTGCGTCCTGCCGCTCCGGCAGCCGTCCGGCCACCGAGCCGTGGCCGATGACGGCCAGCGGGGCGGAGTCGGTCAGCAGGTAGGCGATCCGCTCGCGCGGGTACGCCGGGTCGACCGGCAGGTAGGCCGCACCCGTCTTGAGGACCGCGAGCACCGCGACGACCGCGTCGACCGTGCGCGGCAGCGCCAGGGCGACGATCCGTCCGGGGCCCGCGCCCAGGGCGATCAGGTGGTGGGCGAGCCGGTTGGCGCGCTCGTTGAGCTCCCCGTAGCCGACCTCGGCGCGTACGGCGCCGTCCTCGAACCAGCGCAGCGCGGGCCGGGCGGGCGCGCGGTGCGCCCGCTCCTGGAACAGCGCCGGGAGCTGGACCGCGCCGACGGTGGTCGGGGCGGCGGCCCCGCTCCAGGAGCCGAGCAGCCGCTCGCGCTCCTCGGGCAGCAGGGCGTCCACGCCGCTCAGCGGCCGGTCGGGCGCGCCGGCCAGCAGGCCGAGCAGGTGGGTCAGGCGGTCCGCCAGGCCCCGGGCCGTCCGCTCGGTGAACAGGTCGGTGCTGTACTCCAGGGTGCCGGTGAGGCCGTCCGGCTCGCCGGCGGCGCCGTGCCGCTCGACCAGCTCGAAGGCCAGGTCGAACTTGGCGGTGCCGTTGCCGACCGGGCTGACCTCGGCGGTGATCCCGGGCAGCTCGGGGCGGGCCCCGGCGTTGTTCTGGAAGGCGAGCATCACCTGGAAGAGCGGCTGGCGGGCCAGCGAGCGCCCGGCGCCGAGCCGGTCGACCAGCTTCTCGAAGGGCACGTCCTGGTGGGCCAGGGCGGCCAGCACGGTCTCCCGGGCCCGGCCGACCAGCTCGCGGAAGGTCGGGTCGCCGGACAGGTCGGTGCGCAGCACCAGGGTGTTGACGAAGAAGCCGACCAGGTCGTCCAGGGCGTCGTCGGTGCGTCCGGCGACCGGGGTGCCGAGCGGGATGTCGGTGCCGGCGCCGAGCTTGCCGAGCAGGACGGCCAGGGCCGCCTGCACCACCATGAACGGGCTGGCGCCGGTGGACCGGGCCAGTTCGGCCAGGGCGCGGTGCGCCCCGGCGTCCAGCCGCAGCGGCACGGTGGCGCCCCGGTAGCTGGGCACGGCCGGCCGCGGGAAGTCCGCCGGCAGTGCCAGCTCCTCCGGGAGCTCGGCCAGCTGGGTTGCCCAGTAGTCGAGCTGACGGTTCATCAGGCTCGTCGGGTCGTCCTGCTCGCCGAGCAGGCGGCGCTGCCAGAGGGTGTAGTCCGCGTACTGGACGGGCAGTTCGGCCCAGGCCGGGGTACGCCCGGCCAGCCGGGCGCGGTAGGCGGTCTGCAGGCCCTCGACCAGCGGGCGCACCGACCAGCCGTCGGCCGCGATGTGGTGCTGCACCAGCAGCAGCACGTGCTCCTGGACGCCGGTCTCGAACAGCACCGCGCGCAGCGGCGGTTCGACGGCCAGGTCGAAGGGCGCGCCGGCCCGGGCGGCCAGTTCGGCGTCCAGCTCCTCGGCCGGGCGGCCGGTGAACGGCACCACGGGCAGCTCGGGGCAGGCCTCGCCGACCGGCAGCACCAGCTGGTGCGGGCGGCCGTCCTCGGCGGGGAAGACGGTGCGCAGGCTCTCGTGCCGGGCGACCACGTCGGCCAGGGCCTCGGCGAGCGCCGCCCGCTCCAGCGGGCCGGTCAGCCGGACCGCGTGGGACAGGTGGTAGGTGGCGCCGGCCGCGTCCAACTGGCTGAGGAACCAGAGCCGTTGCTGCCCGGGGGAGAGCGGGATCCGCTCCGGCCGGGGGCCGGCGGTGAGCTCCTCCCGGGCCGGCGCGGCGCCGTCCAGGGCCAGGGCCAGCGCGGCCGGGGTGGGCGCCTCGAACAGGGTGCGGATCGGCAGTTCGACGCCGAGCCGGGCACGCAGCCCGGTGACCACCCGGCCGGCCAGCAGCGAGTGCCCGCCGAGCGCGAAGAAGTCCTCGTCGGCGCCGACCCCGTCCAGCTCCAGCACCTCGGCGAACAGCGCGCACAGCAGCGCCTCGCGCTCGGTGGCCGGGGCCCGCCGCTCGCCGCGCAGCGCCCCGAAGTCCGGGACGGGCAGGGCCTTGCGGTCCACCTTGCCGTTGGGGGTCAGCGGCAGCGCCGCCAGCGGCACCAGCGCCGCCGGGACCATGTAGTCGGGCAGCACCCGGGCGAGTTCGGCGCGGACGGCGGCCGGGTCGGCGCCGCCGGTCAGGTGGGCGACCAGCCGGGTGCCGCCGGAGGGGTCGCGGGCGACGGTGACCACCGCGTCGGCGACGCCGGGGACGGCGCGCAGCGCGGCCTCGACCTCGCCGGGCTCGATCCGGTGGCCGCGGATCTTGACCTGGTGGTCGACCCGCTCCAGGAACTCCAGCTGGCCGTCGCCGCGGTGCACCACCCGGTCGCCGGTGCGGTACATCCGGGAGCCGGGCGCGGCCGCGTACGGGTCGGCGACGAAGGCCCCGGCGGTGCGCCGGGGGTCGTTCAGGTAGCCGCGGCCGACGCCGCGCCCGCCCACGTACAGTTCGCCGGGCTGGCCGGCCGGGACGGGCTGGAGCGAGTCGCCGAGCACGTAGAGCCGGGTGTCGCGGACCGGGCGGCCGATCGGGGCGCGCACCGAGTCCAGCTCCGCGGGGGAGCCGATCAGGGCGTGGGTGACGTCGTCCGAGCACTCGGTCGGCCCGAAGGCGTTGACCAGCGGGATGCCGGGACGCAGCGCGAACCAGCGGCGGGCCAGGTCGGCGGGCATCGCCTCGCCGGTGACCACCAGCCGGCGCAGCGCGGACAGCGCGGGCAGCGGGGCGCCGGCCTCCCAGGAGTCCAGGGCGGCGCGCAGCAGGGAGGGAACGACCTCCAGCACGGTGACGCCCTCGGCGTCGGCGAGCGCGAACAGGGCGCCGGGGTCGGCGGCGAGCTCGCGGGAGACCACCCGCAGCCGGCCGCCGGCGACCAGCGGGCTGAGCATCTGCCAGACCGAGATGTCGAAGGTGACCGGGGCGTTGTGCACCACGGTGTCGGCCTCGGACAGCTCCAGGTCGGCGTGCTTGGCGAGCAGGTGGTTGACCATGCCGTCGCGGTGCACCATGGCGCCCTTGGGCCGGCCGGTGGAGCCCGAGGTGTAGATGACGTAGGCCAGTTCGGCGGGGCCGCCGGCGGGTGCCAGCAGGTCCGCGTCCCGGGCGTCGTCGAGGGCGAGGACGGCGGGCCGCTCCGGCAGGGCGCCGAGCAGGGTGTCGGCGTACGGCCGCTGGTCCTCGCCGTGCAGCAGGACGGTGGCGCCCGCGGCCTCGACCAGCGCCGCGCCGCGGGCGGCCGGGGCCTGGACGTCCAGCGGGAGCCAGGCCGCGCCGGCGCCGAGCACGCCGAGGACGGCGGTGACGAAGCCGGTGCCGGGGGCGGCGGCGATCGCCACCAGCCGGTCCGGTCCGGCCCCGGCGGCGAGCAGCCGGCGGGAGAGGGCGCTGGCCCGGGCGACCAGCTCGGCGTAGTCGAGCCGGCCGGCGTCGTCCTGGACGGCGACGGCGCCGGGACGGGCCTGGGCGAGGGCGCGGATCCGGGGCAGCACGTCGGTGAACACCTCGGGCTGCTGCCGGTAGCTGTTCCACTCGACCAGGACGCGCTCGCGCTCGGCGGCGGGCAGCGCGGTGATCCGGCCGACCGGCAGCGCGGTGGAGACGGTGGCGAACGCCTCCAGGTACCCGAGCAGGGCGTCCCGGAAGAGGTCGAGGCGCTCCTGGGGGTAGCGGTCGGCGTCACCGTCGACGCGCAGCTCGCAGCCGTCCTCGCCGCTGTCCAGGAACAGGATCTGGAGGTCCGGGACGGGGCCGGTGGACAGGTTGCGGACCAGGGCGCGGCAGTCGCCGAGGGCGAACTCGCCACCGGTCTGCAGCACGTTGACGGTGGGGCCGAAGGTGCGGCCGGCGTCGCCGGTGAGTCCGAGCTCGCGGCGGATCGCGTCGTGCCGGTGGCGCTGGTGGCGCAGCGTGCCGCGCAGAGCCGTGGCGACCTGGGTGAGCAGGCCGTCGCGGCCGAGCGCGGGGTGGGCGGTGAGCGGCAGCGGCAGGAAGTTGGCGCGCATGCCGGGGACGGACTGGGCGAGCGGGGTGGTGCGGGCGGCGACCGGGAGGGTGAGCACGACCCGGTCGGTGCCGCAGAGTTGGGCGAGGCAGCCGGCGGTGGCGCCGATCAGCAGGGTCTGCCAGGTGACCCGCTCGGCCCAGGCGGTGTCCTGCAGCCTGGTGACGGTGGCGGCGGGGATCAGGCCGGTGCTGCGCAGGGTGTCGCGGGCGGGCGAGCCGAGGTGGCCGGAGAGCACGGTGGGTTCGATGCCGTCGGCCAGCCGCTCGGTCCAGTAGGCGCGGTCGCGCTGGTGGGCGGGGGAGGCGAGGTAGTCGCGCTCCTCGGCGAGCAGTTCGGCGAGGGTCGGGTCGAGGGCGGGTTCGGCGTCGGGCAGGTCGTACTCGGCGGCGAGCCGGCGGTAGACCAGGGCGCGGCTGAACCCGTCGACCAGGATGTGGTTGGCCCGGACGTACAGCCAGGCCAGTTCGGGGCCGATCAGGACGAGGGTGGCGGCGAAGGCGTCGGGGCCGAGGGTGGACTGACGGTGTCCCTCGGACTCCAGAAACGTTTCGGCAGCCGCGAGCGGGTCGGCCTCGCCGATCAGGTCGAGCACCGGGAGGGGGCGCTCCCGGGGCGGCTCGACGATCTGCACCGGCAGGCCGTCGCGCTCGGCGAAGCGCACCCGCAGGCACTCGGTGCGGTTCAGCACACGCTGCCAGGCGGCCCGCAGCCGCTCGTGGTCCAGCGGGCCGGTCAGCTCCAGGAGGTCCGCCATGGTGAACACCGGGTTGCCCGGGTCGAGCTGCTGGGCGAACCACATCTCGCGCTGGGCGTCGGACAGCGGCAGTTCTCCGGGCCGCCCCGGTTCAGGAAAATCGGAAAATGGCGCGGCATGACGCATCGTCATCTTACCCCCGTGGCAATGGCGTTGGGCGGCGTGAGGCGGTCGACGGCGTCAAGCGCGTCGGCCCCGTAGATGTCGCGCACCCAGGCGCTCTGGTAAATGGTGTCGAGGTATCGGTCGCCCAGGTCCGGCGAGACGGCGACGGCGACCACGTCCTGGCCGAGGCGGTGCTCCGCCAGCCAGGCGGCCGCTCCGCTGACCACCGTCCCGGTGGAACCGCCGAACAGGAAGCCGCCGCGGGCCAGTCGGTGGCAGGTGCGGACGGTGTCCAGTTCGGGCACGTGCACCACGTCGTCGACGAAGCTCTCGTCCAGCAGGGCCGGCCGGACGCCGGCGCCCAGGCCGGGGAGCATCCGCGGGCCGGGCTCGCCGCCGAAGGTGACCGAGCCGACGCTGTCCACCGCGACGATCCGGGTGTCCGGCCGGTGCTCCTTGAAGTAGCGGGCGCAGCCCATCAGCGTGCCGGTGGTCCCGGCGCCGATGAACAGCAGGTCCAGGTCCGGGAACTGGCGGTGGATCGAGGGCGCGGTGGTGCGGTAGTGGGCGCGCCAGTTGTCCGGGTTGGCGTGCTGGTTGAGCCAGACGTACCGCGGCGAGGAGGAGCACAGCTCGCGGACGAAGTCCAGTCGGGCACCGAGGAAGCCGGTCTCCGGCGACGGCTCGGTGATCATGTGGACTTTGCCGCCGAGTGTTTCGATGAGCTGACGGGTGGACAGGTTCGTCCGTGGGTCGACGACGCAGATGAACTGGTAGCCCCGGACGGAGGCGATCATGCTCAGCGCCATCCCCAGGTTCCCCGAGGAGGACTCCACCAGGACGGAGTCCCGGTTCAGCCGGCCGTCCCGCTCGGCCGCGTCGACCATGCTGAGGGCCGCCTTGAGCTTGACGGAGCCGGCGAAGTTGAAGCCCTCGCACTTGAGGTACAGCGGGTAGTCGAACATCGCCCGGAGGTCGACGAAGAGTTCGTCCTCGTTGAACTCCTGCGGCGTTCTGATGATGGGCATCGCCCGTTCCCCTTCGGTGTCAGGAGAGTGACGGGACGTCAGTCCCAGATGATGTCGTCGCCGTGCGCGGAGCCGGCGCCCGGGCCGGCCGGGCCGGTGGCGGTGCGGGCGGTGGTGGCGGTGGTGCTGGTCATGGTGAACCCCCGGTGGCGATGGAGCCGCGGGCCGTGGAATCGGCGGCGGCGGGAACGACGTGGGCGGATGGGTGTGCTGCTGGGCCCGGTCCCCGTGCCGGACCGCCGGGAGGTCAGTCCCAGATGATGTCGTCGCCGTGCACGGAGCCGGTGCCCTTGGCGACCGGGGCGTGGGCGACCGGGGAGTCCCAGATGATGTCGTCGCCGTGCACGGAGGCGGAGGCGGTGGTCACGCGGACCGGGGCGGCCTTGGCGGCCGGGCCGTCCCAGATGATGTCGTCGCCGTGCACGGAGCCGGTGCCCTTGGCGACCGGGGCGGCCACCGAGGTGGCGGCGCCGGCGACCGGCGCGGTGAGGGCGGCGCCGGCGACCAGCAGGCCGAGGACGGCGGCGGTGCGGGCGGCGACAATGGTGATGCTGCTCATGGTGAACCCCCGGTGGCAATGGAGCCGCGGGCCGTTAAATCGGCGGCGGCGAGACAGACGAAACGGATGAGTGCTGTGCCTGGTTCAATTCCCGCGGTGAATGACCGCGCGGGACCGGCTCTCGAATCCTGCGGGAGGGGGTTCCGGCCCCCTTCGGCATGACCAAGTCTGTCTCGCACACACGTTCCGTGCCACAGTTCTCCATGTCAGGGTCCTGCCCTGGCAGCACCCTGCAGAGCGCCCGCCCCGCGGGTCACTCCTCCAACAACGGCAGCCGGTCGTCGCTGAATTCGGTCGCCAGCCGCCATCCGCGCAGTTCAGGCGCGTCCCGCAGGCAACGGCGGGTGATCCGGTGAGCAGCGGAATCCGACTCTCCGGATTTCGGGGGACCGAGAAAGAAGACCAGATCGGCACCGAGGGGGTCGATCTCGACGTAAACGTGCTCCAGTCCGTCGGCCGGCTCGGCGGCGTTCCGGAGCAGTTCGACGAGTTTGTCGGGCGTGACCTGTTCCGGTTCGACGATACCCCGAACCAGACGTCCGACAGTGATATACATGTCAAATCCTCTCGTGGGTGGACCCGCTCGAAGTCCGCAGGAAAGGGCCTGGGCCCGAACGGTGGGTGGTTGTGGGCAGGGTGTCGTAGCATGCCCCCGAGATCCGGCAATGACGTGGCGTCATCAGGTTCGCAATATCGGGGGGCAGGCGGTGCTGTCAGTGTTAGGACTGGATCCCGACGCCGAGGCCGTGTACCGGACGGTGCTGGCCAGGCCTGAACTCGGAATCCCAGGAGTGGCACAGGACCTCGACTGGCCCGAACAGCGGGTCCGGGACGCCCTGGACGGACTGGCCCGGCTCACCCTGATCAGGCACTCCGAGCTGGAGCCCGGACACCTCCTCCTGGTCAACCCCGAGGTCAGCCTGGCCATGCTGATCGGCCGCCAGGAGGTCGAACTCGCCGAGCGGCAGCGCCAGATAGCGCACAGCCGGCTGGAGGCGGCCAAGCTGGTCGCCCAGTACGCCGAGAGTCGTAAGGGCGAACGGGGCCTGGGCGTCGAGCAGTTGGAGGGCGTCGACCAGATCCGGCTCCGGCTGGAGGAGCTCTCGCACTCCTGCGCCAGCGAGATCATGGGCTTCGCGACCGGCGGCGGACAGTCGCCGGCCGCCCGAAGAGCCGGCCAGGTCGCCGACCAGGAGGTCTTCGACCGGGGCGTGCAGATGCGCAGCATCTACCTGGAGAGCGCCGCCAACGACGGCGGCACCATCGCCCACCTGGAGTGGCTCACCGAGCGGGGCGCCCGGGTGCGGATAGCGCCGTCGCTGCCGATGCGCCTGGTGATCTTCGACCGCAAGGTCGCGGTCGTCCCGACCGATCCGGACGACACCAGCGTGGGGGCCCTGGTGCTGTCCGGTCCGGGACTGGTCTCCGCGCTCTGCGCGCTGTTCGAGTACGTCTGGGAGAACGCCGCCCCGTACGGGAAGGCCCCGGCCAAGGGGGCCGAGGGCCTCAACCCGCAGGCGATGGCCGTGCTCAGCCTGCTCGCCCAGGGCCACACCGACGAGGTGGTGGCCCGCAAGCTCGGCGTCTCGGTGCGCACCTCGCGCCGGATCACCGCGGAACTGATGGCCTGGCTCGGCGGCCGGAGCCGCTTCCAGGCCGGGGTGATCGCCGGCGAGCGCGGCCTGCTCCAGGGCGGCGCGCCGCCGCGCGAGGGCGACTGAGGGCAGCTGCCCGGCGGCGCGCGGACGCGGCCGGCCGGTTCGCACGGGACGACTGC
>NZ_JBHJWG010000063.1:0-27060 GCF_042266305.1 Kitasatospora sp. NPDC056076
GCCCGAGAGATCTACCGAGTCCTGACCACGCCCAGCACACCGAGCACCACCACCGAGCAGCTCACCATCGCTGCTTGACATCCATAAGAGCATCCGGAGGGTCCCGTTCCCGCTGGTCAGTCGTATGCTGGGGGCTCGGAGAACGCGTCACTCGGGGGGATGTCGATGGACCGGTTGTGGGACCTCTGGTGGCTGCTGCCGATGGTGATCTACGGCGGCTCGGATTTCGCCCGCAGGGCGCTGAAGAACCGCCACCAGCGCAAGCTGGAGGTGCTGGAGGCGAAGGAGCGGCAGCGGGTCGCCCTGGAGGCGGCCGGCCGCCCGCCGGAGCCGGTCTGCGGCTGCACCCACCACCTGGCCAAGCACGACAAGCAGGGCCGCTGCCACGAGGTGGTCGAGGCGCCCACCGGCTGGGACGCCGACCGGCGCCCGGTGAGCTACGAGCCGCGGCAGTGCAACTGCCAGCAGTACGTGGGGCCGGAGCCGCTGGGCACGGTGTTCGCGCCGGAGCTCACCGACCGCTGAGCCCGGCGTCGTCCGGCCCGCCGCCCTGGCAGGCCCGCCCTGGCAGGGCCGCCCCGGTAGGGCCCGCTGCTCCCCGCGCCGTCGGTCCGGTGCGGGGAGCAGCGGTGTTCCCGGTCAGCCCAGGGCGAGAGCGCTCAGCCGGTCGGCGGCGCCGTTGAAGAGGTCCTGGTCACCGGGGAAGGTGCCGGAGTCGGCGTACTGCCAGAAGGTCTGGTAGCCCCAGCCGTTCGGCAGGGTGCCGGCGGTGGAGGAGTAGCGGGCGATCCAGAGCGGGTTGGTGGCGCCGAAGCCGCCGTAGTTGCCGGTGCAACTCGCCCACCAGTTGGTCGTGGTGTAGAGGGTGGGGTAGCGCCCGGTGCGGTTGCGGACGGTGGTGGAGAAGTCCCGGATCCAGCTGACCATGGCGCTCTGGCCGAGGCCGTAGCAGCTGGCACCGTACGGGTTGTACTCGATGTCGAGGGCGGGCGGCAGGGTCGCGCCGTCGGCGGACCAGCCGCCGCCGTGGTCGACGAACCAGTTGGCCTGGGCGGAGCCGGAGGAGTTGTTCGGCAGCGCGAAGTGGTAGGCGCCGCGGATCAGTCCGGCGTTGTACGAGCCGTTGTACTGCTGGGCGAAGTACGGGTTGGTGTAGCTGGTGCCCTCGGTGGCCTTGACGTAGGCGAACTGGGCGCCGTTGGCCGCCGCCGTGGACCAGTCGACGTTGCCCTGGTAGCTGGCGACGTCCAGTCCGGGGGTCTGAGTGGCGGCGAGGGCGGGCAGCGGCGACGCACCGGTGCGGCCCTCGTGGGCGGCGACGGTGGAGCCGGCGAAGTCGCGGTCGGGGTGGAAGGCCGGGCGGGCCTCGGGGGTGGGGGTGGGGCCGGCGGGGGTGAGAGGGGCGGGGTCGGCCGCGTAGGCGGGCGCGGTGACGCCGGTGACCAGGGCGGTCGCGGCGGCGAGTGCGGCCAGTACGGGGAGCCGACGGCGGGTCGTGGGTCTTCCGGTGGTACCGGTGGGGCGGGCGGAGCGGGAAGAGCGGGGCATGGACACTCCTCTGGTTCCGGTATCTGGTTCCGGTGCGAATGGCCCAACGGGCCTGCTGCGGCCGGTGGTTGGACCGACCGGGGAGCAGGTTAGCCATGTACCCGCCAGCTGCGCCAGGTCCGTGCGCCCGGGGCAGGGGGGCGATGTGGCACGATGCATAAAAGTCGACATTCACCAGAACGCCGACCGTCACGAGAACGAGGTAGCGCCATGCCCGAGACCGCCGCCAGGACCGCCGGTGAACCGACCTTCCGCCCCGCGACGCCCGCCGACGTCCCGGCGCTGGTCGAGCTGGTCGAGTCCGCCTACCGGGGTGAGGCCAGCAAGGCCGGCTGGACCACCGAGGCGGACCTGCTGGGCGGGCAGCGCACCGACGCCGAAGGGGTGGCGGAGGCCGTCGGCCACGCCGAGGGACTGGTGCTGCTGGCCGAGCGCGACGGTGAGCTGCTGGCCTGCTGCCAGCTGGAACGGCGGGGCGAGCGGGCGTACTTCGGCATGTTCTCGGTGCGCCCGGGCCTCCAGGGCGGCGGGATCGGGCGGCTGGTGCTCGCCGAGGCCGAGCGACTGGCCGGCGAGGAGTGGGGGGTCGGCACGATGGAGATGACCGTCATCGAGCAGCGCGCGGAGCTGATCGCCTGGTACGAGCGCCGCGGCTTCCGCCGTACCGGCGTGTACAGCCCGTTCCCGTACGGCGACGAGCGCTTCGGCGTCCCGCGCCGTCCGGACCTCCGGTTCGAGCAGCTGATCAAGGAGCTGTAGGGGCGCGCGGGGCGGGTTCGTCGGAGGGTTCGGGGCGGGTTCGGGAGAGGGGTCGGCGAGGGCTCGGGTGAGGGCACGGCGAGGGGCGATTTGTTGATCGTTTGATGGTCTGTCGTCCTACTGATGCAACGTCAAGTCGCTGAGCTGGGGCGATGCGGAGATGTCATACCTCGTTCATGATTGGTCCAGACCAATGTGAGAGGCTGAGGACGTACGGCGAAGTTCCGTCCGATGCCCAGGGGGGCCATTTCCGCATGCCCGTACTCCATGGCACCGCCATGTCCGCACCCGAGACCGGTCCGCGCCGGACGCCCGCGGACCCCGACCTCCGACTCCCCAGCCCGCCCGACGACCAGGAGCTCTACTGGTACTTCGGCCCGCAGCGCCGCTGGGTGCTGCTCTGCGCCACCCTCTCCTACGCGGGAGCCACCGCCACCCTCGGCCTGTTCGCCCTCAGCAAGCCGCTGCTCTGGCCGTTCCTGGTGCTCACCGTGCTCAACGCCGCCACCTGGCTGCTCTCGCTCACCGACGGCCAGCGGGCCCGCCGCTTCACCCGCGACTCGCACGACCTGCTGCTGCGCGCCTGGAGCCCCGCCCGCCACCCGAGCGTGGACCTGCTGCTGCCCACCGCCGGCGAACCGCTCGCCGTCCTCGACAACGCCTACCGGCACACCGCCGCCGTCCAGTGGCCCGGTGAACTGACCGTGCTGGTCCTCGACGACGCCGACCGCCCCGAGGTGCGCGAACTCGCCCGCTCCTACGGCTTCCAGTACCGCGCCCGCCCCGACCGCGGCCGCTTCAAGAAGGCCGGCAACCTCAACCACGGCCTGGCCGAGGGCACCGGCGAGGTCATCGCCGTCCTCGACGCCGACTTCTGCCCCCGCCCCGACTTCCTGCACCACCTGGTGCCCTACCTCGACAACCCCGAGGTCGGCATCGTGCAGAGCCCGCAGTGCTTCGACACGGACGCCGACATGTCCTGGCTCGAACGCGCCGCCGGAGCGACCCAGGAGATCTTCTACCGCTGGATCCAGCCCTCCCGGGACGCCCAGGACGGCACCGTCTGCTGCGGCACCAACGCGCTCTACCGACGCGCCGCCCTGCAACGGATCGGCGGCTTCGCCGAGATCGACCACAGCGAGGACCTCTACACCGGCCTCGCCCTCGCCCGGGCCGGCTGGAGCACCCGGTACGTCCCCGCGCTGGTCGCCAAGGGCATGTCGCCCACCGGCCTGCCCGCCTTCATCAGCCAGCAGTACCGCTGGTGCCTCGGCTCGCTCGCCCTCGTCCGCGACCCGGACTTCCGCAGCGGCCCGCTCCCCCGCTCGGCCCGGCTGTGCTTCTGGAACGGCATCCTCGGCTACGTCACCAGCGCGGTGAACGTGTTCGCCGTGCCGCTGCCCGCGCTGATCATGCTGTTCTTCGCCCCCGAGGAGATCCAGCCCTGGCAGGTCCTGCCCTTCCTGCCGCCGATCTGGGTCGCCCTGGTGCTGCTGCCCGCGATGTCCCGCACCCGCTGGCGCTTCGAGGTCACCCGGGTCCAACTCCTGGGCGGGCTCTGCCACGTGATCGCCATCGCGCACGCGCTGCGCCGCCGCTCCGCCGACTGGGTGCCCACCGGCGCCGTCTCCGGCGGAACCGCCCTGGCCCGCAGCGTCGCCCGACTCGGCGTCGGCTGGCTCGGCCTCGTCATCCTCGCGGGCGCGGCCGGCCTGGTGCGCGCCGGGCTGGAGTACGGCTGGCGGCCCTTCTGGGCGCTCGCCGCGCTGCTCGGGCTCACCGCGTACACCATGATCCCGCTGATCAGGTCGCTGTGGCCGCTGCTCGGCACGGGCCGGGCCGCGCGGGCCGCGGACGGCGGCAAGGGCGCCGCCGTCGGAGAGGTCGCCGCACCGGCGCGGCGCCGCACCGGACTCGGACCCGACCTCGGCTTCGGCCGGGCGGAAGCCGTCGCCGTCACCGCCGTGCTGCTGCTCTGCGGGGTGCTCGCCTCCGGCTGGGCCGACCCGCTGATCTTCTGACCGCCCGGGTCCTTCACCCGGGTCCTGCGCCCGGTTCCCTCCGCCTGGTCCCTCTGCTCTTCCCCGTTGCGTTTCCTTGCGCGTCGCCCCACCGGCGCGGACCCCCGCCGCCCGGCCGCCCCATCGGCCCGGCGGGCCCGACCACCGCTGCCAGCCCAGCAAGGAGCACCGCCGTGTCAACGGCCGTACCACCACCGACGTCGTCCGCGTCCTCGGACGAACTGCTGCCCGGAGTCGTCCGGGTGGACCGGCAGGCCGCTGCCGCCGGAACCACCTCGACCTCCGCCTCTCCGTCCGACTCCGATTCCGCCTCCGGCACCGGCACCGCCTCCGACACCGTCGCGTCGACGGGTGAGCCCCGCCGCCGTGCCGCCTTCCGTCCCGACATCGAGGGACTGCGCGGCATCGCCGTGCTCTCCGTCCTGGCCTACCACGCGGCCGTCCCCGGCCCGACCGGCGGCTTCGTCGGCGTCGACGTCTTCTTCGTCATCTCCGGCTTCCTGATCACCGGTCTGCTCACCGGCCGCCCGATCGGCCTGTGGGACTTCGCCGCCCGCCGCGCCCGCCGCATCCTGCCCGCCGCCGCCACCGTCCTGGTCGCGACCGCCGCCGCCGGCGGCGCGCTGCTCGACCCGCTGCGCGGCACCGACCTCGCCCACGACCTGATCGCCTCCGCCGGCCAGTTCGCCAACTGGCGCTTCGTCGGCCAGCAGACCGACTACCTCGCCGCCGAACACGACCCCAGCCCGCTCCAGCACTTCTGGTCCCTCGGCGTGGAGAACCAGTTCTACCTGCTCTGGGGCGTCCTGCTGCTCGGCCTCGCCCGCTACCTGCACGGGCGCCGCCGGACCCTGGCGATCACCCTCGCCACCCTGGCCGTCGGCGGGGCCTCGCTGGCGCTCTGCCTGCGCTGGACGGCGACCTCGGCGCCGCTCGCCTACTTCTCCACCGGCAGCCGGCTCTGGGAGTTCGCCGCCGGAGCCTGCGCCGCCCTGCTGGGCAGCGCCCTCGCCGCCCGTACCGCGGGCCGTACCGCCGGTCGTGACCTCGTCCCCGCCCCCGTCGGTGGGCGCAGCTCCGGGCGGGCGGTGACCCGGGTGCTGCGGCTGGTCGGCTGGGCCGGCCTGGCGGCCGTGCTCGCTTCGGTCTTCCTGTACGACCGCACCACCCCCTTCCCCGGCGCGGCCGCCCTGCTGCCCGTCCTCGGCACCGCGGCCCTGCTGCTCGCCGCCCCCGCCGACCGGATCGTCGGCGGTGTCCTCGCCAGCCGACCGCTGCGCGCCGCCGGACGCCTCTCGTACGCCTGGTACCTGTGGCACTGGCCGGTGCTGACCATCGCCCAGGCCCGGTACGGCCAGCTGACCTGGCCGGTGCTGCTCGCCCTGACCGCCGCCAGCGCGCTGCCCGCCTGGCTCACCCTGCGGCTCGTCGAACAGCCCCTGCGGTACGGCAGCACCCCGGCGCCCCGGCGGGGCCTCGCCGTCGGCGCCAGCGCGCTCGTCATCCCGCTGATCGCCGCGCTCACCCTCGGCGGCGGCACCGTCCGCGCGCTCGGCGGCACCGCGGACACCGCGACCGTCGCCCCCGCCGGAGCCGTGGACGGGCCCGCCCTGCTCGCCCCCGGCGCCCGGGTGCTCGGCCTCACCCCCTCGCTCGCCCGCGCCCGGGAGGACTTCCCGCCCGGCAAGGGCTGCGAGATCCCGCTCAACGCCGACAGCAGCCCCCGCTGCCTCTTCGGCAACCAGGACAGCCCCGACCGGATCGTGCTGCTCGGCGACTCGCACGCCGGGCAGTGGATCTCCGCCGGGCTCGCCCTCGCCGAGCAGCGGCACTGGGCCCTGGAGGTGCTGGTCAAGCCCGGCTGCCCGCTGGCCACCCTGACCGTGCGCAACAACGTCCTCGGCCGCACCTTCGACGAGTGCGACCGCTGGCGCGAGAACACCCTCACCCGGCTCACCTCCGGGCCCAAGCCCCGGCTGGTCCTGAGGGCCGGCCTCCCCCGCTACGGCAGCCAGGAGGAACGCAGCGAGGGCTGGACCCGCACCCTCGACCGCCTCACCGCGCTCGGCGCCCCGCTCGCCTACCTCGGCGACACCCCGATGCCGGGCAAGGACATCCCCACCTGCCTGGCCGCCTCCGACGGCCGCTCCGACGCCTGCTTCTTCCCCCGCGACACCGCCTTCGAGCCCGACCCGATGCTCGACGGCGGCCTCGCGGCCCGCTACGGCGTGCGCACCCTCGACCTCGGGCCGCTGCTCTGCCCGGGCAGCGGGGCGAGCTGCCCGGCCGTGCTGGAGGGCGTGGTGCTCTACCGGGACACCGGGCACATCACGGACACCCTCGCCCGGGTGCTGGCGCCGCGGATCGACAAGGGGGTGCTGGGCGCGCCGTGAGGGTGGGGCGGGGGGAGGTGCACTGCCCCGCACTGCCCTGCGGGCTCAGGTCAGCACTGCCCCGCGGGCTCAGGTCAGCACCGGCTCGCGGGGCAGCTCCCCCAGGCGGGAGTCCGCCCCGACGATCCGGAACACCCCCGGTCCCACCTCCTCGGAGCGGCTGCGGATGTCCATGTAGAGGTGGGCGGGCCACTCCGTCCGCAGCGACCAGCTGACGCCGATCAGATCGGCGCCGTCCAGCCGGGCGCCGGTCAGGTCCGCGTCGGTCAGATCGGCGTGGGCCAGGCCGGCGCCCGAGAAGTCCCCGTCGACCAGGACGGCGGCCGCGAGGCAGGCGTGCTCCAGGGTCGCGCGGGACAGGTCGGCGCCGGTGAGGTCCGCCGAGGTGATGTACGCCTGGCTCAGGTCGGCCCTGGCCAGGGCGCCGCCGCGCAGCGTCGCCCCGGCCAGCACCGCCCCGCACAGCTGGGCCCGGCGCAGGTCCGCCCCGTCCATGGCGGCGCCGGTGAGCAGGGCGTAGCGCAGGTCGGACTCCGGCAGCCGGGTGTCGCGGAGCCGGGCGCCCGCCAGGTGGGCGTTGAAGAGCTGGGCCCGCACCAGGTTGGCGCCGGACAGGTCGGCGGCGTACAGGTTCGCGTCGTCCAGCGTCGCGTCCGACAGGTCGGCGCGCCACAGTTCGGCCTGGCAGAGGTTGATGTCGGTCATGATCGCCGAGCTCAGGTCCACGTCGTGGAGCCGCGCGCCGGCCAGGCTCGCGCCCGTCAGGTCCGCCGCCCGCAGGTCGGCCCCGGACAGGTCGGCGCCGGCCAGCTCGGCGTTGTGGAGCACCGCGCCCGGGCCGGGCACCCGGAGCGGCTCGAAGGCCAGGGCGGCCCGCAGCCAGGTCCGGAAGCCCTCGCCCGGCGGCTCCTGGGCCCGGCCGGCCGCCGACCCCCGTCCGTCCCGTACGGAATCACCGGCCACGACGCCTCCTCCGCTGGTCGGCCCCGTCGGCGGGGCCGTACCTGCCGTCCAGTCTGCCGTTCACGCTGTCGTTCACCCTGCCGTCCACCCGGGGCACGATCGGGGTCCGGAACGGTCCGGGCCGGGGCCCGGACCTCGGCTCGGAGCCCGGCCCGGAGCCTGGCCCGGACCTCGGCTCGGCCCCCCGTGGTGGCGAGGGGAGGTCCGCGCGCGACGGGCCGCGCGCGAACATCTGCTGCAGGATCTGCGGCGCCGCGATGCCGATCGCCAACGCCCCCACCGGTCCCGCCACCTGGTTCGAGGCGGTGGACGCCGCCGTCACGATCACCCCGACGCTCAGCCGGATCGCCACCGCCACCACGTACGGAGCCAGCTTCATCTGCCCCCGGTACGTCCACGGGAAGCCGCCCACGGAGTTGATCCGCTCGTGGAGGGTCCACGCCTCGATGGCAGCCGCACCACCGAGCCCCCACAGGCATGCAGCCAACATCTGCATCCGAGCAACTCCTCGCACCCACCGCACCGTTGATTCCCGACGGCCCTCTCGCCGACCATGCTGGTGCACCGGGCCGTGCACTGCCGGGCCCGCCACCCCGCAGGGCACCGATCCTCGGGAACTACCGGCGTTCCGGAGGCGGGCGCGGGCCTGCCGTGGTAATGCGCTCGTGCGGGTGTGGGTGGGTGCGTGGGGACGTGAGGGTGGACGTGAGGGTGGGTGGACGTGCGGGCGTCGGGTTCCGGTCAGCCGTAGACGCCGCGGCAGAGCCGGGCCTGCTCGGAACCGGCCGGCCAGCGGCCCATCCGCTCCGCCTGGTCGCAGATCGTCCCCTGACCGAGCGAGGGCAGCCCCGGCGCCCCCGGGCCCGCGTTCGGTGCCGGGCGGCCGGACGGGCTCGGCCGCGGGCTGCGACCCCCCTTGGAGTGCGGCGAGGCCGAGGCGTGCGGGGCGCCGCTCTGGTCCGCCCCGCTGCCCGGAGCTGCCGCCGCCGTGGCCGTGGCCGGGTCACCGCCCGGTAGGGCCGGGGCGCCCCCCGGCGCGGGGGAGGGGCCGGGGGACGGTGAGGGCGTGCCGGCCGGCGGAGCGAGCGGCAACAGGCCGGACGGCGTGGCCGACGGCGAGGCCTCCGGCAGGGCCACCACCCGGACGTCGTCACCCGACCCCGGACCGCACATCACCAGCAACGCGGCCAGCACCACCAGCGTCCCGCCGGCCGCCACCACCCGGGCCCTCCGCGACCGGTGCGACGGCGGAGGCGTGCCGCCGGGCGGCGGACCCGCCTGCGGGGGCCCGGCCTGCGGGGGTCCGGCCTGCGAGGGGCCCGCCGACGAGGGCTGCGCCCGGAACGGCTCCGCCTGCGACGGGATCGGGAGGGGGACGGGAGGTGGCTGCCAGGCGTTCGACGGCCACTGCCACTGTCCTCCGGTGGGCTGCCCAGTCATGTGCTCGTCCTTCCAGCGCCGCCCCCGCCGTACCTTTCCGTGCTCAACGAGCGCGCCGACCACGGGACATGACCCGGAAGAGGGGTCTGGACGGGCGCTGATTGCCGCCGACCCACATGCTGGGGGTCATGGAGACCAACAGCACGTCCGCACACCTGGTCGAGGTGGCCGAGTTCCGGACCGACAGCCGCTACCGCCTCGTCCACCTCGAAGGCCGCGGCTGGGAACCCCTCGCCCCCGAGGAGTTCGAACCCCGCATCCACCAGCTCTTCCCCGACCTCGACCCGCACGACCCCGTCAAGGTGCACTGGGCCGACCACCCCTGGGAATGGCCGAGTTGGCACCCCGGCGAAGCCTGAGCCACTGATCGCCCGGCCGTCGGGTTCGCTACGCTTTCCGGGTGAGCGTGGATCACTTCTGGCGCCGCCTGCCAGGCCAGGCCGTGGACGCCTGTTCGCCCGAGGAACTCGGCGAACTCGTGCCCCGGAGCCGCGACGTCCGGTACGACCGGCTGGTCGCCGCCGGACTCGCCCTCGGCGTACGGCGGACCGCCGTCCTGATGGAACTCGCCCTCACCGAGAACGGCCTCCACCCCGACCCGGCCGCCCGGCTCCCCGTCTACGGCGGCACCCGCCGTGACACCGGGGCCGGGATGCCGGTGCTGCGGCCCGACCAGGTCGCCGCCGCCTTCACCTTCCTGCGCGACTCGGCGCTCGGCGAACTCGTCCGCCAGCAGGACACGGTGCTCGCCCGGCGGGTCGCCCAGCTCGACTCCGAACCGCCCTGGTCCGAATCCTGGGCCGCCCGCGTCGTCAACGACCTGCGCGACCTGCGGGACTTCTTCGCCGGCGCGGCCGCCGCGGGGGACGCCGTCGTCGTCCGGGAATCCGAATGAGGAGCCGAATGCGATCCGCCGAACCGATGCGATCCGCCGAACCGATGCGATCCGCCGAATCGATGCGCCCTGCCGAACCGATGCGCCCTGCCGAACCGATACGCCCCGCCGACTCGGAGCGCCCGCCGGGGACGGTCGGCTACGGCGAGGCAGCGGAACAACTCGCCGTCCAGTACGAGAGCGTGGACTTCGCCGAGGTCCACCGCTCCCTGCTGCACCTCTACCCGGCCGCGCCCGCCGCCGTCCTCGACATCGGCGCCGGCACCGGCCGTGACGCGGCCGCCCTCGCCGCCCTCGGCCACCGGGTCACCGCCGTCGAACCGACCCCCGAACTACGCGCCGTCGGTGCCCGCCTGCACCCCCGCGCGGGCATCCGCTGGATCGCCGACGCCCTGCCCGACCTGCCCGAGCTGACCGCCCGGGGCGAGCAGTACGACCTCGTCCTGATCACCGCCGTGTGGATGCACCTCACCCCCGCCGAACGCCCGCCCGCCCTGCAGGCCGTGGCCCGCCTCCTCGCCCCCGGCGCCCGCCTCGCCCTCACCCTGCGCCACGGCCCCGTCCCGCCCGGCCGCCGCATGTTCGACCTCCCGCCCGACCACACCACCGCCCAGGCGGAAGCCCACGGCCTCCACCTCCTCCACCAGGGCGAGCGGTCCGACCTGCACGCCCGTACGGACGTGACCTGGACCGAACTGGTCTTCCAGCGCGGCCACCGGCCCCCGCCCCCGCCGCTCTGACAGCGGCCCCGCCGCCGCTTTGACACCGGCCCCCGGGAGCGCGACGATCCGGACATGAGCCCTGCTCCCGCGCCCGCGCCCGCGAGCCTCGCTCTCGCGCACCACACGGGCCTGATCCTCGCCGAGGTCGCCGGCCTGCTCCTGGTGTTCGGCGGGATCTGGCTGGTCGCGGCGCAGATCCCCCGCTTCCGGCACCCGGTCGCCCGGACGGTCGTCGCCGGGACGGCCTTCACCGCGGCCGGAGTGCTGCTGATCATCGCCGTCCGCTGGGGGCACTTCGGCTAGGGCCGCTCTGCCGGGGTCGTCGGCCGGGTCCGTCGGCCGGGCCTGCCTGCTACGGGCCTGCTTGCCGGGACCGGGCCCCGAGGCAAACCCGGTGACACGCGCGCGGCGGGCGGCGAGACTGGCGACGTACGCGAACCGGTAGGGGGAAGGGCAGCACGTGGCACTGGGGAAGAAGGGGTCCCGTCGCATCGTCGTCGACGGCGTCGAGTACCGCTGGCGGATGAGCAGGAAGCACTGGTGCTGCGACTACGAGGCCGGCACCCTCGGCTACGTGGTGGAGGACGCGGCCCGACCCGGTACGACCCTCGTCGTGGAGACCGGACGGCCGGAGACCTCCGTACCCCGGCTGGTGCCCGCCGAGGTCGTCCTGCCGGGCGAGGTCGCCGCCGGGATCCGGGCCGCCCGGTCGCAGGGCTGGACGCCCACCGCCGCCGGCTCGCCGTTCCAGCTGCGCCACTCCGCGGTCCGCCACGAGCCGCACGAACCTTACGTACCGCGAGAAGCAGCCGAGCACCGAGAGCGATGACCATGACGAACCACCCGGCCGGGGACCAGGCCGCCGCCCACCGCGCCGTCGAGAACCTGATCGCCCGCTACGCCGAACTGGTCGACGACGGGGACTTCGCGGGGCTCGGGGAGCTCCTCGCCGACGCCGTCTTCACGGGCAGCGGCGAGCCCCTGCGCGGGCGCGCGGAGATCGAGCGGATGTTCCGCGAAACGGTGATCCGCTACGAGGACGGCACCCCGCGCACCCAGCACGTCACCACCAACCTCGCCGTCGACGTCGACCCGGCGGCGGGCACGGCGACGGCACGCTCCTACGTCACCGTCCTCCAGGCCCTCCCCGGACTTCCGCTCCAGCCCATCGCCGCCGGCCGCTACCACGACCGCTTCGAACACCGCGATGGTGCCTGGCGGTTCGCGGCACGCCGGGTCCGGATCACCCTGGTCGGGGACGTCAGCCGCCATCTGCGACCGGCGGCCGACCAGGGGTAGCCGCCACCGCCACCTGCTACCTCCTCACCTGCCACGTCCTCACTCGCTACGTCCTCACCCGCTACGCCCCGGCCTGCTGGTAGAGCGTCACCAGGAGGCCGTGCACCGGCTCGCCCTCCGGGTCCTCCTCGGCCTCGTCGACCAGCGCGGCCAGCGCCTCGGCCAGCTTCGCCGCCTTGGCGGGGCTGAGCCGTAGGTGGCGCAGCGTCATGAGGTGGTCGACGGGCGAGCGGTCCAGCTCCTGGGCGACGGCCCCGAACAGCGCGGCCGTGCCCTCGGCCCGGGGCTCGGCGACGAGGAGGCGTTCGGCGGTCCGCCGGTAGTACTTCTCGGTGCCGCCGCGCACCCGTCGCGTTCCCGCGTCCTGGACCAGCCCCGCCTCGCCCAGCACCCGGAGGTGGTGGGAGACGCTGCCCTTGTTCGCCCCCAGCTGCGCGGCGAGCCGGCTGATCGTCGACGGCCGGGTGCTCAGGGCGAACAGCAGGCGCTGGCGCATGGGGTGGGCGAGTGCGGAGTGCTGGAGCGGCGTGGTGATCCGCTGCACGTCCTCGCTGTCGCCTTCGTCTTCATCCGGTTGGTGGCTCACCCGATCAAGCGTTAAGTACGGTTGACGCTTTGGCAAGCCGCTGGTCTACTCCCTCCCATGACCTCCACACCTTCCACCCCGTCACTGCCCGCGCCGCTGGACGCCGTCGCCGTCGTCGAGTCGATCGCCGACCTGGTCGGCGAGAACTACGTCTTCCCGGACGCCGCCGAGCAGTTGGCGGACCTGCTGCGCCGCCGCAACGCCGATGGCCGCTACCGGTTCCTGGACGTCGAGGAGTTGGCCGACGCGGTCACCGCCGACCTGCGGTCCGTCAACGGCGACCTGCACCTGGCCCTCAAGTACCACGCCGTGCCGGTGCCGCCGGAGCGCGGCGCGGCCGTACTCGCCGCGATGCGGCGGGACTTCGACGCCTCTCTGGGCGGCGTGCCGCGGGTTGAGCTCCTCGACGGCGGCGTCGCCGTCCTGGAGATCGGGCCCAAGATGTTCCCGCTGGACTGGGCGGCCCAGCCGCTGGCCGCGGCGCTCTCGCTGGTGGCCCCCGCCCGCGCCCTCGTCCTGGACCTGCGCCGCAACACCGGCGGCGATCCGGACACGGTCGCCTTCGTCTGCGGCTACCTGCTCGACCGCCGCACGCACCTCAACACCCTGCTCTCGCGGCAGGGCGCGGTGGCCGAGCAGTCCTGGACACCCCCGTTCGTGCCCGGCGCCCGCTTCGGCGGCAGCAAGCCGCTGTACGTGCTCACGAGCGGGAACACCTTCTCGGCGGGCGAGGAACTCGCCTACGACCTGCAGCAGTTGGGCCGCGCCGAGACCGTCGGGGAGGCCACCCGGGGCGGCGCGCACCCGCGCGAGGGCTGGACGGTGCACCCCCACCTGGAGCTCAGCGTGCCCGTCGCCCGCGCCCTCAACCCGGTCTCGGGCACCAACTGGGAGGGCACCGGCGTCCGGCCCGACGTCCCGTGCGACCCCTCGACGGCGCTGGACCGCGCGCTGGCCCTGGCCGTGGCGCGCCTCGCGTAGGGGATCAGAGCCTCAACGGCTCGAAGGTGCCGTCCCGGAAGGTGAGGACGGTCGGCTCGGCACCGAACTCCTCGTGCAGACAACCGCCGTAGCCGGGTGTCGTCGAGCCAGAGCGTGCGGCCGTACAGCCCCCACGCGTGGCGCGGGCCACCGGCCGTGAAGCTTAAGGAGTCTTCAGCAGAGATCGTCAACGATCTTTCACGCTGCTAGCTTGGCACCGCCTTCGAGCTGATGGCAATTCAGTTCGCGGAGCTGGATATTCGCAGCCGCGATGCGGACCAAGGAACGGGAACAATGGCAGTCAAGACGATATGGCGCAGCAACCGGGCAAAAGCCGCCGGTATCGCAGGGGTGGCGCTCTCCCTGGGCGTTCTCTGCGTACCCGCCGGTGCGGCATCACCCACGGCGAATCCGGCGCCGACCGCGGGCGCGGTCTCCGAGGTCACCGAGTGGCCCGCCGAGCTGGGGCCCGCCCCCGATGAATGGGGCGGGGTCACGCTCCAGCCCGACGACGAGGACGCGTCGCCCGTCCTGGAGACCAGGAATGTGGGGGGCGGCACCTGGAACTTCGGCACGGTGCGCGACGGGGCCCTCAAGAAGTGCTACTCCCAGTACATCCACGGGGAGCAGGAGCACCACGCAACCGTCGTCATGGACGACGTGACCGACAGGGACCAGAAGGGCCCCAAGGAGTGGGCGAAGGCCGCCGTCAAGGGAGGCTGGGCGCGGGGCTGCAGCTTCTACTGGGGTAAGGACTAGGGCCCACGGGGCCGGCTCGACGGTTGGAGCCCTGCCGACGGGCTCCGGCTTCGATTGACCTGCAAGTATCGGACATACCGTGAGGTGCCGAGTGGCCGCGAAATGGCCCAGATTCCGAATTCATCCGTACGTCGCCGGACCGGCCGCCGGTGCCTCTCTTGGTTGCCTCGGCCCTCTGCTCATCGGCGTCGACAATCACGCCGTCCAGGCCGTTCACATCATTGCGAGCACCGGATGTTCCTGGGTCGCGCTGGCCTTCTTCGTCGGCCTTTCACAGGCCACAAGGCTCAAGGCCGCGATCATGGCGCCACTGGCCCTGATCACCGGAGTCCTGGCCTACTACCTCGTCAAGGTTCTCCAAGGTGGCTATCGGACCTTCGACCTCAACACCGACCCCATGGGGACGGACATCCACATCTCCTGGGCCGAGGTCTGCGACCATTTCACAGTGTGGTGCTCGGCGGCGACAGTCCTCGGCCCGCTTCTCGGCGCCGCAGGAAACACGGCCCGCAGCCGACAACTGCGCGACCTTCCTGCCCGAATGGCCGTTCCCGTGCTGGTCATCATCGAAAGCGCACGCCGGCTCAGCCTCTCCGCCGCGTTCTCGCCCCCGGCCAGCAGAGCCACCTGGACGGCAACCCTGGCCATCTCGATCGCCGCAGCGACGGTCATCCTGACGATCGCCTCGGTGCGCCACTGGAGAACGCGCAGCGACAGGAATGCGATCGTCTAAGGCTGCCCCGTTCAGGTAGGTGAGGGGGCGTTGACGGTCGCGGTACGGTCCCCGGGTGGAGCTCTTGAACCCGGCCTGCCCGTTGCACGGACCCGGCATCGACCCCTCGTCCTTGGTCGGTAGCCGGCTCGTCGGGGTGCTGGCGTCGTGGCACATTCACGACGGACACCCTGGCGACGGCCCGGTCGAGGTGTGGCTGATCGACGATCGAAACGGGTCCACCAACATTGCCAGCGGCACGGACTGGTGCCTCATGGTCGAGTCCTCCGGGCCTGAGGACGGGTTCGACATGGGCGACTGGGGTCGGATCGACGTTCTGCCCGTAGGCGACGAGACCCCGTTCGCGGCCCACCTCGGCGAGGCGGTGCTCGAAGTCCGGCAGGAGTGGAAGCCGGCAACAGGGCGTGTGGCGCTTGAGCTGGACTTCCCATCGGGCAGCGTCCGCTGCGAGAGCTGGAGCGGTGACCTCCGTCTCCTGGCCGTGGACAGACCCGAGGACCCGACCACACCACGGCCATGATCTCGGGATGGTTGGTGTGGTCACGGCGTCGCAGCCGTCCTGGACAGGCCTATTCACGGGGCTGGGCCCGCGCGGCTGTAACCACTCAAAGATCAATTGCGGGACGCGCCCCAAGCTTGTTCTTCAACCTCCGGGATTGTCGTTCAACGTCCAGCTTCGAACAGGCGGGCCGGCCCGGTGATCAGTTGTCGGGCACTTCCGGGGGCGCCGCACGGCCACCGCGTTCAAATGACACCAGATCGTTGCCGCGATCTGGCTGTCACCAGCAAGAACGCACTCAAGCTCTGCATACGATCACTCCTGTGAATGAAACGCACGGCATAGTTCAGTGGATGATCGACCTGCTCTGGGAAGACACGGTCAAGCAACTCGGTGTCGTTGCTCTCACCGTGGTGGGGATCGGTTCCCTCGCTCGAATCGAGCGGTCACGACGGGCGGCGGGGCGTTGATCGCCCACTCGTCCGAGTGTTCCTGAGGCTGCGGTACGGCCTCCGCGTGATCCTGAACTCAACCAAGAGGGAGAGGACTTGACGCCTACGGCCGCGGAGACGCCAAGCGCCGGACGATTTCCCGCCATCCGTCGAGAGGCTGCCCAGCGGCGGGGGGAACCGGCCCGCCCACCACAAGAAGGGCACCAGGCTCCGACGAACCGCTAAGAGCAGTCAAAGGACAAGTCCAGGGCTCGTTCCTGCTGTGAGCGCACGTGAAGCGTTGGATGATGCACCGTATGAGCGAACCGTTGACCAAGGGCAGACTGTGGGGGACGGCGGACCGTAGCGGTGGACCGCTGGACGCTGTTCTCGGCGGCGCCCGCCGCCTTCTGCCCGGTCTCACGGTCGAACGGCTGCAGGTGACCCATCCCGGCGACGACGACAACGTGTACTTCCTCAGCATCGACTCCAGCTGCGTCCAGGTCGATTCGGGTCCGCACGGCCGGGCGCCGTTCATCGTCGAAGGCGTCACCCGCACGGAGACGTCCGACCCGGCAGAAGCCTTTGCGGCCGTCTGCGCGGAGTTCGGACTTCACTAGTACTCCCTCTGTAGTTCGTGACGATCCGCGGGGCAGCGTAGGGGCATGTCCACATACGAGACGATCTCGTTCCACCTTGAGACCGAGAGGCTGATACTGCGGCCGTGGGCCGAGTCGGACACCGCTGAGTTCCGTGCCCTCCTCTCCGAACGCGGCAAGTGGACGCCCACGGTTGAGCACACCCGGACGGCCATCGCGAAGCTGCTCACCGCAACGGAGACCACGGGGATCGCCCTGTTGCCCATCCAGCGCCGTGACGAAGGCGACTTCATCGGCTACTGCGGGTTGATCATCGGCCGCTCCACCGTAGAGGAGCCTGAGATCGCGTATGAGCTGTTCCAGCGTGCGCATGGACGTGGCTACGCCACCGAGGCGGCCAGCGCGGTGCTCGATGCCGCTATTGCGACCGGGCGGAAACGGCTCTGGGCGACCATCGGGGCGTGGAACACACCGTCGTTCCGTGTCCTTGAGAAGCTCGGGTTCGAGCGGGATCACGTTTCCACGGACGACAGCGGTGAAGCGGTATGGCTCACACGCCCGTTGCCGTGAAGCGGGGGCGCGCCCCTGGGGCTTCACGCTCACCTGAGCGCGTGTGTTCAGGCATAGCGGGCGGTTTGACGGCAGTGGTGGCTGGCACGGGATCGGGCTTGGTGGCGAACTCGGTGTTCGGGGCGAGCCCGGCCGCCCGGCACTGGTCGGGCTGATCGGTCCACGAGCGCGGAATGCGGAATGTAGAACTCGCGGTCCACTGCAGCGTGTCCGCGCCGGCTTGCGTAACCAGGTAGACGGCGACCTGGGAGTTCTCGATCCGGCCTGCGGTGCCGGTGTACTGCCGTTGGACGCCGACGGTGTGGCTTGCCCTTCTTCATGTCTCCGGTCTCGTCCGCTACGAGCACCGCTCGATCGTCGTGCAGTTCTCGACCACGTATTCGCGCAGGTCGTCGCGAACCGCGTCGGCGTCCCACTCGGCACGGTTGAGCATGTGCTGCATGCCGTTCGGAGTCGCCTCACCGGCCCACTCGGCGATCGTCCAGCAGTTCTCGCGAGGCAGGCCCGCGAGCATCCGGAGTATCAACCGCCTTACCCGGCGACGGGGTTCGACCCGCATGAACCGGCCCGTAATCCGGTCCATCAGGCCCTCAAAGGCCAGCTGCCACCGTGCAGCGTCTACAAGCGACAGTGCGACTGCGGGCGGCCGCTCGCCGTCGCGATGCTCCGGACGGGCAGAACGTAGAAGTCCTGCCGGAGTGCTCGGGGACGGCGGAGGTGTCGTGGGCGAGGTGGTCGGTTCGCCGGTGGCGGGGTGGGTGTGGGGGTGCACAGGAAGTCAGGTGGGTCGACTTCCTGTGTCGGGCGGGGGTGGCTGCTGGCCTTGAATCCGTGATGTCGGCCGGCTGTCGGAGGTCAGGCCCGAGGCGGTGCGGCCCGCAGGGGGGTGGGCTGGGCGCGGTGGCGGGCCCGGGTGGCCCGGCGCTCCCCGGCCTCGGCGAGGACTGCGGCCCGGGCTTCCGCTCCGGTGTCGAACGGCGCCGGGTAGAAGCGGCTGCAGGCGCGGCGGTGCCGTTCCCAGTCGTCCCTCCAGAACTCCACCGTCCAGCCCGGCCACAACTCCGGCACCCGGTAGGCCTCTGGGGTGGAGGAGAGGGACCACCAGCCCAAGCGGCGGCGCTCCGGGTCGAGGTGGATGCCGGAGTTGACATGCAGGCGGCAGGCTCCGTGCTCCGGGGCATCTGCCAGTCGGTCGAGCAGCGACTCTCCCTCACGGACGGGGTGGACGAAAGCCTCAGAGGCGACGTGGCAGCCACCGGCGCCAACGGTGACCACCACACCGCCCGGGTCGGGCCAGGCCAGATCCTCCGCCTCGGGAGCGAGGAACGGGGCCAGGGTCAGGTCCGCATCGCGGCACCGGACGTACTCCGGATCCAGCCCGACGTAGGCGCGCAGTTCGGCCGCGCCGTCGTACAGCCAACGGACCTCCCAGCCCGGCCACGCCACTCGGATCAGCTCGAAGATGGCCGCGCGGTGACGGAGCTCAGTGCTCGGGCCCTCCCGGGCGAAGAACAGGAGCACCTTTCGGCCGAGGTCGAGCAGCACCCCACCCTGGGCGACGGTGTCGTCCAACCACCAGCCGTCCTGGCGGAGTTCGGGAAGCATGGCGAGTACCGCGGCCGGCCCGTCCAACAGGTCGAGGTCGATTCCGACCGCCCACCCGGTCCGGTACAGCTCATGTGTGCCGTTCTCGCGGACCACGATGACGTTGGCTCTGTCTCCCATGGGGTCAGAATGGCCGGGCCGGGAGCTACCGGCCATCCCTTTTCCGCTCGTCAGTCAGACGTGATCAGGCCAGTGCCGGTCAGGCAGCCGTCGGCCAGGTCCGGACGGTACCGGATCTGCTGGAGCCGGTGGTGCCCTCCTGAGGGTTGAGGTCCGGCGCGTAGGTGAGTGGCTGGACAACGCTGAGCCAGTCTCTGTTCGCGGCGATGAATTCCCGCAGCGGCTTGGTCAGGTGGATGCAGACGCTGGATACGCCCCAACGGTTACCGGAACCGACCGACGGCCTCCAGGCGAACAGCCCCGACACCACTCGATCACGTTCAGTGTCGGGCGCCGAAGGCGTCGTGGACGAGGCGGTCGGCCCAGTGGTGGAGGGCGGGGGTGAGGGGCGGGTGGGTGAGGCCGGCGGCGGTGGCGAGACGGTCGGCGGAGGTGGTGTCGTAGCGGTCCTCGGAGAGGAAGGTGAGGGTCTCCGGGTCGGCGCCGGTGAGGGCGCGGGGGAGGCGGCGGACGAGGGGGACGGGGACCAGGCCGCGGGGTGGGCGGACGCCGAGGTGGGTGGCGAGGAGGGCGACCAGCTCGGGGAGGTTGGGGGTGGACGGGTCGAGGACGGTGTGGGCGGCGGCGGGAGCGCGGTCGTGGACCGGGACGGCGGCCAGGAAGCGGGCCAGGTGGTCGACGGTGACGACGGGGACGAAGGTGCGGCGGGTGCCCGGCAGCAGGGGGAGGCGGCCGCGGTGCAGCTGGTGCACCAGTTGGGCGAGGCCGAGGTACTGGCCGGCCTCGCCGGTGGTCGAGTGGCCGATGACGCTGCTCGGGTTGACGGTGGTGAGCGGGACGCCGAGCCGGGGCGCGGTGACGCGGACGGCGGCGTCGGCGAGTTGCTTGGAGGCCTCGTAGGCGCCGAGGCGGGAGTAGAGGGCGTCGGTGGTGGCGGGGTCGAGCGGGTGGCGGGGGTGGGGGTCGCGGCCGACCCGGTAGCCGGAGAGATGGACCAGGCGGCGCAGCCGGGGCCGGGTCGCGGACCAGTGCAGTGCGTGGAGGGCGCCGTGGAGGTTGGCGGGCTCGGCCTGGGCGCGGGTGAGGCCGAACTGGTAGCGGGCGGCGAGGTTGTGGACGTCGCGGACCTCGCCGAGGCGGGCGTCGTCCTCGGGGGAGAGACCGAGGCCGGGGCGGGTGAGGTCGGCGGTGACGGTGGTCAGCGGGGTCGGGTCGGTGTCGTGCTCGCGCAGCCAGGCGCGGAGGGCGGTGCCGCTCGCGGTGGTGCGGACGGCGGCGGCCACGGGCTCGCCGCGGCCGAGGAGTTCGAGGAGCAGCCAGCGGCCGAGGAAGCCGCCGGCGCCCAGGACGAGGGTCTGCGGGGGCGGGGGAGTGGGTGGCATGAGCGGTCTCTGCTTTCTGTGGACCGATCGGCATATTTCGGTAGACCGATCTGCATAATTTCTGGGCATGGTGGAGCGGGGGTGAGTGGCGGGCGAGTGGGTGATGCGGACGAATCTCGGGTAGCTAGACCGGTCTGCATATTTTTTGGCGAACGGTCAGTGCTGCATCGAGCCGGCCGCAGGGCGCCCGTGCAGCGGCAACGGCTACGAGCGGCCGGACGCCTTCGCGCCGAGGAGGTGGAGGACGGCGTGCCGGGCGTCGTCCAGGGGCTCGCGGCTGCGTCGGACCGAGGCCAGCAGCACCGCGCCCTCCATCAGGGCCAGGGCCTGGCCGGCGGCCACCGCGGCTTCGGCCGGGCGGAAGCCGCCGGCGGTCAGCTGCTCGGCCAGGATGCGCTGCCAGCCCTCGTACACCTCGGCGCACACGGCGCGCAGTGCCTCGTTGGTCCCGGCGACCTCCAGGGCGACGGTGGCGATGGGGCAGCCCTTGGTGTAGTCGGAGCGGGCCAGGCGGTCCGCGAACACCTCGGTGAGGTGTCGGCTGAGCGCGGCGGCGTCGGCTCCGTCGGCGGCGAGTCCGGTCAGCAGGTCGGCGACCTCCTGGCCGGACTGCAGCAGTGCGGCTGCGACCAGTTGGTCCTTGCCGCCGGGGAAGTGGAAGTAGAGGGAGCCGCGCGGTGCGCCGGTGACGGCCAGGACCTGGTTGAGGCCCGTGCCGGAGTACCCGTGCTGCTCGATCAGTTCCCGGGTGCCGGCGATCAGCCGGGCCCGGGTCTCCTCGCCCTTTGCTCCCATGGACGGAGACTGTAGACCGGTCTGCATAATCCTGTCGACCACATTTCTGTCGACCACATTTCTGCCGACCACCGGCCCGTCGACGCGCCGCCCCGGGCGGAGGCTCCGCAGTGGTTGCTCAGGCCCGCAGCTCCGGCGGGAAGCCCGTCCAGCGCAACTCCTCGGGCAGGTGGGACTGGTCGTTCAGGAGGAGGACGGCGGAGGGGCGGCCGGGGGCGAAGCGGAGCACGGTGAGCGCCGCGTTGGCCGCGTTGAGGCCGAGCCAGCGCCAGGCGGGGGCGTCCAGGGTGTGGCGGACCAGCCAGCCGATCAGGAAGGCATGGGTGACGACCAGTTCGTGCCGGTCCTCGGGGCCGTCGACCGGTCCGGTGAAGCGGTCGACGGCCCGGCGGGCCAGTTCCGGTCCGCGGGAGAGCTCCTCGGGGGAGGCCTGGGCCAGGAAGCGCAGCAGGAACTCGGCACTGTCGGCGGGCAGTTCGTCGGCCGACGGCACGTACGGGACGTAGTCGCCGGCCTCCTCGCAGGCGGACACCGGTACTCCGCCGAGCTGGTCCCCGATCAGCCGGGCGGTCTGCGCGGCCCGGGGGAGCGGCCCGTGGTGGACGGCCGTGAGGGGGCGCTGCGCCAGGCGGCGGCCGAGCAGTACGGCCTGCCGGCGGCCGCTGGGGCTGAGCCCGTCGCGGTCCGCCCCACTGTTCGCCTCGCCATCCACCTCACCACCCGACCCGCCACCCGGCCCACCACCCGACTCGCTGCCGGCCGGGCTGTGGTGGGCCGCCTCGCCGTGGCGGGCGAGGTACAGGTAGCGGGTGGCGCGGTCGGTCACGGGCAGGCTCCTGGGGTTCGTTCGGTGGGACGGGGTCCGGTCCCGGAGTGTGACGCCCGGGCGGCGGGTGGTGGTTCCGGGGCCCAGGTCACAGGTCCCAGGTCAGCCGGAGTGGGCACGGTTCAGCAGGGCGAGTTCCTCGGCCGTCAGCCGCAGGGCGCCGGCCGCGATGTTGTCCTCCAGGTGCGCCACGTCGCCGGTGCCCGGGATGGCGAGGACGTGCGGGCCCCGGTGGAGCGTCCAGGCGAGCCGGACCTGGGCGGTGCTGACGCCGCGCGCTTCGGCCACCGTCCGGACCTCGCCGGGTTCCGCCCCGGCGGCGGCGCCGCCCTCCCTCCCGGCGCCGGCGATGGCGTAGAACGGGACGAAGGCGATGCCCTGCTCGCCGCAGAGTCGCAGGACCTCGTCCTGGGCGGGCGAGGCGCCGATCCCGTACGGGTTCTGCACGCAGGTGACGGGGGCGATGGCCCGGGCCTCGGTGAGCTGGTGCGGGTGGACATTGGAGAGGCCGAGCTGCCGGATCAGTCCGGCCTGCCGCAACTCGGCGAGTGCGCCGTAGCGTTCGGCGATCGAGTCGGTGCCCAGGATGCGCAGGTTGACCAGGTCGAGGTGGTCGCGGCCGAGCTGGCGCAGGTTCTCCTCGACCTGGGTGCGCAGCGCCTCGGGGGTGCGGGCGTGGTCGATCCACCGGCCGTCGGTGCCACGGGCCGGGCCGACCTTGGTGGCGATCACCAGGTCGTCGGAGTACGGGGCGAGGGCGCGGTTGATCAGCTCGTTGGCGGAGCGCAGCGGGGAGAAGTAGAAGGCGGCGGTGTCGATGTGGTTGACGCCCAGTTCGACCGCGCGGCGCAGTACCCGCAGGGCCTGGTCGCGGTCGCGCGGTACGGCGTCCGGTACGAGCGCCGGCCCGGTCTGCGGCAGGCGCATGGTGCCGAAGCCGATCCGGTGGACGGCGCGGTCGCCGAGCTGCCAGGTGCCGGACGAGGCGGCGGACACGGAAGCGGTGGTCGGGGAAGCGCCGGTCGGGGAAGCGGTGGTCGAGGTGGTGTCGGAAGTCATGCTGGTCATGATCGCGATTGAACTAACCTGATCGCCACTGATTCGGACATGTGTGAATCCACGGGGGCAGGCGTTGGCGGAGCTGCTGTTCACGGCAGGTGACCTGGCCCGGATGCGGTTCGCGGTCGCACCGATGTGGGAGGTCGGGCCGAGCCTGCGCCTGCTGCGCTCGGGAGTGCCGCACGCCGTCCACGGCCCCTGGGTGGAGCAGGTCCGGCCCCGGCTGGCGGCGCTCGGCCCGGCGTACGGGCTGCTCGCCGAACTCGTGCCGCCCGCCGGGTACGTGCCGGACTTCCTCAATCCGGCCCCGACCGGACCCGCGCCGACCCTGGCCGGGGAACTCGCCGCGATCCGGGCCACCCCCGCCGGGCAGGTCCGGCGCGACCTGGACCGACTGGCGGCGGACCAGGCGGACCAGGCGCACCGGGCGGACCGGGCGGACCGGGGCACGCTCGGGCCGAGGCTGCGAGCCCTGTACGCCGACCCGGAGGCCGGGCTGGCCCGGCTCGCCGAGGCGGTCGAGGCCTACTGGGAGCTGGCCCTCGCGCCGTACTGGGCGCGGATCCGCGCCGTCCTCGACGCCGACGTGCTGTACCGGGCCCGGCAGGCCGCCGAGCACGGCGCCGAGCGGGTGCTCAACGACCTGCACGCCGAACTGCGGTGGACCGACGGCGCCCTGCGGCTGAGCCGGCGCTCCCGCCCGATGCCCCGCCGCGCCGCCGGGCCGGGCCTGCTGCTGATCCCCTCCGCCTTCACCGGCCCCGGCCTGTTCACCCTCCTCGCCCCGCCGGCTCCTCCCCAACTCGCCTACCCGGCCCGGGGGATCGGCCGTCTCTGGACCGCGGGGCCACCGGCCCCCGGCACGGCGGCCCTCGCCGCGGTGCTCGGCCGCTCCCGCGCCCTGCTGCTCGCCGAACTCGCCGCCCCCGCCTCGACCACCGAACTCGCCCACCGCACCGGCCTGTCGCCCTCGGCCGTCTCCCAGTACCTGACGGCGCTGCGGGACGCCCGCCTGGTCAGCGCCCACCGCGCCGGGCGCTGGGTGCTGTACGCCCGGACGGCCACCGCCGAGGCGCTGCTCGACCCGGACGGCTGAGGCGCACCGCGACCTCGGCTACGGTGAATGCGAGGCGGCAGCCGGAGCGTTCGGAGGGGCAGGCATGGCGGCAGTCAGCGTTCCGGGGCCCGAACCGGAGTGGAGGGCAGCACCCTCCTACCAGGGCGGCAACCCCAACCCGGCCTTCCAACAGAGCATGTGGGAGTACGCCGCCGGTACATTTCGCCTGGTGGCGGGCCTGCAGCCCCCGCTGGAGGCGCTCGCGGCGCGACTGCGGCTGACCGTCGAACGGGGCTGGGAGGACCTCGGCCCGATGGACGTCGCCATGTTCCGCATCGGGAGGACGTCCTTCGCCCTGAGCAGGCTCGGCGGACAGGTTCCCCCGTGCACGTTCGTCTGGTTGAGCCGCTCGGTGGACGACCCGGAAGCGGCCCTGGACTCCCTGCTCGACGCTCTCGGCATCGGCCGTGAGGCCCTGGCGTTCCGCGGCAGCGTGGAGACCGGCTTCGAAGACCTCAACGGGTGGAACGATTAGCGGCGTCGGAGCCATCGGCCCTGCTGCGCGGCGGAGTTGGCGGCCGGGCCGGACCGACTAGGCTGCCCGACATGGAGCAGGAACAGCCCGTGGACGAGGCGCCGGTCCCGCTGACCGCCTTCGACGGACGCATCGCCCTCGACCCGGTCACCCGGATCGCCACCGTGGACGGCCGGGAGGTGCAGCTCACCCGCCAGGACACCCGGGCGCTACGCACCCTGATCGAGCTCGGCGAGGGGATGCACGACCTGCGGGACATCCGACTGCACGGCTGGGACGGCCTGTCCGACCACCGGGAGCTGCGCCACCCGATGGCCGTCCTGCGGGCCAAGCTCGGCGAGCCATCGTGGGTCGTCCGGGAGCGGGACCGGGACCGGGAGCGGGAACGGGACCGCTACGGACTGCGGCCCCCCGGCCCGCCGCCGTCTGGGAAGCTGCGGGCATGACGTTTCCGCTCCTTCGCTGCGCCGTCCTGGACGACTTCCAGAGCGTCGCCACCAGCTCCGCCGACTGGACCCCGGTCGCCGACCGGGTCGAGGTGACCGCCTTCCGTGAGCACCACACCTCGGAGGAGGAACTGGTCGCCGCGCTCGCCGGGTTCGACATCGTGGTCACCCTGCGCGAGCGGGTGCCGTTCCCCGCCACGCTGTTCGCCCGGCTGCCCCGTCTCAAGCTGCTGGTCGCCTCCGGCATGCGCAACTCGGTGATCGACCTCCGGGCCGCCGAGGCGCACGGCGTGACCGTCTGCGGTACGGCCAGCTCCGGCACTCCGCCGGTCGAGCTGACCTGGGCGCTGCTGCTGGGCCTGGCCCGCGGTCTCGTCCAGGAGAACACCGCGCTGCGCGAGGGCGGGCCCTGGCAGAGCACCGTCGGGGCCGATCTGCACGGCCGGACGCTCGGAGTGCTCGGTCTCGGCCGGATCGGCGCCGCCGTCGCCCGGGTCGGGCTGGCCTTCGGCATGGAGGTGCTGGCCTGGAGTCGGAGCCTGACCGATGAACAGGCGGCCGCGGCGGGTGTGCGCCGGGCCGCCTCGAAGGAGCAACTGCTCGGGGAGAGCGACTTCGTGTCGGTCCACCTCGCGTCGAACGCGGGCACCCGGGGGCTGATCGGCGCCGCCGAGCTCGCTCTGATGAAGCCGGAGGCCTATCTGGTGAACACCTCCCGGGCGGCGATCGTCGACCAGGACGCGCTGCTCGCGGCCCTCACCGGCGGCCGGATCGCGGGGGCCGCGGTGGACGTCTTCGACGTCGAGCCGCTGCCCGCGGACCACCCGATGCGCCGCGCGCCCCGGCTGCTGGCCACCCCGCACCTGGGGTACGTCTCGCAGGAGAACTACCGGCGGTACTTCACCGAGGCGGTGGAGGACATCGCGGCGTTCCTGGCGGGTGAGCCGATCCGCCGTCTGGGCTGACGCCTGCGCCCAGGCCCGGCCACCGGTCGCATACTGACGGCATGACGAGCGGAGACGGTGGCCGGGGTGCGGGCCGACGCGGGGTGCTGCGGGCGGGTGCGGCGGCGGTGCTGCTGGGCGCGGCGGGGTGTACGAGCGGTACGAAGTCCGCCGTGGCCCCGGCGAGTTCGACACAGCCCCCGACACAGCCCCCGACAGCGGCCCCGACCCCGACAGCGACCCAGGCGGCGACCCCGACAGCGCCAGCCGCAGCGACCCCGCTGCCCAACCCGCCACTGTGGCAGCCCGGCCCCGGCGAGATCCAGCCCGACGTCAAGCGCCGCGCCGTCGAGCTGGTCGCCGCGCTCGGCGCCTGGCCGCCCGGCGGGCAGGGGTCCGGGGCGGCCCGGGCCCGGGTGGCGGCGCTGGGCCTGCCACCGGGCCTGGCGGACGGTGCCGGGCGGCTCGCCCCGGCGGCGCCGGAGGCCGCCCTCGAGGTGGTCGACGCCCAGTACGGCGGGATCCTCGCCGACTCGGCGAGCGTGCTGGTGGTCTGCCGCCAGTGGACCAGGCAGCCGGACGGCTCGGTGGCGGCGGGCGGCATCACGGTCGACGTCCGGCTGAGCCGGGCCGAGCCCCGCTGGACGGTCACCGCCGTGCACCCCGGCGACCCGGGCCCGGCCGCCGGGTCACCCGCCGCCTCACCCGCCTCACCCGCCGCCTCACCCGCCTCACCTGCCGCGCCCGCCGCACCCACCCCCGCGGTGGCGAAGGTGCTGGCCGAGCCGAGGATCGAGCTGCCGCCCGAGGCCGCCGCCGACCTGCTCAGCGGCACCGTCCACGACAGCGTCCTGACGGCGATGCTGCGGCTGGCCGGCCCGTACGCGCTGTCGGTGAGCGTGGTGCGCACCGGTCACCCCCTGGACGTCTTCGGGACGACCCGGCCCAGCGACCATCCGCTGGGCCGGGCCTTCGACGTCTGGCGGATCGACGGCCGGGCCGTGGTGGACCCGGCCACGCCCCGGCAGCTGATCGAGTCCTTCATGCGGGACGCGGCGCCGGCCGGTTCGTACAACGTGGGCGGGCCGGTGGC
>NZ_JBHJWG010000063.1:27070-35453 GCF_042266305.1 Kitasatospora sp. NPDC056076
CCAGTTCTTCACCGATGACACCCACCACGACCACGTCCACGTCGGGTTCACCAGCTGATCCGACAACGTCAGGCGGACAGAACCTAGTTGACGTTGACGCCGCTCCAGGCCGCGGCGACCGCGTTGTACTCGGTGCTGCCGGCGCCGTAGAGGTCGCGGGCGGCGTTGAGCGAGGCGGCGCGGGCGCCCTTGTAGTTGGTGGTGGAGGTCATGTAGACGGTCAGCGCGCGGTACCAGATCTTGGCGACCTTCTGGTTGCCGATGCCGGTGACCGTCGACTTGTTGCAGGTGGGGCTGTTGTAGGTGACCCCGTTGATGGTCTTGGTGCCGCTGCCCTCGCTGGCGAGGTAGAACCAGTGGTTGCCGACGCCGGAGGAGTTGTGGACGTCCAGCTTGCCGACCGAACTGCTCCAGCAGTCGGCCGACTTGCCGTCCAGCGAGGGCTTGTCGAAGCGGCGCAGCCACGGCGGGGTGGACTGGTCGCTGAACAGGTAGTCGCCGGTGTCGATCTTGTTGTTGGCGTACCACTCGACCATGGTGCCGAAGATGTCGCTGGTCGACTCGTTGAGGCCGCCGGACTCGCCGCTGTAGCGCAGGTTGGCGGTGGCGCTGGTGACGCCGTGGGTCATCTCGTGGCCCATGGTGTCGAGGTCGACCTGCTCGGGGTCGGTGGTGCCGTCGCCGTCGCCGGTCATCATGCAGAAGCAGCTGTCGGACCACTGGGCGTTGTCCCAGTTGGTGCCGACGTGGACGAAGACGGTGGCGCCCTTGCCGTCGTTCTTGATGCCGTTCCGGCCGTGCACGTTCTTGTAGTAGTCGTACGTCCAGGCGGTGTTGGCGTGGGCGTCGACGGCGGCGGTGGCGCGGTTGGTGGAGAACTTCTTGCCGTCGCCCCAGACGTTGGTGGTGCTGGTGAACGGGGTGCCGGAGCTCGCCTTGATCGAGCTGGCGGACAGGTTGCCGGCGTCCTTGGTGACGTGGCCGCGGACCGGGTCGGTCAGGGTGTAGCCGCCGTTGGCCGGGGTGGTGTCGACGGTGACCTGGCCGGTGTACTCGGAGTTGCCGGTGCCGGCGGCCTGGTGCTCGGCGTCGTAGGACTCGATCTGCTCGCCGGTGGTGGCGTCGGTGACGACGACCTTGCCGGCCGGCTGGCCGTGCTCGCCGGTGCCCTCGACGACGGTGCGCCAGGCCAGTCGCGGGGTGCCGTCGGCGGCCCAGACGACCAGTTCGGGGCTGCTGGTGGCGTCCCGGACGCCGGGGGCGGCGGAGATCGCGTTCGCGGCGCCGGCCTGGGCGGGGACCTTGGGGACGGTGGTCTTCACGGCGGCGTCGTGGGCGGCCGCCCGGGAGGTGTCCTTGAGCCTGCCGCGGGCGTCCTGGTGGACGACCAGGTCGCCGCCGACCACCGGGAGGCCCTGGTAGGTGCGGTCGAAGCGGATGTGCGAGGCGCCGTCGGCGTCGAGGACGACGTCCTTGAGGACGAGGTCCTGGCCCGCGCCGTAGCCGAACACCCCGGCGTTGTGGGTGACGTTGGCGCGGGCCTGGGCGATCGCGGCCTCGCGGGTGGCGGGGGCGGCGGAGGCCGTGGTGGGGACGGCCACAGCGGCGAGGGCGGCGACGACGGCTATCGCTCCGGCCGTGCGGGCACGGCGGGACGAGGAGTTGGGGCTCACTCTGACTCCGGTGGGGGTGGGGTGCAGGGAAAGGGGCTGCAAAGAGCTGCGACCGAGATTGACGGCGATCAGTCAGGTCGGGCTAGAGGAAAGGTCATAACTTTGCCAAGTTGTGTCCTGTTCCAATCAAAAATGATCGGAACTTAACAAGCCGTCTACGCTGCCGTCGTGACGATCGACTACCAGTGGCGCGGAGCGCTCACCGACCCCGAACTCGACCGCCTGCACGCGGACGGCTTCGGCCACCCCCTCGAACCCGGCCAGTGGCTGGCCCGCCTGGCGCGGCACAGCCTCGGCTGGGTCACCGCCCGGCGGACCGCCGACGGCGCCCTGGTCGGCTTCGTCAACCTCGCCTGGGACGGCGGCACCCACGCCTTCCTGCTGGACACCGTGGTCGCACCGGCCGCCCGGCGGCACGGCGTCGCCACCCGGCTGGTCGGCGAGGCCGCCGACGGCGCCCGCAGCGCCGGCTGCGCCTGGCTGCACGTCGACTTCGAGCCCCGCCTGCGCGCCCTCTACCTCGACGCGTGCGGTCTGCGCCCCACCGAGGCGGGGCTGTTGGCGCTCTGACGCCCTATGCTTCCGCTCCATGGACGGATGGGTGGGGGCCTGGACCGGCGGGCGGGCGGCGGTGCACCTGGGCAATGTCGCGGACTTCAACGCGCAGTTCTTCGCCCCGGGCATGGACGCCGCGCAGCGGGCGCGACGGCTGCGGCAGGCGCACCACTACGCCTGCCTGGCCGTCGGCTACAGCCCGGAACCGGCCGTGCTGGTGCTGCCCGCCGAGGTCGACCGGGTCTGGACCGACTGGCTGGGAAGGGAGTTGGGCTGGGGCCCGGTCGAGGTGCACACCGGGGTGGCGGGCGACCGGACGCTCGCCGAGGCGCTCGCCGCCCGCCCCGCGCTGGCCGCCCGGATCGCCGACTCCGGCCACCCGGTGGTCAGTTGGGGCCGTACGGCGGCGCAGGGCGAGGGGCCCGAGCTGGCCGCCGTCCGCCGCTACGAGTCCAAGGCCGCCGCGCACGGGCTGTTCGCCGCTCTCGCCCCCGAGCACCCCGGGGTCGTCGTCCCCGCCCAGGAGCGCGTGGGGAGCCGTCGCCGCGCCGCGCGCAGACTCACCGTCCGGGCCGTCCGGGGCCTGACCACCGTCCTCAAGAGCCCGTACGGCGTGGGCGGTTACGGCACCGTCGTGGTCGAGCCCGCCGAGCTGTTCGCCGCGGGCGGCGGAGGTGCCCTGCTGCGCCGCCTGGTGCGCTCCGAAGTCCTGCCTCCGGAGGGCGAGTTGCTGCTGGAGGAGTACGTGGACCCGGGCCCTTCCGCCCGGCTGCGGGACCTCACCTACGACGCCGTGATCGGCCCGGACGGCACCGTGCACCCGGTCGGGGCCGGTGTCATGGAGGTGGCCGGCACCCGCTACCAGGGCGTCACCGTCGGCCCCGGCACCGTGCCGCGGGCCGCCGCCGACACGGCGCGCGGGTTCGCCCTGGCGGTGGGGGAGCGGCTGGCCGCCGAGGGCCACCGCGGTTGGTACGACGTCGACTTCGTCACCGACCGGCAGCGCCGCCTCGCCCCCACCGAGATCAACCTGCGGCTCACCGGCCCCGCCGTCGCCTTCGTCCTGCGCGAACGGCTGGACCAGGTGCGCGGCCCCGGCCACCTCGTCCGCACCCTGGACGCGCTGCCGCTCGGCGCCCGGCTCGCCCCCGAGGCGCTGCACGAGCACCTCGACCGGCTGCGCCCGCGCTGCGCCCGGCTCAGCGTCACCCTGCTGCCGCTGATCCCGACGGCGGCCCACGACCCGGAGCCCGCCGTCGGCCGCGCACTGGCCGGGCCCGACGCCGAGGCGCTGGACGCCGCGCAGGCGCTGGTCGAGGCGGCCAACGGCGCGCTGGCCGGGATGTTCGAGGCGTTGCGCTGAACGCCTGCGGCCGGCCGGAACCTAGTGCCTCCTCCCCGCCTTCTGCTTCTGCACGGTCTTCGGCCGGCTGAGCAGGAAGACCACGACCACCATGGCGGCCAGCATCAGCGGGACGTTGAAGACGTAGACCATCACCACCTCGCGGGTCCAGTCGTTGGCCGCGGTGAGCCGGTAGAGGTTGTCCTGCGGCCACCAGGAGGCGAGCAGCCAGAAGATCGACAGGTAGGTGACCACGGACAGCCTGAACGACCGGCCCTGCCGCAGGACCGAGGGGAAGCCGAAGAACAGGAAGGCCATCCCGGCGCCGAAGGAGAGGTTCTCGAAGAAGTAGAGCAGCTCGAACCAGGTGTGGTAGCCGCCGTCGGGCACTGCCGAGAGGTCCGTCGCGCCCTTGAAGAAGACATTGGTGAGGCCCCACGCGAAGAACGCGACGACGATCGCGATCGCGACCGCGCAGCCGATCGGATCGGAGTCCGAACCGCCGCGCCCGCCGCCGCCCTTGCCGCTCCGCCCGGCCCCGCCCTTGCCGCCGCGCCCGCCTCCGGCCTTGGCCGAGCGCGGGGCGGTGTGCCCCGGAGGGGCGGGCAGCGGCAGCTTGGAGCGGTCGAGCTTCCCGGCGCGGGTGCGCGGCAGCTCGGGGACGACGACCACGGCGGTGGGGTTCGAGAAGCCCCTGAGCTGGGTCAGCAGGTACTGGGTGAGCGACCAGCCGTCCGTCCCGTCCCGGTCCGGCGCTCCTTGTACGGGCACCGCGTAGCCGACCAACTGCCGCTGTCCGGGCCGCGTTTCCATCTCGACCACGACCGCCTCCCGCACCTTCGGGTGGGTGCGCAGCGCGCCCTCCGCACGGGCCGCCACCTTGACCCGGGCGACCACCGTGGTCGGCCGGTCCGCGCCGAGCGGTCCGACCACGGTGGTGGCCCGGCCGACGAACTCCAGGACGCCGTCCTCCCGCAGCACCCCGAGGTCGCCGGTCAGCAGCACCCGGCCGTCCGGATCGAACCTCGCCCGGATGAAGCGGCGGGCGGTGTCCACCGGCCGGCCCAGGTAGCCGCGGGTCAGGCCGGAGCCGGCGACGGCGATCTCGCCGACCCGCCCGGGCGGCACCGGGGTGGCCCGGGGGCCGAGCACGTACACCCGGGTGCCGGGGAAGGGCCGGCCGACCAGCGAGACCCGCTCCGCGCCGGGGGCCGCGGCCGCGCCGCGCACCTCGAACCAGGTGCTGTCGACGGTGGCCTCGGCCAGACCGTAGACGTTCAGCACCCTGGTGCCCTCGCCGAGCAGCCGTTGCAGCGCCAACTGCTCGTCCAGGTACCACTTCTCGGCGCCGACGGTGAGCAGCCGTACTCCCGGCAGCCCGGCGCGGGTCACGGACAGCAGGTCGGTGAGCCGACGCGCGGTGCGGACGTTCAGCTCCATGACCGTGATCCGCTCCTCCGCGACCAGCGCGGGCAGCGCGGCGAGGTCGGCGGTGCGGTCCAGCGTGAGGTTGAACGGGGTGACCACCAGGGTGGCGCCGGTGCCCAGCGCGCGCACCCAGTCGGCGGTGAAGACGTCGAACTCCAGGCTGGCCGTCTGCAGGATCCGGTCCTCGGGCGTCAGCCCGTACACCTCGCGCCAACCCGCGTACGCGGCCAGCAGGTTGCGGTGCTCGACCAGCGCGCCGGTGGGCAGGCCGGTGGAGCCGGAGGTGTAGAACACGCAGGCGAGGTCGCCGGGGGTGACCTCCGGCCGCTCGAACCCGCCGTCCGGCCGCTCGAACCCGCCCTCCGGCTGGTCCTGGTCGTCGACGCAGACCACCTCGGCGCCGCCCGCGTCCGCGAGCCGGACCAGGTGGCGCCGCTCGGTGACCACCAGGCGGGGCGCGGCGTCGGTCAGCACGTGCCGCAGCAGTGCGTCGGGCGCGGTCGGCTCCAGCGGCACGAAGGCGGCGCCCGCCTTGAGTACCGCGAGCAGCGCCACGTACACCTCGGTGCCCCGGCCCAGCGCGACCGCCGCCAGGCCGCCGGGGGCCAGCCCGCGCCCCACCAGTACGGCCGCCAACCGGTCCGCCCGGGCGTCCAGTTCCCCGTACGTCAGCTCCGCCTCGCCGCAGCGCACCGCCACCGTCCCCGGCGCCCGGCGGGCCTGCCGCTCGACCAGAGCGTGCAGACTGCCCGGCCGTTCCTCGTCCGCCACCATCACGCCTCCCCCTCGCCCCCACGGAAGAGCACCATGTTCCTCCCAACTCCTCCCGCACGACAGGGTTCTGGACGGTTCACTCCTCGGACGGCCCGGCTCGGCCCCGGCCGACGGTTGTACGGTGCACACGGACGGTCGGCGCCGGGCCGGTCGGGTACGGCGCCCCGCCCCCCTGACCGGCACCACGATCGGAGAATCGCCCCATGGCCCCGTCCTTCGACGGCCCGCTGCTGCGCACCCAGGACGTCGACGTCGTGCGCGACGGCCGGCACCTGCTGCGCGGCATCACCCTGGAGATCCGGCCCGGCGAGCACTGGGCACTGCTCGGCCCCAACGGGGCGGGCAAGTCCACCCTGCTCGCCCTGCTCGGCGCGGTCTCCCACCCCACCCGCGGCACGGTGGACGTGCTCGGCCGCCGGCTCGGCCGGGTCGACATCCGCGAGCTGCGCGCCCACCTCGGGCACGTCAACCCGCGCCACCCGCTGCGCTCGCCGCTCAGCGTGCGCGAGGTGGTGCTCACCGGCCACACCAACACCATCGAGCCGGAGTGGCACCGCAAGCCCGCCCCCGAGGCGGTGGAGCGGGCCGAGCAGCTGATCGAGACCCTCGGCATGGCCGCGATGGCGGACGCCCCGTGGACCACGCTCTCCCAGGGCGAGCGCGGCCGGGCCCTGATCGCCCGCGCGCTGATGCCCAGCCCCCGCCTGCTGCTGCTCGACGAGCCCGCCACCGGCCTCGACCTGACCGCCCGCGAGCTGCTGCTGGACAGCCTGGACCTGCTGCGCCACCAGCACCCCGAACTGGCCAGCGTGCTGGTCACCCACCACCTGGAGGAGCTGCCGGAGAGCACCACTCACGCGCTGCTGCTGCGCGAGGGCGAGTGCCTGGCGGCCGGTCCGGTGGACGAGGTGATGACCACGGAGCTGATCAGCGCGACCTTCGGCCACCCGATCCGGATCAGCCGCCAGGACGGCCGCTGGACGGCCCGCGCCGCCGCCCGCCGCGCGCCGGGGAGGTAACGGTTCGGGCAGGGCAGGGGGCTGGGTATGGACGGTAAAGACTTCTTACGTAAGGTATGCCTTAGCTAATCAGGAGGCACCGGCCCGGCCGGCGCTTTACCCGGCCTTGGCACCCCCATGCCCTTTTCCGTTGGAGCCCCCATGTCCGCCCGCCGCCGTTCCACCGCAGCCGCGCTGCTCAGCCTCGCCGTGGCCACCGCCGCCCTGGCCGGCTGCGCGTCGAAGAAGGACGACAAGGCGGGCGGCTCGGACGCGGTCAAGGTCAACGCCACGGACACCGCCTGCGAGGTCTCGAAGACCAGCTTCCCGGCCGGTCACGTGGTGATCGACATCAGCAACAAGGGCTCCAAGACCACCGAGGTGTACGTCTACGCCGCCGGCGACAAGATCGTCACCGAGCGGGAGAACATCGGCCCCGGCACCAAGGCCAGCATCAACGCCGAGATCAAGGCCGGCAGCTACGAGGTCGCCTGCAAGCCCGGCATGGTCGGCGACGGCATCCGCCAGAAGATCACCGTGACCGGCGACAGCGGCAGCGCCGCCCCCGCCGACCCGCGCCTGGCCGCCGCCGTCGACGCCTACCGCAAGTACGCCCAGGAGCAGGCCGACGCCACCGTCCCGGCCGTCGAGGCCTTCGCCGCCGCGATCAAGGGCGGCGACCTGGAGAAGGCCAAGTCGCTGTACGCCCCCTCGCGCACCGGCTGGGAGCGCACCGAGCCGGTCGCCGAGAGCTTCGGCGACGTCGACCCCAAGACCGACACCCGCGAGGACAAGCTGGAGCAGGGCCAGGCCTGGACCGGCTGGCACCGGCTGGAGAAGGCCCTCTGGGCCGACGCCAGGATCGGCGACGAGGAGAAGACCCTCGCCGACCAGCTGGTCACCGACCTCAAGGACTGGCAGAAGAAGATCCCCGAGGCGGAGATCACCGCGACCAGCATGGCCAACGGCGCCAAGGAACTGCTCGACGAGGTCGCCACCAACAAGATCACCGGTGAGGAGGACCGCTACAGCCACACCGACCTCGCGGACTTCCAGGCCAACGTCGAGGGTGCCCAGAAGGCCTACGAGCTGTTGAAGCCGGTCGCCGCCGAGAAGAACCCGGAGCTGTCGAAGACCCTCGACTCCGAGTTCACCGCCATCAACGCCCTGCTCGCCAAGTACAAGCAGGCCGACGGCACCTTCACCCCGTACGACAAGGTCACCGAGGCCGAGCGCAAGACCTTCTCCGACGCGGTCAACTCGCTGGGCGAGCCGCTGTCGAAGCTGGCCGCCGCCGTCGTCGTCAAGTAGCCGACCGCCGAACCGGGTTCGGCCGTCACCGCAGCTCCGCAGCTCCGTAGTTCCGCAGGCCAGCAGGCCAGTAGGCCAGCAGTTCCGTAGTTCCGCAGGTCAGTAGTTCAGCAAGAGTGAGAAGGGCCCGCCCGCCGATGGACGCCGAGAACGAGCAGCAGCAGGGCGCTCCGGCCGCTGCCGCCACCGCCAACCCGGGCGCGGTCAGCCGCCGCGCCGTCATCGGCTGGGCCGGCGCGGGCGTCGCGCTCGGCGCCGCGGCCGTCGGGTCGGTCGCGGCGGCGAGCCGCCAGGACGACGAC
>NZ_JBHJWG010000064.1:0-34829 GCF_042266305.1 Kitasatospora sp. NPDC056076
CCACGGGGGAGCGTGCCGGGCCACCGGTTCTCCCGCCGCCGGCCGCTAGTTGCGGTAGCGGTAGCGGATCCGGCCGCGGGTGAGGTCGTAGGGGCTGAGCTCCACGAGCACCCGGTCGTGCGGGAGGATCTTGATGTGGTTCTTGCGGACCTTCCCGCTGATGTGGGCCAGGACGACGTGCCCGTTCTGCAGTTCCACCTTGAAGTTGGCGTTGCGCAGGCACTCGATGACGGTGCCTTCGACTTCGATGCCGTTCGTTGTCTTGGTCATGGTGTTCACCTCATTCTTCGTTCGTTCGGTGTCGGGGTCGTTCGTTCGATGCCGGGGCGGCCGGTGCGCGGGTCAGCGCCGGACCGGTTCCAGGGTGCTGCCCGCACGCCGGGCGGCGCCCTCCGGGGGCGCGGCGGCGGGGACGCTCGGGACAGCGGCGCTCGGGACAGCGGCGCTGGGGAGAGGAGCGCTCGGGGCAGGATGCGGCGCACTCATGGTGCTGCCTTTCGGAAGTGCCTTGCCTGAGGCGCTCCCGGGCGACGCCAACGTCAATCGCCCACCGTGACGACGAGGGGGAGCACCCACTCGGTTCCTGCCTTCATGGGTCTCACCTCCTCGCATCGGTCGCACGGCTGGGCAGACGGTAGCAGCCGACGACCCGCCCGCCCAAACGATTTACGCCCCGGCGGGGCGCCACCGCGCTCGGCCGGACCCGGCCGCACTCGGCCGCGCTCAGCCGGACTTCTCGGCGAGCACGGGCTCGACCATGGACTCCAGGGCATCGTAGCTCTGGCCGCCGAGGGCGCGCGCCGCGAGACGGCCGCGGCGGTCGACCACCAGGGTGGTCGGGAGGGAGCCCGCGTCGAGGGTGCCCGCGGGGAACCTGAGCAGCTGGGTGCCGGCCGGGTCGAACAGGCTGGGGTAGGTCAGGCCCTGTTCCTGCTGGAAGCGCCGGGCGTTGGCGATGTCCTGGTCGCGGGTGTTGATGCCGAGGAACTCGACGTCCTGGCCCTGGTAGTGCTGCCGCAGGCGTTCCAGGGCGGGCGCCTCCGTGCGGCAGGGGCCGCACCAGGAGCCCCAGATGTTGACGACGACGACCTTGCCCCGGTGGTCGGCGAGGGCCGCCGGGCCGCCCTCCAGGGTCTGCCCGGTCACCTCGGGGGCGTCCCGGCGCCCGTCGGCGGCGGCCCGGCCGATGCTGGTGCCCTTCTCGGTGACGAAGACCGCGCCCTCGCCGCCGGAGGAGCAGCCCGCGAGGAGCGCGGCGGTGAGTGCGGCGGTGAGCGCGGCGGGGGCCGCCGCGGTCCGGCGGCGGCGCGGTGGTGGGTCGACGTCCATGGCCGAAGCCTCGCACTGCTGACGCCGGGCGGGTCATGAGGGTGCGTCATCCCGGCCGCGGGGGCGTGCTGGGACCGGCCGGTGGAGTACCTGACGCGGCGTCTGCGGACCGTACTGCCGTGCGGGGCGGGGGAGTTGACGGCCGTCGCGCCCGGGCGGTGCGGCGCGGGACGGGCGCTGAGGCGCGGCCCGGGCGCGACGGTGAGGGGTCGGTGCGGTCAGTAGCGCAGGTCGGCGGCGATGCCGCGGGCGTCGGCGAGGGTGCCGTCGGGGACGAAGGCGACCCGGGCCCCGGTGTCGAGGGCGCGCTCGACGACCTCGTCGACGATGTCCTCGCGGGCGCCGGCCTCGCCGGGCTCGGCGGGGACGAGGTGCTCGCCGGCGTCGCGGACGGTGGCGCGGTGGTTCTCCTCGACCACCAGGAGCGCGACGCGCCCCTCCCCCACCGCCTGCCAGACCTCGTCGAGGCCGGCGGCGAACCCGGAGCGGCCGCGGGCCTTGTCCAGCCGGGCGAGGGCGTCGGCGGTCTCCTGCTCGGCGTGGGCCCGCACGGCGGGCCCGACCACCTTGCGGACGGTCTCGACGTCGGCCTGGGCGAGGCCGCCGTGCGGGATCTGGGCGGTGGCCTCCTTGGCGATCGGGCCCGCGGCGTCCAGCAGGGCCAGGGCGGGCGCCTCCCCGACCACGTACAGCGGGCGGGGGTCGGCGGCCAGGACCTTGCCGAGCGCGGTGTCGGCCTGGCGCAGGAAGGTCTTGGTCTCCTCGTCGCGGAAGGTGCTGGGGGTGTCGCCGATGCGCTCGCGGCGCTCCGGGTCGGGGTTGTCGAAGAAGGCGCGGGTCAGCGGGAAGCCGTGGGCGCGGTCCTCGGTGACCCGCTCCGGGGTGCCGCTCCACAGCACGGCCCGGTCGGCGGCGACGGCCAGCACCCAGTAGGGGCGCTCGGCGGCCTGGGCGGAGACCAGGTTGCGGGTGAGGAAGGTGTCGGACAGCACCACCCGGGCGGGGGCCGTGCGGGCGAAGGTCCACACCTGGTGCTCGCCGGGCGCGGCGAGGATCGCCAGGCCGTCCTCGGCGTGCACCAGGTCGACCTCGGCGAGGGCCTTGTCGAGCTGCCCGACCACGTCGATCCGGTCGGCCCGGGAGACCTCGGGGTCGGCCTGGAGGCGTTCCTTCGCCTCGGCCAGCAGGTTGCGCAGCCGTACCGGGTCCTGGGTGTTGTCGGGTTCGCGGCGGTGGGTGGGCATCAGGACGGACACCGCCGGGTAGGGCCGGGGCCGGCGCAGTTCGGCGAGGACGGCGGGGCTGAGGGCGGGGTGCATGGGGACCCTTTCCGAAGGCGGTCGGCCTTCTCTGCGTGGGCGCACGGTGCCTGGCGCTGCTGCTGCCAAATGCCCCTAATGTAGCGATTTGCTCCCGATGCCGCCGGGTCGGCCGGCCGCCGCCCCTTGCCGGCCGGCCTCCCGCCCGGCCTCCCAGCACCCAGCCCTGGCCCGCCGGCCCCCGGCCCCCGGCCCCCGGCCCCCGGCTCAGCCGACCGGTGCGGCCTCCCGTTCGGCGGCGGGCGGCCAGGGGCCGTGGGCCGCGACCTGGGCGCGCAGTCCGCGCAGGGCGCGGGCGGCGGCGATGCCCACCGCGCCGGTGACCCGGCCCTCCCGCAGGCAGGCGGCGGCGAACCGGTGCTCGGCGAGGCTGCCGTCGACCAGTTCGAAGCCGTCGGCGGCGCCCGGGCTGCCGAAGGCCTGCACCCGCAGGCCGTACTGGTCGGTCCACAGGTACGGGACCGGGGCGTAGGCCTGGCGGGTGCCGTCCGGGCCGGCCAGCAGGTTGCGGGCGGCGAGCAGGGCCTGGTCGGTGGCGTTGGTGCGCTGTTCGAGGCGCCGGCGGCGGCCGGTGCGCGGGTCGGGCCAGGAGGCGGCGTCGCCGGCCGCCCAGACGCCGGGGCCGGCGGCGCAGTGGGCGTCGCAGGCCACGCCGTCGGCCAGCGGGACCCCGCTGCCGGCCAGCCACTCGGTGGCCGGCACCGAGCCGATGGCCATCAGGACGGCGTCGGCGGCCAGTTCGCCGCCGTCGGCGAGCCGTACGCCGGCGGCCCGGCCGTGCCGCCGGAGCACGGCGGCGGCCGCGCCCCGGTGGATCCGCACCCCGTGCTCGCGGTGCAGGCCGGTCAGCAGCGCGGCCGTCTCGGCGCCCAGGACGGCGGCCAGCGGCGCGGCGGCCGCCACCAGCCAGGTCACCTCGGCGCCGAGCCCGACGGCGGTGGCCGCCGCCTCGGCGCCGAGCAGTCCGCCGCCGACCACCAACAGCCGTGCGCCCGGCCGTAGTTCCTCGCGCAGGGCGAGGGCGTCGGGCAGCGTGCGCAGCACGTGGGCGCCGGGCAGCGGTGTCTCGGCGCCGGGCAGCCGGCGCGGGCGGACGCCGGTGGCCACCACCAGGGCGTCGCAGCGCACCTGCCGGCCGTCGGCCAGGTGCAGGGTGCGGGCGCCGCGGTCCAGGCGTTCGGCCGCCACCCCCAGGCGCAGGTCCAGCCGCAGCTCCGCCAGGGCGGCGCTCCCGCGCAGGGCCAGCTTGTCCGCCGGCAGCCGGCCGTCGAGCAGCTGCTTGGACAACGGCGGCCGGTCGTACGGGGGTTCGGGCTCGGCCCCGACGAGGGTGAGGCGGCCGTCGTAGCCGGCCCGGCGCAACGCCTCGGCGGCGTGCAGTCCGGCGGCGCCGGCTCCGACGACGGCCACCTCGCGCAGTGCGGTCACACGTTCTCCAGGGTGATCGCCGCGGCCGGGCAGACCGCGGCGGCGTCCTGGACGGCCTGGTGGAGGCCGGCCGGGGGGCGGGCGTCGAGCAGGACGACGATGCCGTCCTCGTCGCGCTGGTCGAAGACCTCGGGGGCGGCGAGCACGCAGTGGCCGGCGCCGCAGCACTTCTCCTGGTCGATCAGGACGAGCATGGGGTTCCCTTCGGGGGTGGGGGTTCGGGGGTGGGGGCGGGCCCGGACTACCAGGCGATGGGCAGCTCGTGGACGCCGTAGATGAGCATCTCGCCGCGGAAGCGGACGTCCTCGAAGGCGGTGGCCAGGCGCAGTTCGGGCAGGCGCCGCAGCAGGGTGTCGAGGGCGATCTGCAGTTCCAGCCGGGCCAGCGGCTGGCCCAGGCACTGGTGGACGCCGAAGCCGAAGGCGAGGTGGCGGCGGGCGTCGCGGGTCAGGTCGAGGCTGTCGCCGTCGGTGAACTGCGCCGTGTCCCGGTTGGCGGTGCTGATCATGCAGACGACGCCCTCGCCGGCCCGGATCCGCACCCCGCCTAGCTCGACGTCCTCGGTGGCGACCCGGGTGAGGCCGGAGTGCACGATGGTCAGGTAGCGCAGCAGTTCCTCGACGGCGCCGGGGACGGCCTCGGGGTGGCGGCGCAGGTGGTCGAGCTGGGCGGGGTGGCGCAGCAGGGCGAGGACGGACAGCGCGGTCATGTTGGCGGTGGTCTCGTGCCCGGCGACCAGCAGCAGCCGGCCCATCGCGCCGATCTCCGCGGTGTTGAGTTCGCCGCGTTCGACCAGGCGGCTGAGGATGCCGTCGTCGGGGTGGGTGCGCTTGGTGTCGGTGAGTTCCTCCAGGTAGTCGGTCAGCCGGGCCTGGGCGGCGATGACGTCCTCGACCGAGGAGTCGCGGCGCAGCAGGACGCGGCTGCACTCCTGGAAGAACTCGTGGTCCTGGTAGGGGACGCCGAGCAGCAGGCAGATGACCAGGGAGGGCAGCGGCAGGGCGAACTCGCGGACCAGGTCGGCCCCGGTGCGGCCCTCGGTCATCCTGTCCAGCAGTTCGTCGGCGATGCGCTGGACCTCGGGGCGCAGCGCCTCGACCTTCTTGATCATGAATTCGCCGGTGAGCATCCGGCGCAGGCGGGCGTGCTCGGGGTCGTCCATCCGGATGAAGACGGGCTGGCCGTTGTTCAGCTGGCGGGCGCCGGCGCTGACGAAGGGGAAGCCGGGGCGGGTGGAGTCGGAGCTGAACCGGGCGTCGGAGAGCACCGCCTTGATGTCCTCGTGGCGGGTGAGCAGCCAGCTGGGGGAACCGTCCCAGAGGGAGATGCGGCTGATCGGCTCGTCCTGCTGGGCCTGCTGGTAGGCCGGCGGCGGGGCGAAGGGGCAGGTGCCGCGGGCGGCGGGGTGGGTGAAGCGGGGGGTCTGTGCGGCGGTGGCCATGGGGGGCTCCCCTCTCGGAGCTGGCTGTGCCGGATGGGTCGGTCCGGTCCGGCCCGCGGTGCCGTGCGGGGCACGCGAGGGTGCGGCCGTGCGGGGCACGCGGGTGCGGCGGGCGTGCGGGCCCGGAGCATTTACGTGCCAAAAGCAACTAACTCGCTGTCACGCTAACTCGCGGTCCGTGGCGGCGAAAGGGCCCATCCGGTGGGCGCCGAATCTGTCCGAAATCCGGTGACCGGTCTGCGCCGCAGCCGGGAGGCGCACCGGCCGCTAAAGTTCCCCCATGTCGGACGCCGCAGACGATCGGACCGCCACCGCGGACACCGCCACCGCAGACCTGGAGGCCGTACTGGCCTCGCTGGCCTACCTGCTGACCCGCTCCCAGGAACACGAGCGCCGCACCGCCAAGGCCGGCATCACCGCCGCACGCTCGGACGTCTACCTGCTGCGCGCCCTCGCCGAGGCCGACGGGCCCAGCCGGGTGGGCGACCTGGCCGCCCGGCTGATGGTCAAGCCCTCCCACGTCACCCGGCAGATCGACCGCCTGGAGAGCCAGCACCTGGTGGCCCGCACCCCCGACGCCCTGGACCGCCGGGCCCGCCGGGTCGCCCTCACCCCCGACGGCCGCGCTCTGCTCGAGCGGCTGAAACAGGCCAACATCACCGGCCTGACCGACGCCCTGGACGGCGTCCCGGAACCGGACGTCGCCGCGACCGTCAGCGTGCTGTGCCACCTGATCGAGCGCTACGTCCAGCGCGTACGGGGCTCACTGCTCTCCGAGGACGACCCCGCTCCCCCGCCCCGCCCCGCCCTGCGCGACCCCGTCGAGTCCTGAGCGCGCCCTACTCGGGCCCCGGCTCCCGGTCCCCCGGCGCCGGCTCGGTGCGCCAGCGGGCGCGCAGGACTCCGTCGGCGTCCGGCAGCACCGCGGTGAACAGCGGGCCGCGCTCGCCGGCGTACACCGACAGGACGGCGGCGGCCCGGGCCCCGGACAGCTCGGCGGCCCGCTCCCTGAGATCCTCCGCGTCCGCGACCGTGCCGGTGATCCGGCCGTCGCGGCCCTCCCGGAGGAACTCGACCGGGCCGTCCTCGGGCAGGGCGGCCAGGGCGGCGGCGACGTCGGTGAGCAGTTCCGGCCACACGGCGAGTTGGGCGCGCGGGACCAGCAGGGCGCGCACCGCGTCGACCGCCTCCTCCGCCCTCGTCACCTCCGCCGCCGTCCTCGCCGCCGTACCGTCGCCGAGCCGGTGCCAGCGGCAGGCGTTGTCGGCGGGCACCTCCTCCAGCAGCGCCGCCCGGCCCTCCACCACGTACCGGCGCAGCCGGGTCCAGAACTCCTCGTCAGCCGGGCACTGCTCGCCTGGCTCGTCGTCCTCGGCCTCGTACGGGGAGGCGTCCATCGGTTCCGGGTGGAGGCCCAGCGCGCGGGTGCGCGCCACCGCCGCCGGGCAGGGCGCGTCGCTGCCGACGTAGAGGTACTGGTCCCAGCCGACGTGCACGGCGAAGGCGGGCTCGGGGCCGTACCCGGCGTCGGGCTCGGTCTCCAGGCGGCACCAGGCGCCGCTGTCGCGGAGCATCGCCCGCACCAGTTCCAGGCCGACCGCGACCGGCACCCGGGCGCCGTCGTGGAAGCCGGGGTGGAATCCGGTCGGGTCGGGCGGGAACAGCCCCGCCAGGCCGCCGCCCTCGACCGCCGGCTCCGCGCCGAAGTGTGCGAAGCCGGGCGGGGCCTGGGGTTCGCGGATCGACAGCCAGCGCACGCCGCTCTCCTCGGCGAAGGCCGCCACGGCCTCCAGGTAGGCGGCCTCGACCGGCCCGTGGTCGCTGACCGCCTCCTCCGTCCCCGTGTAGCAGCCCCGCTCGTCGCGGTCGGCCGGGTCGTACTTGGTGATCCGGTGGACGTGGGACGGCGCCGCGCGGTGACGCCGGGGATGGGAGCTCACCCGGCCATCCTCCCGGAGCCTCCGGAGCCCGCCCCGCGCGGGGCGGGCGGTCAGGGGAGGGGGACGGCGGCCGCGGCGGCTTCGGCGGTGTTGGCGTGGTGGGCGGCCTGGCGGGTGACGGGGAGCCAGGTGGGGCGGAAGCGGTGGCGGTAGTGGGCGCACCAGGTGTCGAGGAGGGCGGCGGGGCGGGGGTCCTGGGCGGGGATGGCGCGGCGCAGCAGGGCGGCGGCGCGGACCGGGATGCGGTGGGCCCACAGGTCGATGCCGGCCAGGTGGGCGCGGGTGAGCGGGGGCGGTGCCGGGCGGGGGCCCTCGGGGGTGCGCGGGTCCCAGGCGTCGGCGAGTTGGCGCAGTGCGGTGAGCTGGGTGCGGGTGGCGCGCAGCAGCGGGGTGTCGTGCGGGTCCTCGTGCGGGGGGAGGGCGGTCAGCAGGGCGGTGAGCTGTCGGCCGCGCTCGCGCAGGTGGTCGGCGGCGGCGCGCAGGTGGCGGTCGGCGTCCTGGGCGGGGACGGGGGCGTCGTCGCCCAGGTGGTGGCTGGTCCAGGCGGGCACCTCGACGACGACGGTGCGCCCGCCGTGGCGCCGGGGGGCGAACCAGGTGGCGGCCCGGGCGCCGCCCCGGGCCTCGTCCTGGTCGGTGAGCATGCCGGTGGTGTTCTCCTGGGTGTCGATGTGCTCGGGCTCCATCAGGAAGACGCCGGGGCTGACGGCGGGCAGCCGGTGGGTGTCGAAGGAGCCGGTCTCCACCGGGATGCCGAGGGCGGCGGCGGAGCGGGCGAAGGGGGCGGCGAGGGCGGTCGGGTCGGCGGTGGCCTGGAGGAAGGTGCCGCCGACGTCCGCGGTGTGCAGGGAGAGCTGGAGGGCGGGCCGCAGTTCGTCGATCAGGTCGAGCAGGATCCGGCTCTCGGGGAGGCGGCCGCCGATCGCCGGGGCCCATTCGGGCTGCTCCTCGGCGGCGGGGCGGTAGTAGCCGGCGAAGTAGGCGGGCAGGGTGCGGGCGAGCAGGCCGCCTTCGGCCAGGTGGGCGCCGTCGGGGTCGAGGCAGAGCAGCAGGTGCCAGGTGGTGGCCGGGTGCCGGGCGGGGCGGGCCAGGGCCCGGTGGGCGAGTTCGACGAGGCCGGCGCGGCCGGAGAACTCGTCGGCGTGGGCGCCGGAGACGACCAGGACGTCAGCGCCGGGGCGGGGGCCGTCGGCGGGGCGGGGGCCGTCGGGGCCGATCGAGAGGAGTTGGAGGGGACGCCCGGCCCGGGAGGTGCCGAGGGTGCGCAGCCGGCAGCGTCCGGGGTGGCGGGCGGCCAGGTGGTGGGCGGTGGCGGTGAGCTCGTCGAGCGTGGGGTAGCGGTCGTGGAGCAGGATCGCCCTGCCCGCGGCGGTCGAGGTGTCGGTCAGCATCGGTCCCCTCCCCTGGTGTCCGGAGGTGGTATTGGATCCGATCGGGTACGGGTCCGTCCAGGGCGCCGGGCGGGGTGGTGCGAGGTGCTCCGGGCAGGGGGCACCGTGTGTTATCGACAGATCCCTTACTGTCATATGCTTGTTATATTTGCTGGTCAGGTGGGGGCGTTGGTGGACTTCCGGTTGTTGGGCTCGGTGGCCGTGGTGACCGCGGACGGGCGGGAGCTCGCCCTCGGCTCGCCCAAACGCCGCAGCCTGCTGGCCACGCTGGCGCTGAACCCCGGCGCGCCCGTCGGCATCGACCGGCTGACCGAGGCCCTCTGGGAGGAGGAGCCGCCCCGGCACGCCCGCACCGTCATCCACAACCACGTCTCCGGGCTGCGCGCGGTCCTGGCCGAGCACCGGGCCCCCGAGGCCGGGGTCGAGCTGGCCACCGACGGCAGCGGCGGCAGCGGCGGCTACCTGCTGCGGGTGCCCGAGGCGGCGGTGGACGCCCGGCGCTTCGAACGGCTCGTCCAGGAGGCCGGCGCCGCCCGTGAGCCCGACCGGGCGGTGGCGGCCCTGCGGGAGGCGCTCGCGCTGTGGCGAGGGCCCGCGCTCGCCGGCACCGAGCCCAGCCTGCCGCTGCAGTGCGCCGCCCGGGCGCTGGAGGAGCTGCGGCTGTCCGCCGTGGAGGAGCTGGCCCGCGCCCACGGGCGGCTCGGCGACCACGGCGCGGCCGCGGGCGTGCTGGCCGCCGAGGCCGCGCTCAATCCGCTGCGGGAGTCGCTGGTCGCCGCGCTGGTGACGGCTCTCGGCCGGGCCGGGCGGCGCCCGGAGGCGCTGGAGTGGTTCCACCGCGCCCGCCGGACCCTGGCCGAGCAGCTGGGCATCGACCCCGGGGCGGAGCTCGCCGAGGCCCACGAGCTGGTGCTGCTCGGCGACGTGGCACCGGGGCCCGCGACGGCATCCGGGCCCGCGACGGCGCCCGCCCCCGCCCCCGCGCCGGTCCCCGCCCCCGCCGCCGTGCCGGCGGAGCCCGTCCCCGCGCCGTGGCCCTTCCCCCGGCGGCCCCGGGGGTTCTCCGGGCGCGAGGACGAGCTGGCCGCGCTCGACCGGGCCGCCCGCGCCCCCGGCGCCGTCACCGTCGTCACCGGCGGGGCCGGGGTCGGCAAGACCGCCCTCGCCGTGCACTGGGCGCACCAGCGCCAGGCCGACTTCCCCGACGGGCGGCTGTTCGTCGACCTGTGCGGGCACAGTCCGCTGCCCGAACGCGCCACCGGTGCGGTGCTGCGCGAACTGCTGCTCGCCCTCGGCCTGCCCGCGGAGCAGATGCCCTCCTCCCCCGAGGCGCTGGCCGCCCGCTACCGGGAGCTGACCGCCGGGCGCCGGATGCTCATCGTGCTCGACAACGCCCGCCGCTCCGAGCAGGTCCGCCCGCTGCTGCCCGACGGGGACGGCTGCGTCACCCTGGTGACCAGCCGCGACCGGCTCGGCGGGCTGGTCGCCTCGGACGCCGCCCGGCCCGTCCCGCTGGCCGAACTGTCCGCCCCGCAGTCCGTCAGCCTGCTCGCCACCACCCTGGGCCCCGACCTGGGCCCCGACCTGGTCGGCGCCGAGCCCGAGGCCGCCGCCCGGCTCGCCCGGCTGTGCGACGGGCTGCCGCTCGCCCTGCGCCTGGCCGCCGCCCGCCTCGCCACCTGCCCGCACCAGGGGCTTGCCGCGCTCGCCGACGAACTCGCCGACGAGCAGGGCCGGTTGGGGCTGCTGGAGGTGGAGGACACCAGTGTCGCCGCCGCCCTGGCGCTGACCGTCCAGCACCTGTCCGCCCCCGCCCGCCGGCTGTTCCGCCGCCTGGGCACCCACACCGGCACCACCCTCGACAGCCGCACCGCCGCCGCCCTCGCCGACGTCGAACTGCCCGAGGTCGCGGGCGCGTTGGGGCAGCTGGCCACCGCCCACCTGGTGGTCGAGATCGACCGGGACGCCTACACCCTGCACGACCTGGTGCGCCTCTACGCCCGCAGCCTGCGCACCCCGCCCGAGGAGGACGACTCCGACACCCTGTCCCGGCTCCTCGACCACCTGCTGAACACCCTGCTCGCCGCGAGCGCCGCCGCCGAGCCCGGCAGCGAACCGTGCTGCGAGCTGCCCGCCGGGGCCCGGCGGCCCGTCGAGGTGCGCCCCTTCCCCGACCGGGCGAGCGCCCTGGCCTGGTACGCCGCCGAACGCGACACCCTGCGCGGCGCGGTCGAGGCGGCGGTCGGGGCCGGACTGCACGACCGGGCCTGGCGGCTGGTGCTGCTGCAGTGGCCGCTGATCGTGTGGCAGGTCCGGGACGGCTGGGTGCCGCTGCTCGAACACGGGCTCGCCGCCGCCGAGGCCGACCTCGACCCCGGCGCCCAGTCCCGGGCCCGGGCCCTGCTCGGCTGGGTGCTGCTGGAGGAGGGCCGGCCCGAGCAGGCCCTGGTCCACCTCGAACGGGCCCCCGGCCTGGCCGCCCTGGCCGGCGACCGCAGCGCCCAGGCCGTCGCCCTGGTCAACCTCGCCGCCGCGCTCGCCCGCTACGGCCGGCCCGGGTCCGGGAACGTCCCCGCCCGGGTGCGGGACCTGCTGGGCAGCGCCCTCGCCCTGGCCGAACAGGCCGGCCGCGCCGACCTCGTCGCCCTCGCCCGCCAGCACCTCGCCGACACCTGCCTGGCCGGCGGCGACCCCGAGGCGGCCGCCCACCACGCCGCCTGCGGCCTCGCCGTGGCCGAACCGCCCTTCCCGGCCGCCCGCCGGGTCGTCCTGCAGACCCTGTACGGCCGCGCCCTGGCCGCCAGCGGCCGCCGCGCGGAGGCCACCCGCCACCTCGACGCCGCCCTGCTCGCCGCCCGCGCCCACCAGTACGACGAGGGCGAGGCCGCCGCCCGGGCCGCCCTGCGGGCCCTGTCCGGCGGCGCGGGCGCGGCCCGCGGACACCACCCGGGGCCCGACCGGCGCTGCTGACGGCGGCGCAGCGGCCCGCGCCCGCCCTTCCGTTCACCGCGCGGCGGCGACAGAGTGCTGCCATGGACTGCGACCTCTACCCCGACGTGGCTGCCGCGGGCAGCCTGGCCGCGCTGCTGGAGCGGACGGCGGCCGGCCTCGGCATCGCCCTCGCGGTGACGCCCCGAGCACCGGGCTCGCTCACCGCGGCGCGCATCGCCTCCTCGACCCCCGACCGCGAGCCGCTCTCCGTCTACATCGACGAAGCCCCGCGCCGGCGGTTCGGCATCGCGGGCCGCAGCGGGAGCAACCAGCTCATCGGCGGCGGGACGACCGACCTCGCGGCCGTCGTCCGGGCGGGCGTGGCCTGGGGAGCGGGCCGGAGCCTGCGGGAGATGGCGGCGGAACTGCCCTTCGAGTGCGCCGTGGAGTTCGCCGACGCCCTCGCCCAGGGGGCGGCCGCGGTGGTGGACCTGCAGTGGCGGCACGTGCGGGAACACGCGGCCCGGACCGAGGACTTCCCCGAGTTCACCGACCTCGTGGAAGCGGCCCACGCCGAACCGCGGCTGCGGCGGCTCTCCGTGTACCTCAGCCACTGGACGGTCGCGTTCAGCTCCTGCACCGACTTCCCGTTCCGCGACGAGGTGGCCGTCACCCCCTCGCCGAACGGCCCCTACTACGTCCGGGACAACCCGCTCTACAACTCGCCGGGCAAGGAGCCGCTGTCCCGCGTCCTCGCCGAAGCCCCCTCGGCCGCCGAGGCCGTCGCCCTGGCGGCGGGCCACCTGCCCGCCGACCTCGGCCCGGCCGTCCTGGGCCGCGGGCTCGACGACGACTGACCGCAGGACCCGGCCGGGCGTCAGCGGTAGATGCGGGCCGCCCGCCCGGGGGCGGCCAGGACGTCGGCGGCGAACAGGCCGAGGTCGAAGTGCTCGGCCTCGACGAACGGGGTCGGGTCGTCGGCCAGGCCGTACCACTCCGGCGGCACCGGGTAGCGCAACTCGACGGCCCGGCCGACGGTCAGCACGCACTGCGGCTCGGCGATCCGGTGCCGGACGGTGGTGGCGGCGTCGAGGAGCAGGTCCCGCTCCCCCACCCGGATCCGCAGCCCGTCCCCGGCCCGGTAGAACACCACCTGGGTGCCGCCGAGCCGGCCGTAGTGGCCGTGCGTCGGCTGCCCGGGGTCGGCGGTGCGGTCGGGACCGAGCCGTCCGGTCGCCGGGTCGAAGTCGGCGACCCGGCCGTAGGCGTCGAAGTCGGCGATCAGCACGGTGGACCATCTCCTTGACGGGGCCGGTGCTCGGACGGCGCCCGGGGGCGGGGCTCCGGATGCCCCGCCCCCGGGTTTGCCACGAGCTGTTCCTACCAGCTGTTCCTACCAGCTGTTCCTACCTAGATGGCCGTGCAGTTGGGGTAGGCGTCCTTGGAGCTCCACCAGTCCAGCTGGCCCCAGGTCTGCGGGCCGACCTGGCCGTCGACCTGGAGGTTCGGCATACAGTTCTGGAAGATGCGGACGCGGCGCAGGGTGTCGTCGCCGAAGACCCCGTCGACGGTGGTCTTGCCGAAGACGTCGGGGTTGAGCGAGTAGTTGAGCTCGCACTGGAGCTCCCTGACGGCGTCGCCGGTGGCGCCGTACTTGAGCAGCGGCTCGGCGGTGCTCCAGTCGCCGCAGCGGGTGCCTGCGGCCTCGGCGGTGCCGGCGGTGGCGACGGTGCCGGCGAGGAGCAGACCGGTGGCGGCCAGCCCGATGATGATCTTGCGCATGGGTTCCCTCCCGTTGGCGTGCGCCCGTTCTCGCGGCGCAGCGTGTGCCTCGACCCTAGCCAGGACCGATGCCCCAACGGGGTATCCAATTGACCGCTGGATCTGTGGGCCATTCGGGCCGGACGGGCGGTCAGGACGGGTGTCAGGGCCGGTAGCCGGCGAGGGTGTGGCGCGGGTGCCGATCCTCGGGGTCGCTGCCGGGTGCACGGCGCCATGCTGGTGCGCGCGGCGCCGGGCCCACCCGAGTACGGGTACTCGGGTGGGCCCGGGCGGATACCCGTTCGGGCAGTGCGGGCTACCCGGACGGGAGTCGGCGGCGGCCCCAGGGGGCCGCCTCGGGGGACGGCCTCAGCGGGCGGGGGTGCCCTCGGGTGAGGACGCGTCAACTGTTGTGAATGGCTTGTCCGAAGAACATTCATATCAGTTCGCGGCGAACGGCGCGGGACGGCGTCGGCCACGGCGTCGGGCGAGGGCGGGCGGCGGGGTGTCGGAGCGGCCGGGCAGACTGGGGGGTGGATCACCCATACGAACCGAGGACGAGACCATGGCCGACCGGCCCCTGACGTTGATGGCAGTGCACGCCCACCCCGACGACGAGGCCACCGGCACCGGCGGCGTCCTCGCCCGCTACGCCGCCGAGGGCGTCCGCACCGTCCTGGTCACCTGCACCGACGGCGCCTGCGGCGACGGCCCCGGCGGCGTCAAGCCCGGCGAGGACGGGCACGACCCGGCCGCGGTCGCGGCGCTGCGCCGCAAGGAACTGGAGGCCAGCTGCCGGGTGCTGGGCGTCGAGCACCTCGAACTGCTGGAGTACGGCGACTCCGGGATGATGGGCTGGCCCGCCAACGACGCCCCCGGCTCGTTCTGGGGCACCCCCGTCGCCGAGGGCGCGGCCCGGCTGGCCGAACTGCTGCACCGCTACCGGCCGGACGTCGTCGTCACCTACGACGAGAACGGCTTCTACGGCCACCCCGACCACATCCAGGCCCACCGGATCACCATGGCCGCCCTGGAGCTGGTCCCGGACGTGACGTCCAAGGTGTACTGGACCACCGCGCCGCACTCGTCGATGAAGCGCTTCTTCGCGGCGATGCAGGAGTTCGGCACCGACTGGGACGAGCAGGCCGGCGAGGCCGCGGACGCCGGGGAGGCCGGGGAGGCCGCCGCCGGGGCCGGGCGGGCCCCCGAGCCCGAGCTGCCCCCGATCGGGCTGCCCGACGAGGAGGTCACCACCTGGGTGGACACCCACGCCTTCGGCGGCCAGAAGTACGACGCGCTGGCCGCGCACGCCAGCCAGGGCGAGAACATCTTCTTCCTGCGGATGGGCAAGGAGCGCTTCACCGAGCTGATGGGCACGGAGACCTTCGTCCGGGTCCGCGACACCACCGGCGCCGCCCTGCCGGAGCAGGACCTCTTCGCCGGCCTGCGCTGACGCGGGCCCGGTCGCCCCGGCCGGAGGGCGACCGGGCGCCCCGGGTCAGCCGCCCGGGGCGCCCGGGGCCGCTCGGGCCTCCAGGAGCGGGCGCGGTGCCGGTGCGCCGGCCCGGCCGGCGAGGCGGTGCACGAGGGGGTTGACCGGCAGGGTGGCCGCGAGGGCGGTCAGCAGCAGGACCGTGAACAGCCGCTCCCCGATGATGCCCAGGTCCCGCCCCAGCGTCAGGATGAGGACCTCGCCCAGGCCCTTGGTGTTCAGCAGCACCCCCAGGGTGGCGGCCTCGCGGCGGGGCACGCCGGTGAGGCGGGCGCCGAGGACGGCCCCGGCGAACTTGCCGCCCCAGGCCACGGCCAGCAGCAGCGCGGCGGCGAGCAGGCCGGCGGCGTCGATGCCGTGCAGGTCCACGGACAGCCCGGTGAGGGCGAAGAAGACCGGGACGAGCAGGGCGCCGGCGTTGCGCAGCGGCAGTTGGACGGCCCGGCGCAGCTCCTCCCCCGCGTCCCGGGGCATGGCCAGGCCGAGGGCGAAGGCGCCGATCACCGCGTGCAGGCCGAGCCGGGAGGCGGTCCAGGCGCAGAGCAGGGCGGCGCCGGCGACGGCGAGCAGGACCAGCAGCGGCCGGTCGGTGACGGCGCGCCGGGCGGGGCCGAGCAGCAGGCGGCGCAGCAGCGGGCGGACCAGCAGGACCAGGGCGGCCGCGCAGCCGGCGATCCGGGCGAGGGCGGCCGGCAGGCCGCCGTGGTCGGGGCCGTGGGCGGCGGCGGCCACGGCGGCGACGGCGCACCACAGGAGGATCTCGGTGAGGGCGCCGCAGGCGGTGGCGAGCACGCCGGTGCCGTCGGCCTGGAGGCGGTTCTCCTCGACGATGCGGGCCAGGACGGACAGGGCGCTGGCGGACAGCGCGATGCCGAGGAAGACGGTGAACAGGGCCGGGGTGGCGGCCGGTCCGGCCAGGGCGGGGTGGCGGGCGAGCAGGGCGGCCGCGAGGACGGCGGCGAGGGCGAAGGGCAGGGCGAGGGAGGCGGTGGTGACGGCCAGCACGGTGCGGGCCCGGCCGGCCAGTCGGCGCAGGTCGAGCTCCCAGCCGGCGGCGAACATGAAGAGCACGATGCCGAGTTGGGCGAGGACGGCGAGGTGGGCGCGGGCGGCGGGCGGGAAGAGCCGTTCGGTGGGGTCGCCGGGCAGCAGGCCGAGCACGCCGTGGCCGAGGACGACCCCGACGGCGATCTCGCCGACCACGGCGGGCTGGCGCAGCCGGGTGCGCAGCGGGGTCAGGGCGACGCCGGTGAGCAGGACCACGGCGACGTCGGCCAGGACGGTCGTGGCGGAGGTGCTGTCCATCGTGGCGTTCCCCTGGTCGCACGTACACGGTCGTGCACGGTTCACCGCATTGTGTGCGGCGGGCGTGGGGGCGGGTGGGGTGCGGCGCGGGCGGGTCGGGGTGCGGCGCGGCGCCGTACGCCCCGGAACGCGTGCGCCCGCCCCGGCCCGTGTGGGGTGCGGGCCGGGGCGGGCGGTGCGGTTACGGGCGGTGGCGGTGGCGCGGGGGCGTCAGGCGGGGACGATGGCGAAGGCGCCGTTGCTGAGCGGGGTCTCGGTGTACTGGCCGCTGTTGATGGCCTGCGGCGAGTAGCTGTCGAAGACCTGGCCGTTGACGGTGACGCCGGAGAAGTCCAGGCGGTCGAAGGACGGGTAGCTCTGGCTCGGGGACTCTATGACGGCCTCGGCGCTGACGTTCTGTCCGTCGAGCTGCTGGTCGGTGGTCTCGGTCCAGCCCTTGGTGGTGTCGGTGATCCGCAGCGTGTAGGTGGAGCCGCCGCTGTTGACCACGGAGGCGGTGAAGCTGTCGCCGGCGTCCACCGGGTCGTTGAAGTACTGCGGCGGGGCCGGGTACATCTCGTACCAGGCGGAGTAGGCCGGGGAGCCGCTGGAGCAGTCGACCTGGACGCCGGTCTGCTCGACGGTCTGGGAGCCGTAGCCGTCGATGCCGACCCAGGGGGCGAACAGGTCGTTGGAGGTGTTGCACTGGACGGTGGGCATCGTCCAGGAGCCGGAGACGCTCTGGAAGCCGTTGCCCTGGGCGACGTAGCCGCCCCAGACGCCGCCGTCGTAGCGGGCGCCGTGGCCGTAGTGGTGGGCGCCGTAGGCGTGGGCGGCGGTGTGGGTGGGGGCGGCGCTGGCGGCGGGGGCGGCGACCGCCGCGGCCGGCAGGGCCAGGGCGGCGGCGAGCACGAGGCGGCCGGTGCGGGAAAGGGCCATGGAGGGCTCCTCGACTGGGCGTTGTGGGGGTGGCGCCCAGCTTGGTGGCGTCCCGGCCGGGCCGGGAAGGGAGCCGTGGGGGCCGGAACCCGACATGGCGGGAACATGTCGAACGGTCAATCCCTTGATTTCGGCCACCGGGTGGCGCACAGTCGCTCTGTTCCACTGGCTGTCATGAACGCGAGGAGAGGGTCGTGCCGGGGACGGGCATGCTCGCCGGACTCGGGCTCGGCGCGCTGGAGGAGCAGCTCTACCTGCGGCTGCTGGGCCTGCCGGCGGCCGAACCGCAGTGGCTGGCCGCGCAGTTGAACCTGCGGGCCTCGATCGTGGTGGCGGCGCTGGCCGTACTGGCCGAACTGGGCCTGGTGGAGGCCTGCGCGGCGGGCGCGTGGACGGCGGTGCCGCCCGACGTGGCACTGGAGGAGCTGCTGCTGCGGCGCGAGGTGGAACTGCGGCGGACCCGGGGCCGGATCGACGGGCTGATGCGCACCTACCGGCAGGGCCGCCCGGACGGCGAGGCCGCCGGACCGGTGGAGGTGATCAGCGGGCGCCGCTCGATCGCCGAGCTGTGGCGCACCCTGCAACTGGGGGTGCGCGAGCGGCTGCGGGTGCTGGACCGCCCGCCGTACGTGCGGCGCTCCGACCCGCGCACCGAACTGGCCCTGCTGGGGCGCGGGGTGACGACCCGGGTGGTGTACCACAGCCGGGTGCTGCGCGACCCGGAGCGCCTGGCGGAGATCCGCACCTTCACGGCGGCCGGGGAGCAGGCCCGGGTGCACACCGAGGTGCCGTTGAAGCTGGCCCTGCTGGACGACCGCTGGGCGCTGCTGCCGGTCAGCGCGGGCACCGAGCTGGAGAGCGTGCTGCTGATCCGGCCCTCGACCCTGCTGGACGCGCTGGCCGGGCTGTTCGAGCTGTACTGGGCGCACGCGATGCGGCTGCCGGAGCCGTCCGAGGAGCCGCCCGAGGACCGGCACCGGCAGCTGCTGGCCCTGCTGGCGGCCGGGCTCACCGACGAGTCGATCGCCCGGCAGCTGGGGGTGTCGACGCGGACGGTGCAGCGCTGGGTGCGGGAGCTGATGGACCGCTTCGGGGCCCGGACCCGGTTCCAGGCGGGCATCCAGGCGGCCCGGGCAGAGCTGCTGTGACGCCCCCTCAGGCGCGCGGGGTGGCGAGCAGGTCGTCGAGTTCGGCGGCGTAGAGCAGGGCCGGGTCGAAGCCCATCCCGGCGAAGTGGCCGGCCAGCTCCAGGGACAGCACGCCGTGCAGGCGGGTCCACAGGCTCAGGAAGCGGTGCAGCGCCTCGGGCGGGGCGGGGTGGCCGGAGGCCCAGTCGCGGTGGTCGGCGAGGTGGTCGGCGAGCGCGGCGGGGGGCGACCCCCGCCCGGCGGGGGCGGCGGCGCAGGCGTCCAGCAGGACCGTCATGATCTCGCCGGAGATCGCGGTGGTGTCCTCGGGGGCGTGGTAGCCGGGCACGGGGGTGCCGTAGATCAGGAAGTAGCGCTGGGGGTCCGCGAGGGCCCACAGCCGCAGGGCGTGGGCCAGCGCGCGCAGGTCGGCGCCGCCCTCGGCGCCCACCCGCAGGGTGTCGGCGAGGCTGCGGTAGGCGTCGCGGACGAGTGCGGTGATCAGCTCGTCGCGGCCGGCGAAGTAGCGGTAGAGCGCGGGCCCGCTCAGGCCCATCCGCCTGGCGATGGCGTTGAGGGAGAGCGCGGAGGCCCCGGCCGTGGCGATCTGCTCCCGGGCGTGCCGCTTGACCTCCTCGCGCACCTGGGCGCGGTAGCGCTCCCTGGGGGTCGCGGCGTCCGCCTCCGCCTCCGCCATGCTCCGCCGCCTTCCGTGCCGCGTGGGCTACATCCTCACGTTTTGGTTAGAGGCTATCACTGGGCCTGTTGACCCCGGCCGGACTCAGGAGTTACAACTTCTAGCGAACGACAGAACATCTAACGGATCCACCAGACCTCCGTCGACCCAAGGGGACCGCCATGTCCGGCATCCGCACCGCCCTGTCCGCCGCCCTGTCCGCCGCCGCCCTCGCCGCCGCCGTGCTCGGCACCGCCGCCGTGCCGGCCCAGGCCGCCACCGCCGCTTCCCCCACCGCCCCGCTCACCTGCCGGGGACAGGGCGTCGACCCCGCAGCCCGGATCCACTACCGCACCGAGGCCGTGATCCACGCGCCGCTGTCCACCGTCTGGCGGCTGCAGACCGACGTCGCCCGCTGGCCGTCCTGGCAGCACGCCGTGTCGGGCGCCGAGCGCCTGGACCGCGGTCCGCTGCGGGCCGGCTCGGCGTTCCACTGGACCACCCCGCTGCCGCCCAACCCCGCCACCACCGCCCCCGCCCTGGACATCACCTCCACCGTCCGGCAGCTGCGCCCCGGCGCCTGCATCCGCTGGACCGGCCCCGCCGTCGCCGAGGGCCTGCACATCGACGGCGTGCACGTATGGACCTTCACCCCGGTGCGCGGCGGCGTCCTGGTGCGCACCGAGGAGACCCACACCGGCCCGCAGGTCGACGCGGACGTCCCGGCCGCCACCGCGATCCTGCGCCAGGGCCTGGACGCCTGGCTGGGCGACCTGGCGAACGCCGCCGTCGACGCCCGGGGCTGACGCCCCGTCGCACTCCCCCGGCCCCGGCCCCACTCCCGCCGCCCGCGTGCGAGTGCGCAGGTCAGGCGCGGGGCCGGTGGCGCGATCCGGGGCCGGGACGCACCAGAATGGTGCGGACACCCCCCGGAAGCTGACAGAAAGTGAACCCCCACATGGATCTCGGCGTGCGCTGGAAGCTGCACGGTGACGGGCGGACGCCCGCACCGGGAGCGGTCGTCCGCCCCGACGAACGGCTCTCCTGGCCCCGTACGGCAGGGCTCGGCGCCCAGCACGTGGTCGCCATGTTCGGGGCGAGCTTCGTCGCCCCGGTGCTGATGGGGCTCGACCCCAACCTGGCGATCATGATGTCCGGCGTCTCGACCGTGATCTTCCTGCTGGCCACCCGCGGCCGGGTGCCCAGCTACCTCGGCTGCTCGCTGTCCTTCGTCGGGGTCGCCGCGGTGATCCGGGCGCAGGGCGGCACCAGCGCGACGGTGACCGGCGCGGTGCTCGTGGTGGGCGTGGTGCTGTTCCTGGTGGGCCTGGCGGTGCAGTACTTCGGGGCGCGGATCATCCACGCGACGATGCCGCCGATCGTCACCGGCGCCGTCGTCATGCTGATCGGCTTCAACCTCGCCCCGGTCACCGCCTCCACGTACTGGCCGCAGGACCAGTGGACGGCGCTGCTGGTGATGCTGTTCACCGGGCTCGCGGTGGTGTGCCTGCGCGGCTTCTGGTCGCGGGTGGCGATCTTCCTCGGGCTGGTCTTCGGGTACGGGATCTCCTGGGTCTTCGACCGGGTCTTCGGCAGGATCCACTCGGTCGGCCCGGGCGGGCAGCTGACCGACCACTGGCGCCTGGACCTCTCCGGCGTCGGCAAGGCGGACTGGATCGGCCTGCCCGCCTTCCACGGCCCCTCCTTCCAGTGGTCCGCCGTCCTGGTCGCGCTGCCCGTGGTGATCGCGCTGGTCGCCGAGAACGCCGGGCACGTCAAGGCGGTCGGCGAGATGACGGGCGAGAACCTGGACGACAAGCTGGGCACCGCGATCTCCGCGGACGGCATCGGCTCGGTGCTCTCCACCGCGCTCGGCGGCCCGCCCAACACCACCTACTCCGAGAACATCGGCGTCATGGCCGCCACCCGGGTCTACTCCACCGCCGCCTACTGGGCCGCGGCCGGCTTCGCCCTGCTGTTCGGCGTCTGCCCGAAGTTCGGCGCCGTCGTGGCGGCCATTCCGGGCGGGGTGCTCGGCGGCATCACCGTCATCCTGTACGGCATGATCGGGCTGCTCGGCGCCCAGATCTGGATCAAGTCCGGGGTCGACCTGCGCAACCCGCTGAACCTGGTGCCGGCCGCGGCGGGCATCATCATCGGCATCGGCAACGTGACCCTCAAGTTCAGCGACACGTTCAGCCTCAGCGGCATCGCGCTGGGCACCCTGGTCGTCATCACCGGCTACCACGCGCTGCGGGCCCTGGCCCCCGCGCACCTCAAGACCCAGGAGCCGCTGCTGGACGAGGGCACCTCCTCGTACGACGCGCCGCCGCCCGGAAGCTCCCGGGGCGAGGGGGGCTCCGGGGGCTCCGGGGGCGAGGGGCAGCGGCCCACGCCGTAGGCAGAATTGACCCGGACATGACCTAAAAGTACTTCCGCCGGTCGTTCCGCCTGGTCGGCCGGGCCGTCGGGTGGTCGAATCGCAGCCAGCGATTTCGACCACCCGATTTCCGTTGGGAGCGTCATGTCCCCCCTGTCCCGTCACCGCCGGCTCGCCGTCGGGGCCCTGGCCCTGGCCACCTGCGCGGTCTCCTGCGGCTCGGCCGCCGCCGACAGCCCCGCCGCCGCCCCGGCGGCGGCGGGCAAGGTCCTGTGGACCCCGAGCACCAAGACCGGCCCCTCCTCCTTCCCCGGCGTGCAGTGCGCCGCCCCGAGCACCTTCGGCGTCGTCAAGGACCCCGCCAAGGGCGACGTGTGGCGGGCCTTCCAGGCCGCGAACCAGGAGCGCTGCGAGACGGTCGGCCCGGACCTCAGGAGCGGCGACACCTTCTACCTGGGCTGGTCCTCCACGGTGGACATCAAGGACGACCAGAGCCGGTACGTGTTCCAGCTCAAGTGCTCGCCCAGCGAGGGCACCGCCAACCACCCGATCGAGATCGACATCACCAACAGCCGGGTGCGGCTCCAGGAGTGGGACACCGAGCACGTGGCGCACCCGCTGTGGACGGCGCCGGTGAACAACGGCGAGTGGCACGCGTACGCGCTCAAGATCCACCTGGGCCGCACCGACGGGACGATCGACTTCTGGTTCGACGGCAAGAAGCAGACGTTCAGCACCGGCGCGGGCACCTTCAAGGGCACCACCTGGGACGGCGACCGCAACTACCTCAAATGGGGCTCCTACCACCAGAACCCGGGCGCCGCGACGAACACCTTCACCAGCCCGGTGATGGCCACCACGCTGGCCCTGGCCACCGCCGGCTCGTAGGCACGCCCACGGCCCCGGACCTGGCCCCGGCTCCGGTCCCGGACCCGGACCGCAACGGATGCGGGCGATCGCCGCAGCCGTCCCGTCGGCCCGCCCGCCGCCCGCGCGGGCGGGCCCGTTCCCGGTAGCGTCGCGACGACCGTGGGGGACGAAAGGGGCAGGCGGACATGGCGCAGGAACAGGGTGACGTACGGGTGGTGCGGACCGAGGACGAACTGCTGGAGCTGCTCGACGGGCTGTTCGCGCAGGCCCGGCGGGAACGGGCGCCGCGACACGCCGACCGGAGCCGGCCGGTGCCGGCCCTCAGCGGGAAGCCGGACGAGAGCCTGGCGGACCTGCTGGACCGCGGGGTGATCGGGGCGTCCCCGGGTGGACGCGGACTCGACCTCGGCTGCGGCAACGGCCGCAACACCCTCCACCTGCGGATGCACGGTTTCGCCATGGACGGGCTGGACCGCGACCAGCGGGCCCTGGACCAGGCGCGCAGCCGCCAGGAGCAGTTCGAGTACCACCTCGGCTTCGACCTGGGAGTGCGCTTCCAGCACGGGGACGCCTTCGGGCCGGTGGCGGCCGCCCTGACCGGTCCGTACGACCTGGTCTACGACTCGGGCCTCTTCCAGCACCTGCCGCCGCACCGCCGGCCCGGCTACCTCGCGCTGCTGGCGCGGCTGACGGCGCCCGGCGGACACCTGGGACTGGTCTGCTGCGCGCCGGACGGCGACGGGGCGGGGACGCGGACCCCGGACGCGCAGCTGTACCGGGACGGCGCCCCGCACGGCGCCCCGGCCTACACCGCCGACGAACTGCGCCGGATCTTCGTCGAGGGGCCGCTGGGCCTCCAGGAGGTGGAGCTGCGGCGGATGCGCGACGAATCGGCGCCGGACGCGAGCCGGTTCGGCCGGCCCGGCCTGTGGGCGGCACTGTTCCGGCGGCCCGAGCGATGAAGCGCCCGGCCCGCCCGACCCCGGCGCCGGCGGCGAACCGCCCGCCGACGGCCCGGCACGGTCCCTGACGGAGCCGAGCCGAGCGCGGGCGCCCCGCCGCCGCGGGGGACGTCAGCGGATCCGGGCCACCCGGGCCGCCGCCACGGCCACCAGCAGGCCCAGGCCGACGCAGGCCGCGCAGACCAGGAACATCGTCCGGTACCCGGTCGCCTCGGCGACCAGCCCGAGCGAGCCGCTGCCCGCGGCGAGGCCCACGGTGAAGCAGGCCCCGAAGGTCGACAGCGCCGTGGCGCGCCCGCGTTCGTCGACCGAGCGCACCACGAACAGCCCCAGCACCGGGTAGATCTGCCACATGCCGATCCCGGTGAGCACCCCGCCGACCACGCCCAGGACGAGGCCGTTCGACAGCCCGATGAGCGCGACCCCCAGGGCCTCGACGAGGAACAGGGCGGCAAGCGCCACCGGCCGCGTGGCCTCCCAGCGGATCCAGGTGCTCGCCACCCGCAGCAGCACCACGGTCAGCGAGTAGGCGGTGACCACGGCCGCTCCCCCGGCGACCCCGAGGGCGTCGAACTTGGCGACCGCGAAGCCGGAGACGGCCGCGAAGCCGAACGCGGTGAACACCAGCGCCACACTGGACAGCACCGTACCCAGCAGCGCCCGGCCCCGCTCGATGCCGCCCGCCCCCTCCTTCGCCTTCGGCGGGACCCGCACCTCCGGCACGGCCAGGGCTATGGGGATGACGAGCAGGGCCAGCAGCCCGGCGATCACGAACGTGGTCGTCGTGCCCACCAGGTGCTCCACCAGCGTGCCCAGCGGGGCGCCCAGGCCGATCGCCACGTAGATGACGGTGCCGGCCAGCCCCAGCGCCCAGCTCTGCCGGTCCTTGGCGACCAGTTGGACGGGCCAGACCCCGGTCGCGGCCAGCATCACGCCCATGCCGATGCCCACCAGCATGCGCAGGCCCACGAGTTGGGCGATCGACCCGGCGAGCGGGTAGGCGACGGTGGCGAGCGTGGTCACGATCGCGCCGCCGACGGTCAGGACCCGGGCACCGAGGCGGTTCATCAGTACGCCCGACACCGGGCGCGCCAGCAGGGCCGTCAGCGCGTAACCGCCGACGACGGCGCCGACCTCGGCGGGCCCGCCGTGGAGTCGTCCGGTGACGTGGCCGGGCAGGATCGGGATGGTCAGGGCGAACGGCATGTAGCCGATGCCGCTGGCCAGCGAGATCAGCAGGGCATGCCGGACGGATCTCTTGTCGGTGGTCTCGGTCGCAGGCTGCTGCGACAGGTGATCGGTCTGCACGCGCACGGATTCACTCCCGTTGATTGATCCTCAGCGATTCTCACACTGAGTCTCTTCCTGCTTCACCGACCTCCGCCAACTCCGGAGAGTAAGGTCTTACGCGGTCTCCACGAGGCGTTTTTCCTCTCCGGACAACTCCCCGGCGAGGGTTCTCAAGTCAGTCAGAAGTTCGGGTCGGCGAGCATCGCTGCGAGGAGGTTGCCTGCCGCGTTGTCGTCCCGGTCGTGGTGGACACCACACCCGGGACAGACCCATACGCGGTCCGAGAGGACCAGGCCCTGATTGATCCACTTGCAGTCTCCGCAGGTCTTGGAGGAGGGGAACCAGCGGTCGGCTTTCCAGATGCGGGAGCCGTACCAGTCGGCCTTGTACTCCAACTGCCGGACGAACTCCCCGAACCCGGCGTCACTGATGGCGCGGGACAGCCTGCGGTTCTTGACCATGCCCTTGACGTGCAGGGTCTCCACGGCGATGGCCGACTTGGTTCTCGTCAGCTCGGTAGTGGTCTTGTGCAGAAAGTCTTTACGCCGGTCGGCGACCCGCAGGTGGATTCGGCTCACGCGTCGGCGTGCCTTACCTCGGTTCTTCGATCCCTCCTTGGACTTGGACAGCTTCCGGTTCGCTTTCCTGAGAGCACGCAGAGCCGCCTTGAGTGGCTTGGGGGCGTCGATCTCCCTGCGGGTGCCATCGCTGTCGCGGATGACCGCGAAGGTCTTCAATCCGAGGTCGATGCCACACGCGGGAGCGTCGTGGCTGACCTGGCGGCGCTTGTTGACGCCATCACGGTCCACCTCGATCTGAAAGGAGACCCACCACCGTCCGGCCTGTTCGCGGACGGTCGCGCCGAGTACGCGCGCCTCGCCGGTAGCCATTCGGCTGGTGAGCCAGGACATGTCCTCACAGGTGGTCACGTCCCCGATGGCGGGCAGCCGCACGGTATTCGAGTCCAGGGGTTTGGCACGGTCGGCGTCGTAGCGGAACCGCGAACCGTCCTTGCGCTTGCGCCAGCCCGGGAAGCCCACCTTCGCGCCCTTGCGCTTGCCTTGTTTGGACTTGAGGTAGTTGGAGAATCCGGCCGCCCGGACCCGGCACGCTTCTTTCGGGATGCGGGAGGACAGCTTGCCCTCGGCGAACCACGGGTAGCGCTCCGCGTGGGCGGCACGCCACTCCTTCTCAAGCGCGGGGGCGGACCACGGGACCTTGGTGAGGTCGTCGCCGGTGATGCCGTAGGACTCCTCCGCCTTGCGTTGCGCCCATTTCTTGCGGACGGTCTCCAGACAGAAGTTCTCCACCACTCGGGACAGCCCGCAGTGCCGCCCCATCGACACGGCCTGGTCCGAATCGGGCGCGAGCTCGAACCTGACTCCCTGCTTGTGGGTCACTCGGTACTCTCCGCAGCCGCAGTCAACCCCCTCTCCGCTCGGTCGCGGGCGACACGGCGACCGTACAGGCGCGCGCAGAACGAGGTGAGGACGTCCGTCATGTCCCACACCTGATAGTCGTCCACCTCATCGTCGTCCACAACACGCACGGTATGGCCCTGCGCTGACAGCGCGGGTTCGATGTGCCCCACCCCGAAACAGGCCGGCCGGTAGCGGTGCTCCACCACGATCACGGGTTGACGAACGCCCTCACCGGTTGGTGACGGCCCGGACCGCAGGGGGTGCGGTCCGGGCCTACCGTTTCAGACGCTCCCGAACTCCCCGCTGCGGACGGCGGCAACGAAGGACTTCCACGCCTCGGACGGGAAGACCAGGGCCGGGCCCTGAGGGTCCTTCGAGTCGCGGACGGGAGCCAGGCCGGGGAAGTTCGGAGCCACCTCGACGCAAGATCCGCCGTTGTTGCTGTAGGAGGACTTGAACCACTGGGCGCCGGACAGGTCCATGCGGTCGGCCATGATGCTCCTCTCAGATGTCGCCGAACTCGCCACTGCTCACGGCAGTGACGAACGACTGCCAGGCCTCGGAGGGGAAGACGAGAGCCGGGCCCTGGGGGTCCTTGGAGTCGCGGACGGGAGCCAGGCCGGGGAAGTTGGGGGCCACCTCGACGCAGGTTCCGCCGTTGTTGCTGTAACTGCTCTTGAACCATGCGGCGTCGGACAGGTCTACGGGGCGAATCATGACGTTCCTCTCACGCCTTGCTTGCGGATCTTCTCCAGCGACGCGGCCTTCGACAGCGCTTCCACCTGGAGCTGGTGGTAGTCACGCTCCCAGGCCAGGGCCGTCTCGGCATCTCGCGCAAGGAAGCCGCGCAGCTGGCATTCCGAGTATGCCAGGACCGTTCGATCAGCCAGAGTCAATAGCGTGACAACCATCGTGAACGGCAGCTCCTCCGCGAGTGAGAACGGCGCCACCTGGATGGTGATGTTCGGGCGGCTCGCAAGGTCTTCGAGGTGCGCCAACTGCCGTGCCATGACCTTGGGCCCGCCCACCGTGCGCAGCAGGGCTCCCTCGTCCAGGACGAAGTGCAGGCGCGGTGCCGATCGCTGGTTGAGCAGCTTCTGACGTGTGGCCAGGAAGTCGAGCCGGTCCGCGGCCTGTTCCTCGGTGATGCTGCCGCGCCGCACGGCTGCGGACGCGAAGGCTCCGGCGTACTCCATCGTCTGGGCCAGCCCGGGCACGATGCCCAGTTCGAAGTGGGAGATGCCTTGGGCCTTCGCCTCTTGCTGCGCGTACTCGGGGAAGCCTTCCAGCAGGGATGACCCGCTGAGAGTCCAGTACGTCAGTTCCAATGTTCCACCGGTATCGATCGCCTTGTCGGCGAGTCGAACCCAGTCAAGTGTGGGATTGCGGGTCCCTCTTTCGAGGTTGGAGATCTGACTGTCGCTCAGGCCGGTGAGGTCGCCGAGTTCGATCTGCGTCAGGCCTGCCGCCTTGCGCAGCTTGCGCAGTTGGGCCCCGAACGCCTTGAGGGGTGATGCCGATGGATCCAGCTGCGTCTCACGCATCGTCAGTCCTCTACCGCTACACGAATCCCACCCTGGGAAACTGTCAAGTGGGAAGGCCTTCCGATCGTAGAGGACGGAACGCCATCATGGCTACACCCGGTAACTCGCCGGACGCGCAGTGCAACCTCCGGAGACCCCCATGCCTTCTCCCCCCTTCCAACTCCACGAAGTGGTGCAGGACTTCAGCAACCCGACAGATCCCCGCGAGGGGGTCTTCGTGGAGGTGCTGTTCGGCAAGGCTGTTCTCCGTCCCCTCGGGGCAACCGGGCCCGAATGGCGGGTCAGCCCGATCGCCCTCCGTTCCCTCACCCCCCGGGAGACCGCGCCGGGGACCTGCGGGAAGCCGCGTCGTCGGCCGCTGTAACACCATCGAACTCCCCACACATGGAGCAGAGTTGAGCAGGATCCTCCTCAAGCACCGTCCGCCCGCGCGGCGTTCGGGCCACCATGTCTTCGTCCTCACTGAGGACCCCGACGGGTCGGGCGAGCCCCTCGTCCTCCTCGCCGATCCCGTCCACCAGGACGGCTTCACGCTGCCCGGCGGCAGCGCCGAGCAGGACGAGCTCCCCCACCTCGCCGCCCGCCGGCACCTCGACACCCAGACCGGGCTCGTCCTGGGCCTGCGCACCGTCCTGACGATCGACTACGTGCCCGCCGCCGAGTTCCCCGAGGGCCTCGACTTCGTCTACGCGGGCGGCTTGGTCACGCCCCAGCAGGCCCAGGCCGTCCGCCGCCACGAGCCGCCGGGCGACATCCGCGGTCTCCACTGGGTCCCGCAGTCCAGGCTGCGCGAGGTCATGGCCGACGACCAGTACCGCCGCGTCGACGACGCCTGGGACGCCTGGGACCACGGCGCCTGCCTCCCCCTCCTCATCCGGGGCGTCCCGGTCCCGGTGGGCTGACCGGCGCGGCCGTTAAGCCATTGACATCGGTTCGTATGCTCCACGAAGCTTCTGCTCCACCTCAAACGATCTTCGAATGTGGAGCCGATATGAACCTCCGTCGATCCAGACTGCTGGCGGCCGTGGCCGTGACCGGAGTACTCCTGGCCGCCCCGGCCGCCACCGCGTCCGCCGACACCACCCAGCCGCAGCCGGTCGACCGCTGGAAGTTCGCCCAGGCGTCCGGCACCCCGCTGGGCTCGCCGGACGAGGGCTCCGCCCACGCCGCCGCCGTCCTCGGGGCGGGCGCCTCGGTCGACCCGGGCGAGGCCCTGCTCCCGGCTGCCGGCTTCCTGCGGCTCGACGGCACGGCCGCCGGCTACGCCGAGGCCCCCGCCGCTCCCCTGCACGCGGACCGGAGCTTCACCGTGACCGCCTGGGCCAATGTCACCGACCCGACCCGGGACATGACGGTTTTCTCCCAGGGCACCGGCACCACCAGCGCCGTCGCCCTGCGCTGGCACTACCTGGGCGTCAACCCGTACGGCGGCGGCCCCCTGGGCGAGTGGCAGGCGACGGTCGCCGACTCCGACAGCCCCACCGCGGCCCGCACCACCGTCGCCCACACCTCGAACATCTCCGTGCTGGAGAACTGGGCCCACCTCGCGCTGGTCTACGACGCCGACGCCTCCCGGCTCACCCTGTACGTCGACGGGCAGCGCGAGAACCAGACCTGCGAGCCCGACTCCAGCTTCTGCACCCCGCACATCTCCTCGGCCGCGAGCGTGCGCCCCTTCGACGCGGGCCCGGGCCTGGAGTTCGGCCGCGAGCGCGCCGACGGTGCCTGGGGCGGGTACTTCGCCGGTTCGCTGGACGACGTCTGGGTGCACCAGGGCGTCCTGAGCGAGGCCCGGATCGGCCAGCTCGCCGACTACAACGTCGAGTTGGATACCCCCACCGGCCCCTGACCCGGCCGCGCCGAGCCGTCACGCAGCCGCAGGGCCCGGACCGCGACGGACGCGGTCCGGGCCCGCCGTCCCGGTCCCCGCCCACCCGGCTTCGACCGATCGGATGGTTTTCACACCCCGCGCCGTCAGCGCGCCGCCGAGGATCCCGGCGCCCGGAGTCCGCGTACCTACCATGTGCGCCTTGAGCGCCCCGTGAGACGGGGCTTCCGACTCGAGGAACGGCTGGGCAGATGAGAGCAAGGATCCGCGGCCGGCTTCGGCCCTGGGCCGTCGTCGGCGTCGCACTCGCGGTCGTGGCCGGTACGGCCGCCGCCGCGCCCGCAGGGAACCCGCAGGACGACCTCGGTCCCGACATCACGGCGATCATGAACAAGCCCGCCTACCAGCACGCCCAGTGGGGGCTGCTGGAGATCGACCCCCAGGACGGGCGGGTGATCCACTCCCGCTACCCCGACCAGTTCTTCATGCCGGGCTCGACCGTCAAGCTGATCACCATCTCCGGCGCCTGGCACGCCCTGGGCCCCGACCACCGCTTCACCACGCCGGTGCACGCCGTCGGCCGCCTCGACGGGTCGACCCTCACCGGGAACCTGGCGCTCGTCGCCCAGGGCGACCTCACCATGGGCGGGCGCACCAAGGCGGACGGGTCGGTCGACTTCACCCCCATCGACCACACCTACGCCGACGACGTCCCGGGCGCCACCCTCACCCCGGAGGACCCGCTCGCCGGCCTGGACCAGATCGCCCGTCAGGTCCGCGACTCGGGCATCACCGCGGTCGACGGCGACGTCGTCATCGACCCGCGGCTGTTCACACCCCCCGCGATCAGCCCCCAGCCGACGCCCCTCATCATCAACGACAACGTCATCGACCTGCTGACCACGCCCTCCTCCCCCGGGCAGCCCGCGCAGCTGAGCTGGCGCCCGCAGGTCGCGCCCTACCGGGTCACCTCCACCGTCCGCACCGTCGACGCGGGCGGCACCACCGACATCCAGGTCGGCGCCTCCCCCGACGGCACGGCCATCACCCTCTCCGGCACCATCGCCGCCGACGCCCCGCCCACCTTGAAGATCTCCCAGGTCCAGGACCCCAACGCGTTCGGGCGCACCGCCCTGATCGAGGCGCTGGCCCGCGCCGGGGTCACCGTCACCGCCCCGCCCACCGGGCCCAACCCGCAGGCCGCGCTGCCCGCCTCGTACAGCGGCGACCCCCAGGTGGCCGCCTTCGTCTCCCCGCCGTACCGCGAGTACGCCAAGCTGATCCTGAACGTCAGCCACAACCTCGGCGCCAACCTGGCCCTGTGCAACATGGCCGTCGGCCGCGGCAGCAGCAACTGCTACGACGGCTTCCCGGTGATCCACGACTTCCTCACCGACACCGCGAAGGTGGACCCGACCCAGTTCCAGATGGCCGACGGGCGCGGCGACGTCCCCGTCGACCGGGTCACGCCCACCGGGCTCAACCAGCTGCTCGCGTACTGGCTGCGCACCCCCGACGCGGACGCCTTCCGCACCTCGCTGCCGATCCTCGGCGTCTCCGGCACCGGCGCGCTCTACTGCAACACCGACGCCTGCCCGGCCAGGGGCAAGGTCTTCGCCAAGCCCGGCACCATCATCGGCTTCGACTGGCTCAACCAGCAGTTCGCCATCAACGCCCAGACCTACGCGGGCTACCTCCAGGCCGACGACGGCCACCTCTACACCTTCTTCGTCGGCGTCAACGGCGCGGCCGCCCCGAACATCCAGGGCTTCTTCGACGTCAACGACGACGTCGACCAGATCGCCGTCCTCCTCCAGCAGGAGGCCTGCAAGCAGGACCGCGCCCGCGGCCCACACCAGCCGCCCGTCTCCTGAACTCCCCTGCCCCGCCCGGCCGGTGCACCGGCCGGGCGGGAGCACGTGGTGCCCCGCTCGTTCTGGACTTGTGGGTCCATTTTCGGGTGCCTAGCGTGCTGGACGTTCCCTCCCGAACGAACCCGCACAGGAAGGTGTCACCCCATGCACGCGATCCGCATCCAGGAGCACGGCGGCCCCGAGGTCATGCGCTGGACCGAGCTGCCCGACCCGGTGCCCGGCCCCGGCGAGGCGCTGGTGCGCCTGGGCGGGGCCGGGGTCAACTACCTGGACGTCGGGGCCCGTTCGCAGGGCACCGGGGGCTGGGCGGCCCCCGTCGTACTGGGGGCCGAGGGCATGGGGTACGTCAGCGCGCTCGGGGCGGGGGTGACGGACCTGGCGGTCGGCGACCGGGTGGCCTGGTTCTACCACCCGGGCAGCTACGCCGAGTTGCTCGCGATCCCGGCCACCGCCCTGGTGAAGGTGCCCGAGGGCGTCGACGACGCGACGGCGGCCGGCCTGCTGATGCAGGGTCTGACCGCCAACCACCTGAGCACCGAGACCTACCCGGTCGGCCCGGGCGACACCGCCGTGGTGCACGCCGCGGCCGGCGGGGTGGGCCTGCTGCTCACCCAGCTGGTCAAGGCCCGCGGCGGCCGGGTGATCGGGCTGGTGTCCCGCGCGGAGAAGGCCGCCGCGGCCGAGGAGGCCGGCGCCGACCACGTGCTGGTCCACTCCGGCGCCGGATTCCAGGAGCGGGTACGGGAGTTGACCGGCGGCCGCGGGGCCGACGTCGTCTACGACGGCGGCGGCGCCGACACCTTCGCCTCGTCCCAGCTGGCCCTGCGCCCGCACGGCGTGCACGCCTACTACGGGCCCTTCATGGGCGTGCCCACCCTGCGGCCCACCGACCTGCCCGACAGCATCCTGCTGACCTACCCGGTGGTGCACCACCACGTCCCCACCCGCGAGGCCCTGGTGCGGCGCAGCGCCGAGGTGTTCGACCTGGTGCGGGCGGGGCGGCTGACCCAGCGGATCACCGGCCGCTACCCGCTGGCCGAGGCGGCCCGGGCGCACGCGGACCTGGAGTCCCGGCGGACGACCGGCAAGCTGGTGCTGGTGCCCTGACCGGGAAGGGCGTGGACTCCGGGAGGTACGAGGTGGCGCTGACCCGCAAGGGCGTGGCGACCAGGGCGCGCATCGTCGAGGGCGCGGCCGGGCTGATCCGCGAGGAGGGGGTGTTCGCGCTGCGGCTGGAGGACGTGATGGCCCGCACGGCGACGAGCAAGAGCCAGTTGTTCCACTACTTCCCGGACGGGAAGGACGGGTTGCTGCTGGCCGTGGCCCGCCACGAGGCGGCGCGGGTGCTGGAGGACCAGCAGCCGGAGCTGGGATCGCTGGACGACTGGGCGGCGTGGCGGCGCTGGCGGGACAAGGTGGTGGCCCGCTACCGCGCCCAGGGGGTGAACTGCCCGCTGCACACGGCGCTGTCGCAGCTGGGCTCGACCACGCAGGCGGCGCGGGCGGTGGCGGCCCGGCTGCTGGAGCAGTGGCAGGAGCAGCTCGCGGCGGGGATCCGCCGGCTCCAGGAGGGCGGCGCGGTCACGGCGGAGCTGGACGCCGGCCGGGAGGCGGCGGCGCTGCTGGCCGGGATCCAGGGCGGGGTGCTGATCCTGCTGACCACGGGGTCCGTCGTCCATCTGGAGGCGGCGCTGGACGTGGGCCTGGAGCGGCTGCGCGGGGCCCGTCCGGGGGCCTGAAAGTGGCAGGTCCCACACCGCTGGGCGCCGAAAGTGACGAGGGTCACCCGTGGCGGTCCGCCGGGCGGGCGGAGGGCGGCAGGGCCCGTGAGGACTGGGCGGGGCGTAAACCGGCACGGGCGAAGGGCCTGTCCGCTTCGGGACCTTGGGCACGAATCCGGCCGACCTTCGCCCCGGTGGTTCACCCTCCGTACCCGGGCAACCGTGGACGGTCGCCCGGTGTGACCGTGACCGGGCGGGGACGTCGTCCACGGTGGACGGCGTCGTTCCCCGCCGTCTACCCGGCGCACGGCGACGCGTGCAGAGCACGTGGCCGCCGTACGTCCCGGAGGACCCGCAGACCCATGTCCCAAACGATCGACAACGCCCCGTATACCGCCTTCCACCGCAGGCTGGCCCTGGCCTGTTCCGGTGGGCCGCTGCTCGACGGCTACATCCTGAGCATCGTCGGTGTCGCCCTGATCGGGATGCGCCCCGAGCTGGGACTGTCCACCGCCGAGGTCAGCCTGATCGGCGCCGCCGCCCTGGTGGGCATGTTCGTCGGCGGCGCCGTGTTCGGCGTGCTGACCGACAAGATCGGCCGGGAGGTGATGTACACCGCCGACCTGCTGGTGATGGTCGCCTGCTCGGTGCTCTCGTTCTGGGTCGACTCGGTGTGGGCGATCACCGTGCTGCGCTTCGTGCTCGGCATGGCGGTGGCCGCCGACTACCCGATCGCCACCTCCCTGCTGGCCGAGTGGCTGCCCGCCAAGCACCGCGGGCGGCTGCTCGGCCAGCAGATCGTCGCCTGGTACGCCGGCTCGGTGCTCGCCTACGTGGTGGGCTACCTGTTCCTGGAGCTGGCCGGGCCGGGCAGCTGGCGGTGGATGCTGGCCAGCTCCACCGTGCTGTGCGTGGTCTTCCTGGTGATCCGCCGCGGCTCGCCGGAGTCGCCGCGCTGGCTGGCCGCCAACGGGCGGGTCGGCGAGGCGGTGCGCGTGGTCGAGAAGCACCTGGGGGTGCGGGTCGACGGCCGCGAGCTGATGCCCGACCCGGCCAGGCGCGCCCGCGCCGCCGGCGGGCTGCGGCTGCTGATGACCCCGCCCTACCGGCGCCGCACCCTGTTCTGCGGCCTGTTCTTCCTGTGCCAGGTCGGCCCGCTGTTCGCGATGCTCACCTTCGGCCCGCAGATCCTCTCCTCCTTCGGCATGCCCGGCGGCACCGTGACGGAGACCCTGGGCACCGGGCTGATCAGCCTGGTCTTCCTGCTGGGCTGCTACCCGGCGCTGCGCCTGATCGACACCAAGGGGCGGCGCCCCGTCATCGTCTGGTCCTTCGCGCTGATGACCGTGCCGCTGGCGCTGCTGGGGGTGTGGCCCACCGCCCCGGCGGCCGTGGCGCTGACCGCGCTGTGCGCGTACGCCTTCCTGTGCGGGGGGCCGAACGTGCTGGACTGGACCTACCCCAACGAGCTGTTCCCGACCGAGATCCGGGCCACCGCCGTGGGCATGGCCACCTCGGTCAGCCGGATCGGCGCCGCGGTGGGCACCTACCTGCTGCCGCTGTCGCTGACCGGCCTGGGCACCGGCCCGACCATGCTGATCGCCGCCGGGGTGACGGCGCTGGGCCTGCTGGTGTGCGTGCTGTGGGCGGAGGAGACCCGCGGCACCGCGCTGGGCGCCTCCCCGGCCGCGCCGCGTACGGACCGGACGCCGGGCGTCCCGGCGCAGCGGGTGGCGCAGACGGTGCGCTGACGGCTCGCCGACCGGCAGGCGGGGGCCCCCCGGGGGGGGTGCCCGGGGGGGGCCCCCCGGCGCCGCACCAAAGGACCGCCCCCCGGGGGGCGCCCCCCGGGCGGGGGGGGGGCGCCGGCCCCCCCCCCCC
>NZ_JBHJWG010000065.1:0-34691 GCF_042266305.1 Kitasatospora sp. NPDC056076
GGACCGCCTTCCAGCGGGCCCTCCGGGCGCTTCGTTCTTTCGTGTTTCCAGCTTACCAGATGTTTTCCGCTCCGTTTTCCGGAGTTTCATTCATCCGATTCCCACTGGCGGGATTTCCTGCGAACTTCGTTCCGAAGCTTATCAAAGCTTTCGGAGTGTTCCGTCCGTGGGATTTGCTTCATCGGAGGGCGCGCATTTCGTGAAACGCGCTCGCCTCGATTTCGGCGGTGTCGTAGACACTAACGCCCGGGCCCGACCGTTGTCCAGTCGCTCCCAACCGTTCAAACCTACTAGCCCACCCACACCACGTCAATGGTTTGGTCGGGATGCGAGAAGACTAGCAGGTCAACGGCCTGTTGATCACCACGGCTCAGGCCGCGACGGGCTGCAGGTCCGCCCGGTCGGCCGCGTCCACGTCGCCGAACTCCCCGCTCGCCGCGGCCTTCCGGCCCAGGACCAGCGCATAGGTGAGGAACGCCGCCTCCGCCACGACTCCGATGGAAATGCGGGCCCAGGTCGGCAGGCCGGACGGCGTCACGAAGGCTTCGAGCACGCCGGCCACGGCCAGCACCGTCGCCAGCCCGATTCCCATGCCGATGATCGAGCGGCCCTGTTCCGCCAGTGCCACCGCGCGGGTGCGCGGGCCTGGGTCGATGAGGGTCCAACCGAGGCGCAGGCCGAGGCCGCCGGACACGAAGACCGTGGTCAGCTCCAGCAGGCCGTGCGGGATGAGCAGGCCGAGGAAGACGTCCAGCCGCCCGGCTGAGGCCATCAGCCCGACGCCGACGCCGAGGTTGACCACGTTGACCCACATCACGACGAGCACCGGGATGCCCAGCGCGATACCGAAGAGCAGGCACTGCACGGCGATCCAGGCGTTGTTCGTCCAGACCTGGGCCGCAAAGGAGCTGGCCGGCCGGTCCGAGTAGTACGCCTCGTACTGTCCGCCGGGGCGGGTCAGCTCGCGCAGGTCGTCCGGCGCGATCAGGCTGTTCCGGACCTCGGGGTGGGTGGCCATCCACCAGGCGATCAGCACGGTGACGACCATCGAGACCGCCGCGACCGGCATCCACCAGCGGCGCGCGCGGTACAGCGCGGCCGGGAAGCTCACCGTGTAGTAGCGGGCGACGTCCTGCCAGCCGTTGGTGCGGGCGCCGGTCACCGCGCTGCGGCCCCGCGAGACCAGGCCGGTCAGCCGGCCGACCAGGGCCGGGTCCGGCGCGGCGGCCTGCACCTTGGCCAGGTGGCCGGTGGCGCGCTGGTAGAGGGTGACCAGCTCGTCGGCCTCGTCCCCGTTGAGCCGGCGCCTACGGGCAAGGGCGTCCAGCCGGGCCCACTCCCCCTGGTGGGTGGCGACGAAGACGTCCAGGTCCATTCGGCGGCTCCATGGTCGGCGATGGCGCGAGGCGCGCGTGCGCGGGTCGGGCAGGTACGTACGGACACGTGCGGGCCCAGCATGCCAGGAGCCGCCGCCGCCCCGGCCGCCGGGATCTCACTTCCCGTGCGACCACCGGGCGCCGTATGTTTGCGGCTGCGGATCAGACTGCGGAGAGCGGGCAGTGGGGGCCGATCCACGTGCGCTCCCACCTGCTCGCATGAGCGTGAACGGACAGGTGTCTTGAGCGACCTGGTGACGGGTGAGGCGGTCGTCCTCGACCTGCAGACGGCGAAGCTTCCGAGCAGGGCGTTGGCGATCGTGCTCGACCTGCTCATCGAGTTCGCCGCCCTGTTCGTGTCGACGCTGGTGCTGAGCATCGCCCTGTCCGGCCTGGACAGCGCGGCGCTGGCCGCGACGATGCTCGGGATGACGGTCTTCTTCCTGGTGGCCCTGCCGGTGATGATCGAGACCCTCAGCCGCGGGCGCTCGGTCGGCAAGGCTGCGCTCGGACTGCGGGTGGTGCGCACCGACGGCGGCCCGGTCCGGTTCCGGCACTCGCTGGTGCGCGGGCTGGTGGGCTTCTTCGAGCTGATCGCGATAACCGGCGCCCCGGCCGTGATCACCTCCACGCTGAACGCGGACGGCAAGCGGCTCGGCGACATCTTCGCCGGGACGGTCGTGGTCCGCGAGCGCACTCCGGCCGGAGCCGGTGCGGCCGGCCCGCTGCCCCCGGTGCACCCGCAGCTGCTGCACGACATGGGCCGTGAGCTGGTCGCGATGGACCTGTCCGCGGTGCCCGAGCCGCTCTGGCTGGCGATCCGTCAACTGCTCGTCCGGGTGGGCCAGTTGGAGCCCGGCGTGTCCTTCCGGATGGCCGCCGGGCTGGCCGAGGACCTGGCCGCCCGGATCGGGAACCCGATTCCGCCGGGACTGCACCCGGCGGCCTACCTGGGCGCGGTGCTCACCGAGCGCCAGCGCCGGGAGTGGATGCGCGCCCAGCAGCGGTTCATGGCGGCGGCCCCCGTCCAGACCCCCGCCCCGCACCCGGCCGTCGCCCAGGCCCCCACGGCCGACGGTCGCCCCCACCGCGTCCTCGGCGTGCCCGCGGCGCACGCGCACGCGCCCGTAGCGACGCCCCCGGTAGCGGCCCCGGCACCGGTCCCGACGCCGGCCGCCCCCGCGGCCCCGTCCTTCGTCAAGCCCTCGCAGCCGACCCCGCCCGCTCCCGACGCAGGCTTCGCCCCACCCGCCTGAACCTCACCCGCCTGAACCCCGCCCGCCTGAACCCCGCCCGCCTGAGCCCCGCCCCTACTCCCCCACCGGCCAGGCGTTCGGCGGTGACTGGAGCTCCTCCAGCTCGATCCCCGCCGCCGCCAGCACCACGTCCCCGGCCAGGTGCACCACCTGCTGCTCCCCCGTCTCCAGGTCCGCCACCTGGTAGCGCTCGACCAGCAGCGGCCCCGAGTCCGTCGCGTGGGTGTCCACGCCCTCCAGCAGCCACCCCTGGTCGAAGGTGCGCGGCGCCAGCACCGGCTCGGTGAACGCCACCAGCCGCACCCGGGCGCTCGCCCCTTCCCGCAGCCGCAGCATCCGGGCGGTGGCGACCAGGAAGCCCGGCGAGCGTCCGGCGAAGCCGTGCGCCCGGTCGTGCCCCTCCGCCGCGTGCTCGCCGCCCGGGTCGGCCGCGTCGGTGCGGACCCACGCCACCCCGTCCACCGCGCCGCCGCGCACCTGCCAGCCGCCGGCCCGCAGTTCCATCCGCAACGGCCGGGCCCGCGAGTCCAGCGTCAGGTCGACGCTGCCGATCACCTGCCCGTCGGGCGCGTAGGTCTTGGAGACGTACCGCCAGCCGGCCGCCCCGGGCGCGCAGCTGAACCGCTCCTCGCCGAGCAGCACGTGGTCATGGGTGTCATGGAGCGAGTACCGACCGTTGGGCATGCCCGAAAGCCTACGCACCGGCGTCCGGTGCAACATTCCGGGCCGGTGCCCGCATCAGAGGGTCGGACGGCGCGGGAGACGCGCCGCCGCCACGACGAGAGGGGGTGCAGATGGCGAAGCAGACACGCGACGCGGAGTTCACGGAGTTCGTGGCTTCACGGAGTGGCTGGCTGCGGAAGGTCGCCTATCTGCTGTGCGGGGACTGGCACCGGGCCGACGACCTGGTGCAGGAGACCATCACCAAGCTGTACGTGCACTGGGCGAAGGCGAGCCGCGCGACGAACGTGGACGGCTACGCCCGCCGGACGCTGGTGAACACGTTCCTCGCCGAGCAGCGCACCTCCTGGTGGCGCCGGACGGTACGGACCGGCGCCGATCCGGACATCGCGGCCACGAGCATCGACCTGGACGTCTCGCTCGACCTGCGCAAGGCTCTGGCGGCGCTCCCGCCGCGCCAGCGCGCGGCCGTCGTGCTCCGGTACTACTGCGACCTGTCGATCGACCAGGCAGCCGAGGCGCTGAACTGCTCCTCCGGCAACGTGAAGAGCCAGAGCGCGCGCGCCCTGGAGACCCTCCGCCGCAGTCTCGTTCTCGTCCCGGCCCTTGCAGAGAGGACGTCATGACCGCCACCGATCACCGTGAGCTGAGCATCGCCCTGTCGGCCCTGGCCGACGAGCCGGCCCCGCCCGCGGCCTTCGACATCACCACGTCCATCACCCGCGGACGGGCCCGCCTGCAGCGCCGGTACCGGGCCACGGCCGGCGCGGTGGCCGTCGTGGCGGCCGTCGCACTCACGGCCACGATGCTGATGAGGCCCGGCACCACGGCGCCGGCGGTGCAGACCCTCCCGGCGGCCACCGCGACGCCGGCCCCGACCCCGACCCCGACGTCGACCACCGCCCCGGCCGCCGCCCCGGCCGCCGCCTCGGACCCGCTCAGCACCGAGGTCTCGTACGGCTGGCTGCCCGACTGGGTGGACCAACCGGGCCGGATCGACCGCGAGATCCAGGCCAAGGGCCTCTACTCCGCGAACAAGGACACCGGCCGGAGCATCCCGCGCCTGAACCTCCAGCTCTACCCGGCCGGGGTCGAGCCGCCGTTGAACCCCCAGTCGCCCCCGTACGACATCCACCTGGTGCGCGAGGACGCCCCCCCGATCAACGGGCGGACGGCCTACTGGGCGAACCTGCCGAGCGGGACGCAGACGTGGTCACTGCGCTGGCTGACCCCCTCGGGCCGCTGGGCGGAGCTCGCCGCGAGCAACGGCACCCCGGAGCAGACCGGTCGCGACGTGCTGCTCAGGGTGGCCAACGGCGTCCGGTACGGACACCGGGACGTCCCGCTGCCGGTCCAGTTCACCAACCTGCCCGAGGAGTTCGGAACACCCGACATGGTGCAGCTCTCCCGCCCGGACCCGGAAGGCCGGGGGGCCTGGAACCTCTACCTGAACTTCAAGGTCCAGGGGAAGACCGTCACCCTCGAACTGCGACCGGACACGGACGAGCCCGGCACGATGCCGACCGGGCACCCCAGCCCCGCCCCGACCTGCCAGTCCCGGAACGGGGTGTGGATCTGCGCCGCCGTGTACGGGGGCGGCACGCCGCCGGCCCTGGACGAGATCGGCGGACTGTCCGGGCTGCTCTCGCGCACCGAGCCGATCGGTGTGGACGAACGCAACTGGACCACCGACGTGTTCGTCCGCTGAGAACGACCGGACGGCCGTTCTCAGCGGACGACCGGACGACCGGACGACCGGACGACCGACCACGCGCCGAACGCGCCGGTGGCCGGCACCCACGGGGGGTGCCGGCCACCGGCGTCCGCCGGTCACCGCGTCAGCGGCGACTCACCGCATCAGTAGCGGTACTGCTCCGCCTTGTACGGGCCCTCGACCGGGACGCCGATGTAGTCGGCCTGCTCCTGGGACAGGGTGGTCAGCTTCACGCCCAGCGCGTCGAGGTGCAGGCGCGCGACCTTCTCGTCCAGGTGCTTCGGCAGCACGTAGACGCCGATCGGGTACTCCTCGGTCTTCGTGAACAGCTCGATCTGGGCGATCGTCTGGTTCGCGAAGGAGTTGGACATCACGAAGGACGGGTGGCCGGTCGCGTTGCCCAGGTTCAGCAGGCGGCCCTCGGAGAGGACGATGATGGTGCGGCCGTCGGCCTTGCGCCACTCGTGGACCTGCGGCTTGACCTCGGTCTTCACGACGCCGTCGAGCTTGGCCAGGCCGGCCATGTCGATCTCGTTGTCGAAGTGGCCGATGTTGCCCACGATGGCCTGGTGCTTCATCCGGGCCATGTGCGAGGCCATGATGATGTCCTTGTTGCCCGTGGTGGTGATGAAGATGTCGGCGGTCTCGACCACGTCCTCCAGGGTGGCGACCTGGTAGCCGTCCATCGCCGCCTGGAGCGCGCAGATCGGGTCGATCTCGGTGACGATGACGCGGGCGCCCTGGCCGCGCAGCGACTCGGCGCAGCCCTTGCCGACGTCGCCGTAGCCGCAGACGACGGCGACCTTGCCGCCGATCAGGACGTCGGTGGCGCGGTTGATGCCGTCGATGAGCGAGTGGCGGCAGCCGTACTTGTTGTCGAACTTCGACTTGGTGACCGAGTCGTTGACGTTGATCGCCGGGAACAGCAGCTGGCCGTCACGGTGCATCTCGTACAGGCGGTGGACACCGGTGGTGGTCTCCTCGGTCACGCCCTTGATGGTGGCGGCGACCTCGGTCCACTTGTTCGGGGTCTCCACGAGCGTGCGGTTGAGCAGCTCCAGGATGATCCGGAACTCGTCGTTGTCCGCGGTGGACGGGTCCGGAGCGGCACCGGCCTTCTCGAACTCGACGCCCTTGTGGATCAGCAGGGTGGCGTCACCGCCGTCGTCCAGGATCATGTTCGGGGTCTTGCCGTCGGGCCAGGTCAGCGCCTGCTCGGTGCACCACCAGTACTCCTCCAGGGTCTCGCCCTTCCAGGCGAAGACCGGCACGCCCTGCGGGTTCTCCGGGGTGCCCTCCGGGCCGACCGCGATGGCGGCGGCGGCGTGGTCCTGGGTGGAGAAGATGTTGCAGGAGCACCAGCGGACCTCGGCACCGAGCGCCGTCAGGGTCTCGATCAGCACCGCGGTCTGGACGGTCATGTGCAGCGAGCCGGTGATCCGGGCGCCGGCCAGCGGCTGCGCGGCGGCGTACTCGGCGCGGATGGACATGAGGCCGGGCATCTCGTGCTCGGCCAGCTGGATCTCCTTGCGGCCGAACGGCGCCAGGGAAAGGTCGGCGACCTTGAAGTCACCGGTGATGTCGGTCGACATGCGTCTGCTCCTCGCTGATGGGGTGGGGCACGGGCCGAGGTCCGGATGTGCGGTGCGCATGGCGGGCCGTACGGGTGCACGGCTACGCCGGGGCCGCCGGATCCCGTGGTGGCGGACCGGCTCCCTGCTGCGCAGCACAAACCGTCGGAGGACCTCTCTCCCTCGACCGGCGCACACCCTACGGGTGCGGACCGCCGATCGACCGCCATCAGCAGCGACGTTCTGGCTCTGGTGACGAATCTACACCGATGGCCCCACCGGGCGTCCGCGGATGACTGATTTGGGCGGCCGGATCCGGCCGCCGCCCAGCCGCCGCAAGACCCCCGCCCGTCCCCTGCCCGTCCCCTGCCCGACCGCCGCCGGCCCCCGCCGGACCGGCCCGCCGGACGGTCCGTCAGTGCGCGGCGCCCGGCCCGGGGCCGCCCGGGGTGGCCGCCGGGTCCTCGCCCGCGGCGGCCTTCTCGGCGCTGTAGACGTCCGGCTCCAGGTAGATCGCCCGGGCGATCGGGACGGCGGCGCGGACCCGCTCCTCGGCCGCGTCGATGGCCCGCGCCACCCGGGCGGCGCTGTCCTCCGCGTTGACGGCGATCTTGGCGGCGACCAGCAGTTCCTCCGGGCCGAGGTGCAGGGTGCGCATGTGGATCACCCCGGTGACCGCCTCGCCGTCCACCAGCGCGGCGCGGATCCGCCGCACCGAGTCCTTGTCGGCGGACTCGCCGAGCAGCAGCGACTTGGTCTCCAGCGCGAGCACCACCGCGATCACCACCAGCAGCACGCCGATGCACAGGGTGCCGACGCCGTCCCAGACGCCGTCGCCGGTGATCACGGTGAGCGAGACGCCGAGCAGCGCGAGCACCAGGCCGATCAGCGCGCCGGTGTCCTCCAGCAGCACCACCGGCAGCTCGGGCGCCTTGGCGGTGCGGATGTACTGCACCCAGCCCTGGCCGCCCTTGGCCTTGGCGGACTCGCGCACCGCGGTCAGGAAGGACCAGCCCTCCATCGCGACGGCGAAGACCAGCACGCCCACCGCCCAGCCCCAGGAGTCCAGCGCCTCCGGGTGGTTGACCTTGTGCCAGCCCTCGTAGACCGCGAACAGGCCGCCGACGCTGAACAGCACGATCGCCACCAGGAAGCCGTACACGTAGCGCTCGCGCCCGTACCCGAACGGGTGCTCCTCGTCCGCCGCGCGGCGCGCCCGCTTGCCGCCGATCAGCAGCAGCACCTGGTTGCCGGAGTCGGCCACCGAGTGGACGCCCTCGGCCAGCATCGAGGAGGAGCCGGTGAAGCCGAAGGCGGTGAACTTGGCCACCGCGATCGCCAGGTTGGCGGACAGCGCCGCGACCAGTGCCTTCGTCCCGCCCTCTGTGCTCATGGGCAGAGAGTAGCGGCCTCAGGACTGCGCGGCGGCCAGCCCCAGGTAGACGGCGGCGAAGTCGGTCAGCGCGATCAGGTCGGCCAGCGCGTGCAGCGGGTCCGCGAGGGTGCTCGCGTACTCGGTGAGCCGTACGTCGTGGGCGGCGGCCAGCCGGTGGGCGCGGCGCACGCCGAAGCTGCGCGGCCGGTCGTCGTCCTCGGGCACCTCGGCGGGGCCGTCCTGCTCCTGCCCGGGGTCCGGCGTGCCCGCCTCGGGGACGTGCCGCAGCAGCAGCACCTGGAGGTGCAGCGGGTCGGGCTCCTCGACCCGGTCCCGGAAGAAGTCGTCCGGGTCGGCGCCCGCGCCCAACTGGCCGGTGAACATGCCGCGGTGGGCGGTGAGCACCTGCGGCAGCGCGCCGGTCAGCGCCGGGCGGCCGGCCCGCTCGGCGAGCTGGGCGGCGAACCGGGAGGCGGCGGCGCCGGCGACCGGGCCCTCGGCCCACAGCAGCGGGACCGTCCCGGCCAGCCGGGCGGCCAGGCCCTTGGCCGGGTTGGTGTACGCGGCGGCGTCCGGGCGGCAGCGCACGGCGGCGGTGTCCAGCAGGTCGGCGACGGCCGGCAGCGCGTCGTAGGGCAGCTGGGTGAGGCCGAGCTTCTGGGCCAGCGCCAGCAGCGGGGTCAGGTGGGACCACAGCGCGGCCGGGTCCTCGGCCGGCAGGTCCGGCTCGGCGGCCGGTGCGGCGGGCGGGCCCTCGTCGGGCAGCACCGTGCCGACGTACGGCAGCGGCAGCGCGCGCACCTGCAGCGCGGCCTCGGCCAGCGGACTGCCGGGCGGGGCGGTGACGACGACGGAGCAGCCGCGGGCGTAGGCCTGCTCGGCGAGACCGATCAGGCCCTGCTCGCCGCCGTCGGCGGAGCTGATCACCAGCAGGTCGAGCGGTCCGGCCCAGCCGGGCAGCTGCCAGCCGAGCCCGGCGGTGAAGGCGGGCGGGGCGCCGGCCGCCCGGTCGACGCGCGGGGCGACGGCCTCGGTCGGCGGCAGCGGGACGACCAGGACGGCGGTCCCGGCCAGTGCGGCGAGGATCTCGGCGGCGGTCAGGGCGCTGCCGTGCCCGGCGACCAGGACGGCACGCGGGCGGCCGTCGGGGCGCAGCCGGTCGAGGCCGGCCGCGTCGGCCTGCCGCAGCGCGGTGCGGACCCGGGCGCCGGCGCCTGCCAGGGCCAGCAGGGCGCGGTCGTGGTCGGCGCGCTGGAGGGCGGCCGGATCGTCGAGCAGGGTGTCGTCGAGCATGCGGCGGGCCTCCGGCTGTCCTGTGTGGGCGGCGGGCGCGGGTGGGGCCGGTCGGCCCCGGGGCTGGTCGGCCCCAACAGGATCAGGCCGGGCGGCGGGCCTCGTCCACCAGGAGGACCGGAATGCCCTCGCGGACCGGGTACGCGAGGCCGCAGTCCGCGCCGGTGCAGAGCAGCTCGGGCTGCTCCTCGGTGCCGCCCTCGGCGAGCGCGGCCCGGCACTGCGGGCAGACCAGGATCTCCAGCAGGAAGGATTCGAGCTTCATGGGGGCTCTCCAAAGTTCGGTGGTGGCACGGAGGTGCCCCGGCCGATAGGCAACCCTACCGGCCGGGGCACGGTGCGCTCCGGTCAGGCGCGGTCCGGTCAGGCGCGCACGACGGCGAGCACGCCGTCGCGCAGTTCGGCCATCCGCGCCGGGTCCTTGGCCTCGACGTTCAGGCGCAGCAGCGGCTCGGTGTTGGAGGCGCGCAGGTTGAACCACCAGTCCGGGCCGGCCACGGTGAGACCGTCCAGCTCGTCCACCGTGGTGCCCTCCAGGCCGGCGTAGGCGGCGCGGACGGCGGCGGTGCTGGCGGCCTGGTCGGCGACGGTGCTGTTGATCTCGCCGGAGGCGGCGTAGCGGTCGTACTCGGCGGTCAGCTCGGACAGGGTGCCCTGCTGCCCGCCGAGCGCGGCCAGCACGTGCAGCGCGGCCAGCATGCCGGTGTCGGCGCGCCAGAAGTCGCGGAAGTAGTAGTGGGCGGAGTGCTCGCCGCCGAAGACGGCGTCGGTGACGGCCATCTCCTGCTTGATGAAGGAGTGGCCGACCCGGGTGCGCACCGGGGCGGCGCCGAGCTCGCGGACCACCTCGGGGACGGTCCAGGAGGTGATCAGGTTGTGGATGATCGTCGGCTCGGCCTCACCGGCGGCCTGGGCGCGGGCGATCTCGCGGGCGGCGACCAGGGCGGTGATCGCGGACGGGGAGACCGGCTCGCCGCGCTCGTCGACCACGAAGCAGCGGTCGGCGTCGCCGTCGAAGGCCAGGCCGATGTCGGCGCCGACCTTGCGGACCTCGGCCTGGAGGTCGACCAGGTTCTTCGGGTCGAGCGGGTTGGCCTCGTGGTTGGGGAAGGTGCCGTCCAGCTCGAAGTACATCGGGACGAGCTCGATCGGCAGGCCGTCGAAGACGGTCGGCACGGTGTGGCCGCCCATGCCGTTGCCGGCGTCCACGGCGACCTTCAGCGGGCGGATCGCGCTGAGGTCGACCAGGCCCAGCAGGTGGTCGGCGTAGCCGCGCAGGGTGTCCTGGGCGGAGAGCCCGCCGGGCTTCACGTCCTTGGCCGGGACGGTGACGGTGTCGTCCTCGGCGGTCCAGGACTCGACCAGCTCGCGGATCTCGGACAGGCCGGTGTCCTGGCCGACCGGGGCGGCGCCGGCCCGGCACAGCTTGATGCCGTTGTACTGGGCCGGGTTGTGGCTGGCGGTGAACATCGCGCCGGGCAGGTCGAGCTTGCCGCTGGCGTAGTAGAGCTGGTCGGTCGAGCAGAGGCCGATCTCGACCACGTCGGCGCCGTAGGCCGCGGCGCCCTCGGCGAAGGCCCGGCTCAGCGACGGCGAGGAGGGGCGCATGTCGTGCCCGACCACGATCGCGGTCGCGCCGGTGACCTGCACGAACGCGGCGCCGAAGGCCCGGGACAGGCTCTCGTCCCACTGGTCCGGGACGACACCTCGGACGTCGTACGCCTTCACGAGCTGCTTGAGGTCGCGCACTGCGGCTCCACCCTGGTTCTGTGCTGATCGATACGTCGGGCCACCGACGCGTCCGGTCGACGGATCGCGGTGGTGTCAGACGGGCAGCGTACCCGGGCCGGGCGAACGCACCGTGCGGGGCGAGGCCCAGGAGAGGCCCTAGTTGTCGGGCGAGCGCAGGACCCGGAGGTGGCCGCGGCGGCCGCCCTCGGTGGACTCGCCCTCGGGGACGCGGCCCTGACGGGGGGTCTGCGGGCGGGCGGCCTCGCGGACGGCGTTGGCGAGGGCCTCCAGGTCGTCGCTGCTGCGGCGCAGCGGCCCGGTCTCGAGGGCGAGCCGGACGACCTCCCAGCCGCGCGGGGCGGTGAGCCGCTCGGCGTGCTCGGCGCACAGGTCGTAGCAGTGCGGCTCGGCGTAGGTGGCGAGCGGGCCCAGTACGGCGGTGGAGTCCGCGTAGACGTACGTCAGCGTCGCGACGGCCGGTCGGCCGCACGCGGTCCGCGAACAACGACGTACAGAGCTCACGAGGGTGGACGGTACCGCACTCCCCGCCGGGGAGCGAAGACCGCCTGTCCGGCGGGGGTGCCGTGTCGCGCCCCGGGTGCTCACCGGCGTCCCCCCGCCGGGGCCCCGCCGGGCCGTGGGGGCGCCCCGGGCGCGCCCGCCCGGCTCCTGCCGACCGGCTCGCTCCGGCCGCTCGGACACGCGCCGTCGCACCGGCGATTCCCCCGTCGGAGTGGTCCACTTCCGACCCGCCAAGGACTACTCTCGGCAGTGATATGGACAGCTCCGCACCGCAGTCATCGACAGGCCCTTCGCGCCGCCCCCGGCACCGCGACCGGCACGGCAGGGGGCTGCGCGGCCCGCTGGCCCCGCCCCAGGTGCCGATCTCGCTCACCCGCTCCGAACTGTTCGACGACTACGTGCGCGAGTCGGTGGAGCGGTTGGAGCGGCGGTGGCCGCAGCTGATCGAGGTGGAGTTCGCCGTGCAGGAGGTGCCGCTGCACGAACCGGACGGCGCCGACACCGAGGACGGCGTGCCGCTGGGCCGGGTGTCGCCCGGTCAGAAGGGCCACAAGAGCCAGATCGTGGTGTACCGGCGGCCGGTGGAGATCCGGGCGAAGACCCGGGAGGACCGGGCGGCGCTGGTGCACGAGATCCTGATCGAACAGGTGGCCGAGCTGCTGGGGCTGTCGCCGGACGCGATCGACCCGCGCTACGACGAGGAGTGACCTTCCGGGGCCCCGCGGGGCCCCGGAAGGGCCGGTCAGCGCAGCACCACGCCCGGGTCCTGGGTGGCCTGCGGGACCTGCACGGTGCTGTGGTCGTCGCGCAGTGCCTGGACGGTGAACATCGGCACGTCCTTGGCGGGCAGGGCGAGCATCCGGGCGGCGACCACCGGGCCGCCGGACTCGGTCTCCACGGTGACCGCGAAGACGCCGTTCAGCCCGGCGGGCTCGGGCGCCGGGATGGCGACCGTGCCGCCGGCCGGGAGCTGGACCTCCTTGGTCGCCGGGGTGCCGCCGCCGCTGCCGGCCGAGCCGGTGACCTTGACGGTGGCGGCGTCGCCGGTGGAGGTCAGGAAGACCGTGGAGGCCCCGGCCCGGTTGTCGGCGACGGTGGCGCGGGCGCCGACCGGGCCGCTGCCGGTGAGCCAGGCCGCCTCGCTCTTGCCGTTGCCGCCCGTGCGGTCGACCCGCAACCCGGCCACGATCTTGGTGGGGTGCCGGTCGTCGCTGGGCGACAGCCGCAGCCCGGCGACCTCGTCCCGGGTGACCTTGCCCAGGTCGACGGCGGCCACCATGCCCGCCTTGACGTGGATCGACTCGTTGCCGGCCGGGGTGAACCAGCCGTTCTTGCCGGAGAGCTGGATCTTGAGGTCGGCGTCGTCCTCCGGCGGGGCCCAGACCACCAGCCGGGCCGCGGTGGCATCGGCGGGCAGGCCGGGCATCACCTGGGTGGCGGCCGGCTCGGCCGAGGCGGGGACCCAGTCGGCGCCCTTGGCGCCGTCGGCCGCGTGCAGCGCGGCGCCGATCCGCCCGGAGCGCACCACCACGTGCACGGCGAGGTCGGTGACGGCGCCCTTGCTGATCGTCGACAGCAGGACGGACTGCGAGCTGCCGGGGGCGACGGTGATGCCGTTGGCGGCGTCGTTGTCGATCAGGCCCTTGTCGCCGTACAGCTTGATGTCGACCACGGCGGCGGAGGACTCGGGGTTGACCAGGCTGACGTAGTCGACCCGGTCGCCGGCCGTGCTGGCCCCGGCGAACCAGAAGCTGGTGCTCTCCGGGGTGCAGGTCAGGCCGGACAGGCCGGTGCCGCGCTGCTCGGTGACCACGGTGGTCTGGCTGACGGTGAAGCCGGGGGCGAGCGCGCCGGTGGCGACGGCCCCGGTGCCGGGCGCGGCGTCGCCGTTGCTGGCCGGGCCGGTGGCCGGGGTGCCGGGCTTGCCGAGGGTCAGCTTGGCGTCGGCGGGCGCGGCGTTCTTGTCCGGGGCCGGGGTGGCCGGGGCGCCGGAGCCGCTCGCGGCCGCACTCGGCGCGCCGGCCGGCGATCCGCTCGGCGCCGGGGCGGACGGGGCCGCGCTCGGCGGGGTGGCCGGGGCGGCCTGCTCGGAGAGCCAGCCGGCGCCGCCGGTGGCCGAGCCGGTGCCGGGCGGGGTGTAGGCGGTCAGCGTGGTCGAGCCGGTCAGGCCCTGGAAGGGCTGCGGGCAGACCGCCGCCGTCCGCTCGACCTGCGCGGTGCTCGGGGCGGCCCCGCCGTCCGCCTTGGCCGGGCCGGCCGGCGGGCGCAGCTCGGCGATCCCGAACACGGCCGCCAGCACCACGGCCGCGGCCAGCAGGGACTGGGTGGTCTTCCCCGCGGACCGGCCGGGGGCCGTCCCCGGCGCACCGGCGGGCTCCGCGGCCCCGCCCGGAGCGGCGGAGGGCTCTGCGGGCTGCTCGGCCCGGGCGGCGGACTTCTTCCCGAATGCGGGCTTCTTCATGGCGGGTCAGCTCCCCGATCCGTGCTGGTGGGGGCCGTAGTTCCCGGAAGGGTGCCCGGTGCCGCCCGGTTCGTTGGGGTCGTAGTACGGCTCGCCCTGCTGCTGGCCCGGCAGCCAGGTCTGCTGGGGCTGCCCGGGCTGCTGCTGGTAGGCGTCGTAGCCGTACTGCTCCTGCGGGTACTGCTCGTACCCCTGCTGCTCGTAGCCCTGCTGGTCGTACCCCTGCTGCGGGTAGCCCTGCTGGTGGCCGTCGTACCCGTGGCCCTCGTAGCCCTGGCCCGCGTACGGCGCGGCCACCGGCTGCTGGGCCGCGTACTGGTCGTAGCTGTACGGGTCGGCCTGCTGGTACGTCTGGTACGGGTCGGTGTACGGCTCGGCCTCCTGGACGGCGGCGGCCGCCTGGACCGCCCCGGCCACCGGCTCGCCGGCGGGCTGCGCCGGGATCGCGCCCGGCAGGCCGTCGTACACCCCGGGCTCCTCGGCGCCGGGCTCGCCGCCCTCGCCCCGCTCGGCCATCCGGCGGGCCCGGCGGCTGCCGGGGGCGGGGGCCTGCGCCTGGGCGGCGGCGGCCAGCGCGGCGGCGGCGACCACCTCCTCGGGCAGGTCGTCGTCCTTGTGGCTGCGGCGGCCGGGCAGGGCCAGCACCAGGATGGTGAGGCCGACCAGGACCTGCGCCCAGATCCAGCCGGTGTGGACGAGGCTGCCCTCGCGGGTGACGCTCAGCTTGCCGCCGGCGGCCGGGAGCTTGAAGCCCTGCGCCCAGCCGTCGACCGTGGTGGGCTCCAGCGCGGTGCCGTCCACGGTGGCCTTCCACTCGGGGGCGGCGGCCTCGGCCAGCCGCAGCACCCGGCCGTCCGGACCGGCCGGGACGGTGGCGGTGAGGTCGCGCTCGCCGGACGGGACGACCACCGGGGTGGCGCCCGGAGCGGTGATCACGGCGCGCACCGCGGGCGCGCCGTTGACCTGCCAGAGCGCGGCGTCGCCGTCCTGGTTGGCCTTCACCAGGCCGGGGGTGGTGTCCAGGACGTCCTTGAAGGCGTCCACGGCCTGCCGCTCGACCAGCACGTAGGCGATGCCGTAACCGGCCAGGGCGTTCGCCTGGTCGGCGCCGGAGCCGGCCAGCAGGCTGCCGACCATCCGGTCCAGACCGCCCTGGGTACCGGTGGCCGGGTCGACGGTGGACTCCGCCTGGCCGAGGGTCAGGCCGGCGCCGCGCACCACGGTGTAGCGGACGGCGCCCTTCTGGCCGGTGACCACGAGGGTGCGGGACCGGTCACTGGTACCGGCCTCCTCGGCGATGAAGGCCGGCACCTGGCCGGACGCGGCGCGGTGCAGCGGGCCCCCGGCGCCGGTCAGCGCCCACCACAGGCCGGTGCCCAGCGGGGCCAGCACGGCGGCGGCCACCACCAGGGCGGCCACCGGCTGGCGCCAGCCGAAGGCGATCCCGGCGACCCGGGCGTTGGCGCCGTCGGCGCCGATCGCGGCGGCGGCGAGCAGGGCGATCCCGGCGATCAGGGTGGCCGGGCCGGCCCAGGCGGGCACCGGCTGGCCGCCGGAGGCCGGGGTGACGGAGGTGCCCGCCACCGCGACGGCGAAGACCAGCCCGGCACCGGCCGCGCCCCAGGCGGCGAGCACCGCGCGGCGGCGGTCGGCGCGCAGCAGCGCGGCCAGTGCGGCGAGGACGACACCGGTGGAGAGCCAGACCGGCGGCACCCCGGCGCCGCCGGGGTTGACCAGCAGCAGGCCGGCCGCGCTCGCCCCGGCGCCGTGCAGTCCGGGCAGCCCGGCCTCCAGCAGCAGCCACTGCGGGTGCGAGAGCACCTTGAGCGACCAGGGGGCGAGCACCGCGACGGGCACCGCGAGGATCACCAGGACGCGCAGGCCGAGCAGGCGCAGCGCCGTGCCGCCGGAGCCGAAGGCGCCGCCGCGCAGCACCGCGAGGACCAGCACGGCCAGGCAGAGCGGTACCGCGAGGGCCCAGGTCAGCGGGACGAAGGCGGTGGCCAGGGTGAGCAGCAGGACGGTCATCCAGACCGGCCGCCAGCCGGGGCGGGCGCCCTTGGCGGCGCTCTCCTGGCGGATGCCGAGGCCGGCCGCGATCGCGGCGGCGCGGGCCAGCGGCGGCAGCAGCACGGCGAGGACGGCGGTGCCGATCCGGCCCTGGGCGAGCGCGCCGGTGGCGGCGGGCAGCAGCGCGTAGGTGGCGCTGGCCCAGGCGCGGACCAGCTTGGAGTCCAGCAGCGGCCGGGAGACCAGGTAGGCGCTGACCGCGGCGAGCGGGACGGTGAGCACGACCAGCAGGGTGAGCGCGAGGTCGGCATGGCCGAACAGCAGCCAGGAGAGCACCGAGAGCACACCGAGGTACGGCGGTGCGGCGGCGGTGGAGCCGGTGCCGACCGGGTGCCAGGCGTCCGCGTACATCGCCCACAGGCCGCCCGCGCCGTCGGAGGCGGGCAGCAGGGCGCCGCCGAACAGCTCGCCGCTGCCGAACAGGCCGCGGCAGGCGACCAGGGCGAACACCAGCAGGCCGGCGAACAGCACCGGCGCGGGGCGCCGGGCCAGCTTCTTGATCAGCGCGAACTGCTCGACGACGAGGTCCTCGCCGTCCTCGTCGCCACCGGCCTCGACCGAGCCGTGCCGGCTGCCGGTGTCGTCGGCGCCCCCTATCCCGAGCGAGCCGATGACGCCCTCGACGGCCAGCCGGGTGGTGGCGCCGGGCGCCGGGAAGAGCGTGCGGTCGTCCAGGGCGTCCGCGGCGCGGGTCCGGGCACGGTGTTTGCGCGCGGCCAACAGCCGTGGGAAGCGGACGAGTTCGTGGCCGAGGCCGGCCAGTTCGTCGACCGCCTGGCGCGGGTCCTTGCCGAGCAGGTTGGTGACGGCCCGCACCAGGGTGCCGAGCACCAGGCGCAGCAGCACGTACGGGAAGAGCGCGCCCTTGCAGTTGGCGAGCAGGGTGTAGACGGCGCCGGACTTGTCCACCCGGTGCGGGTGGGCGGGGCCGCAGTCGATCGCGCGGCGCTCGCGGCTGGCCGCCTCGGCGTGCCGCAGCACGGCGTCGGGGGCGACCACCACGCGGTGGCCGGCGGCGTTGACCCGCCAGCAGAAGTCGGTGTCGTCCCGCATCAGCGGGAGGGCCCGGTCGAAGCCGCCGAGCTCCTCGAAGACGTCCCGGCGCACCAGCATGCCGGCGCTGGAGACGGCCAGCACCGGGCGGACCTGGTCGTGCTGGCCCTGGTCCTGCTCGCGGCGGTCGAGGCCGGTCCAGCGGCGGCCGGAGCGGGCGATGGTGACGCCGATCTCCAGCAGCTGGCGGCGGTCGTACCAGCTGCGCAGCTTGGGGCCGACCACGCCGGCACTGGGGGTGGAGTCGGCGACCTGGAGGAGCCGGCGCAGCGCGTCGGTCTGCGGCTCGCAGTCGTCGTGCAGCAGCCAGAGCCACTCGACCGGCTGGGTCTCGCGCGGGCCGCCGCGGCCGAGGTCGTCCTCCTGGGCGAGCGGGTCGCCGTAGTCGTCCCAGCCGCCGGTGACCGGGTCGTAGCCGGAGGGGTCGAGCCGGTACGGGAGGTCCTCCGGGCGCAGGGGCGCGCTGCTCGCGACGGCCTCGGCGACGGCGGCGCCGAAGCCGGCCCGGCGGCCGAGCACCAGCGGGCCGCTCTCGGGCAGCCAGTCGGCCAGGGTGTCGGCGAGCAGCTGCGGGGAGTTGTCGGTGGATCCGGTGTCGACCGCGAGGATCCGCTGGACCTGGCGGTCCTGGCCGAGCAGTCCGGCCAGGGCCTGCGGCAGCCAGCGGGCGCCGTCGTGCGAGACGATCACCGCGGTCACCAGGTGGCGCGGGTAGGCGGGCGGCCTGGAAGCGGTGAAGCCGCTCTGGTGGCTGTAGACGGTCATCGAGTGCGCGGGCCCCAGTTCTCGGTGGACACAGCCGGTGAACGGCAACCGGATGGCGCACCACACTAACGGCTCCGGATGGCCGCTTCGTGCCCGGTGCCGGTGCGGAGGCGGTGAAGAAGGGGACCCGGGATCGGCATGAACCGGTCCGGGAACACGAAAGCGCCCCACCGTCGCGGTGAGGCGCTCGTACAGCTGTGCGGCCGTCCGCCGGTGGCGGAGGGTCAGCGAGATCGGTCGGGGCCGCCCCGGTCAGACGGCGCTCTTCTTGAGCCGACGGCGCTCGCGCTCGGAGAGGCCTCCCCAGATGCCGAAGCGCTCGTCATTGGCGAGGGCGTACTCCAGGCACTCCGAACGGACCTCGCAGGCGAGGCAGACCTTCTTGGCCTCGCGGGTCGAGCCACCCTTCTCGGGGAAGAAGGACTCCGGGTCGGTCTGGGCGCACAACGCGCGCTCCTGCCAACCGAATTCCTCCTCTTCCTCCGCGATGCCGTCCCCGATCAACAGCTCAAAGAGCTCGCTCATGTGGCGCGCCTCCTCTGCCCCTACTTGGCGTCCCCGTGGTTGCCGTTGCCTCGTGCGGCTGACGACACGAGTGAAATTACAGTTGCGTCACTCTGGCCCAGTCAAGCCGAGCTCTGGTATTGAGGCCGGGATTCACTCCCTGGCACCAAGCCGTTACGAATAGTGTACATATCCGGACACATCGGACCTTGGGTCCGAAAGCCCCGGCGGCACCGAAACGCCCGCAATCACTCGCGGAATGACGCTCGGTCATCGTGACAGGCCGGTCATCGGCCTCCCTTCCCGGCGATCTTCCCATCGAAACATAGAGAGTGATGAATCACCCCATCCAGGAAAGATCCGGACCTAACCCACTCGAATGCCGCATCCTTCGGTTTGACACCGCCCCTGCGGATGCGGTCTCCTTTCCTCCATGTCAGAGTTCGCCAGCCCCCGGAGCGGTTCCACGCTCCGCCGTGCCGTGAACTCCTGTTGTCGCCTCTGTTCCTGCTGTATCTAGGCGCCCGCGTCCCACCGCGCGCCGCCCAGGAAGCACAGAGGCCGCCCGCGAATCCCGCCCCAGGACATCCCGGATCCGGCTGCTCCCCGAACCAGCCGAGCCATCCGAGGACGACTCCCGTGCGCATGATCCGCATCCGCAAGCGGAACCGCGACCGCAACAAGCACGCCCGCCGCGGCCTCGCCGCCGCCCACGCCCCCCGCCACGGCGACCGGCACCGCTGGGCCGACGGCCTCAGCGACGTCTCCATCGCCGGCGACCCGCTCGCCTTCCCGCACCTCGCCCGCACCGACCTGCCCGGCCACCCCACCACCGTCGCCGGGTACGCCCGGCTGGTCCGCGAGATCGCCGCCGACCGCACCCGCTGGGAACCGCTGGTCCGCTACGACGCGCTCACCCGCTGGTACGCCCGCCTGGAGACCGGCCCCGGCTACGAGGTCTGGCTGCTCAGCTGGCTGCCCGGCCAGAGCAGCGGCTTCCACGACCACGGCGAGTCCTCCGGCGTGATGACCGTCGTCCAGGGCGAGCTGACCGAACGCTCGCTCACCCACGCCGGCGAAGGGGCCCGCACCCTGCGCCCCGGCGGGCAGCGGGTGTTCTCCTCCGGCTACCTGCACGAGGTGGTCAACGGCGCGCTCGAACCCGCCGTCTCCATCCACCTCTACACCCCGGGCCTGACCGCGATGAACCAGTACGGCACCGCCACCGCCGTCCCCGAGCAGCACGCGCACGCGGCGGAGTCCGAGCGGCGTTGACCGAGGCCTGACGAAGAGTCCGACCGTGGCAGGATGACCCCATGCGCATCGTGGCACTGGCAGGCGGGATCGGCGGGGCGCGCTTCCTGCGCGGACTCCTCGCGGCGGTCGGACCGCAGGACGAGATCACCGTCATCGGCAACACCGGCGACGACATCCACCTCTACGGGCTCAAGGTCTGCCCCGACCTCGACACCGTGATGTACACCCTCGGCGGCGGCATCCACGAGGAACAGGGCTGGGGCCGGACCGACGAGACCTGGTCGATCAAGGCCGAGATGAAGGAGTACGGCGTCGGCCCCGAGTGGTTCGGGCTCGGCGACCGCGACTTCGCCACCCACCTCGTGCGCAGCCAGATGCTCACCGCCGGGTACAGCCTCAGCCAGGTCACCGAGGCGCTGTGCGTGCGCTGGAAGCCCGGCGTGCGGCTCCTGCCGATGAGCGACGACCGGGTCGAGACCCACGTGCGGATCACCGACGAACAGGGCACCCGGGCCGTCCACTTCCAGGAGTACTGGGTCCGGCTGCACGCCGCCGTCGACGCCGAGGCGATCATCCCGGTCGGCGCGGACACCGCCAAGCCCGCGCCCGGCGTGCTGGAGGCCCTCGCCGAGGCCGACGTCATCCTCTTCCCGCCGTCCAACCCGGTCGTCTCGATCGGCACCATCCTCGCCGTCCCCGGCATCCGGGACGCCGTCGCCGCCGCCCCGGCACCGGTGGTCGGGCTCTCCCCGATCATCGGCGGGGCGCCGGTGCGGGGCATGGCCGACAAGGTGCTCGCCGCCGTCGGCGTCGAGGCCACCGCCGAGGCGGTCGCGCTGAACTACGGCGCCGGCCTCATCGACGGCTGGCTGGTGGACACCGCGGACGAGCAGGCCGTCCCGGCCGTCGAAGCCGCCGGGATCGCCTGCCGGGCCGTCCCGCTGCTGATGACCGACGTCGAGGCCACCGCCGAGATGGCCCGCGCGGCGCTGGCCCTGGCCGAGCGGGTCCGCACGTGACCATCGAGATCCTTCCGGTCCAGGGCATCCCCGAGGTCGAGGCCGGGGCCGACCTCGCCGGGCTGATCGCCAAGGCCGGGACGTACCGCGACGGCGACATCCTGCTGGTCACCTCGAAGATCGTCAGCAAGGCCGAGGGCCGGCTGCTGCACGCCACCGACCGGGACGCCGCGGTCGACGCCGAGACCGTGCGGGTCGTCGCCCGGCGCGGACCGGCCCGGATCGTCGAGAACCGCAACGGCTTCGTCATGGCCGCCGCCGGGGTCGACGCCTCCAACACCGCCCCCGGCACCGTGCTGCTGCTGCCCGAGGACCCGGACGCCTCGGCCCGCGCGCTGCGCGCCCGGCTCCAGCAGCTCACCGGCCACCGGATCGCCGTCGTCGTCACCGACACCTTCGGCCGGCCCTGGCGCAACGGGCTCACCGACGTCGCGATCGGCGCCGCCGGACTGTCCGTCCTGGAGGACCACCGGGGGCGCACCGACAGCCACGGCAACGAACTGGTGCTCACCGTCACCGCGACCGCCGACGAACTCGCGGCCGCCGGCGACCTCGTCAAGGGCAAGGCCACCGGCGTCCCGGTCGCCGTCGTGCGCGGGCTCGGCCACCTGGTCACCGCCGAGGACGGCGCCGGCACCCGGCCTCTGGTGCGACCCGCCGCGGACGACATGTTCCGGCTCGGCACCTCCGAGGCGCTGCGCCAGGCCGTCACCCTGCGGCGCACCGTCCGCTCCTTCACCGCCGACCCGGTCGACCCGGCCGCCGTCCGGCGCGCGGTGGCCGCCGCCGTCACCGCGCCCGCCCCGCACCACACCACGCCCTGGCGGTTCGTCCTGCTGGAGTCCGCCGAGACCCGGGTCCGGCTGCTGGACGCGATGCTCGGCGCCTGGCAGCGCGACCTCCGTGAACTCGACGGCTGGGACGAGGCCCGGATCGCCCGCCGCACCGCCCGCGGGAACGTGCTGCGCGACGCGCCGTACCTGGTGGTGCCGTGCCTGGTGATGGACGGGTCGCACGACTACCCGGACCCGCGGCGGGCCGCGGCCGAACGGGAGATGTTCACGGTGGCCCTGGGCGCCGCCGTGCAGAACCTGCTGGTCGCGCTCACCGGCGAGGGGTACGGCACCGCCTGGGTCTCCTCCACGATGTTCTGCCGTGACACCGTCCGGGGTGCGTTGGACCTGCCGGAGGGCTGGGACCCGATGGGGGCCGTCGCCGTGGGACGCCCGGCGGAGGCGCCGCGGGTCCGCCCGGAGCGCAGCGCCGACGCCTTCGTCGCGGTGCGGTAGGGATCTCTCAGAGGCCCCGGTAGATCTCGCGGCGGTTGCCCACCTTCACGACGACGATCACCAGCACGTCGTCGTGGATCTCGTACGCCACCCGGTACATGCCGACCTGGAGCCGGTAGAGACCCGTGTGTCCGGTCAGCTTCTTCACGTCCGGGCCGTCGGCGTACGGGTCGTCCCCGAGTCTGGTGAGCGCGGCGAGGATCTGCATGGCATCGACCTGGCTGATGTCGCGCAGTTGCCGCCGAGCGCTCGCGGTGAAGCGGAACGCGTACTTCACGCGGCGCTCCCGGCACTGCTCGGCGGCTCTCCGAAAAGGTCTGCCAGAAGTTCGGCCATGCTCACCGTGGGTTCGTTCCGGTGTTTCTCCGCCTCACGGGCGAGGAGCTCGTCCTCCGCGTCCTCTATGGCATCGAGGATCTCGATCGGCACGACCGCGCCGACACGCTCGCCCTTGCGGGTGATGACGGTGATCTCACCGGCCTCGGCCCGGCTCAGCACCTCGGCGAGGTGGGCTCGGGCCTCACGGATGTTCAGTTCATCAGCCATGCTTCCAGCGTACACACGGCGTGTACGCAGGGCGGCGTTCTCCGGTCAGCGGTTGCGGTGGTCGTTGGGGGTGAGTTTGGGGCCGTAGCGGGGGGCGTGGGGGGTGGTGGCGGTGAGGAGGCGGCAGAGGCGGTGGCGGTGGGGGCGGTAGGGCTCCAGTAGGGCGAGCATCTGGGTGTCGTCGCTGCGGGGGCGGCCGGCCAGGGCCCAGCCGACCAGGTTGGGGAGGTGGAAGTCGCCGACCGAGACCGCGTCCGGGTCGCCGTTGCTGCGCTGGAGGGTTTCGGCGGCGGTCCAGGTGCCGATGCCCGGGACGGCCGTCAGGCGGGCGAAGGACTCCTCGTGGGCCATGGCGGCGGCCTCTTCCAGGCGGGGTGCCAGCCGGACCGCGCGCTGGATCGTGGCCGAGCGTCTGGGGTCGACGCCGGCCCGGTGCCACTCCCAGCTCGGGACCATCGCCCAATCGCGGGCCGACGGGGCCACCCGCATGCCCTCGGCCGGGCCCGGGGCCGGGGTGCCGAAGTCGCGGAGCAGGGTGCGCCAGGCGCGGTAGGCCTCGTCGGTGGTGACCTTCTGTTCCAGGATCGCGGGGACGAGGGACTCCAGGACCAGGCCGGTCCGGGTGAGCCGCACCCCGAGGGTGCGGCGCTGGGCGTCCCGGAGCGGGCCGGGGGGCAGCACCAGCGCCTCCGGGTGGTCCTCGGCGCCGAGCAGGGTGGGCAGCCGGTCGAGCAGCCACTGGGCGCCCGGCCCCCAGCCGGTCGCCTCCACCTCGCCCGCACCGGGGCGCGGCAGCACCCGCAGGGTGCCGACGCCGGCCGGGGTGCGGGAGGCGCGCCAGACGGCACCGTCGCCGGTGGTGCGGTACGAGGGGTCGGCGGGGCCCCGGCGCAGCGGCAGCAGGGTGCGGACGGGGTCGAGCGGGAAGCCCGGCCGCCAGTGCCGTACCGCTTCGCCGCCCGTCACTGCCGTCGCCTCCTGGGGTGCCTGAGGCCCTGAACGATACGTGGGGAGGGTGACGGCTAGGGAGTCCGGAGTCGGGCCGCGGCTGTGCGGAGTTCGGGGAGCCGGGCGTAGAGGGCCTTGCCGGGGCATTCGGTGTTGAAGGCGTCGCGGTGGCCGGAGACGGCGTCGAAGTCGACGACGGTGCCCTTGGGGTAGCGGCTGGCGTCGGACGAGGAGGTGAGTCTGGTGCGGCCGTCGGCGGGCCGGCCGGTGAGGCCGAGCTTCCAGGCGGCGATCGCGGCGAGGCCGTCGAGGAGGGGTTGGGGCGGGGTGGCGTCGACGTAGGTGCCGATCGCGGCGACGCCGGAGGAGTCGGTGTTGAAGCCGAGGGTGTGGGCGCCGTGGACGGGCTGGTCGACGCCGCCGGCCCGGCCCTCGTAGACGGTGCCGCAGCGGTCGACCAGGAAGTTGTAGCCGATGTCCCGCCAGCCGCTGGTCTTGACGTGGTACTGGTAGATGCCCCTGATCACCCGGGGGGCGTCGGAGCAGGCGTAGTCGGTGGCGGTCGCCGTGTGGTGGACGAAGACCTCGCGGACCGGGCCGGTGTACTCGGAGCCCGGGTCGCGCAGGGACTCGTCGGCGCCCCAGCCGGCCCGGGTGACGATCGCCGGGCGGGGCGCCTGGTGGCCGTCCTCGGCGGCGGGGGCCGCGGGCACCGTCCGGGTGGCGGCCGGGGCGGGTGCGCCGGCGCCGGGGTCGACGAGGTCGAGCCGCAGTCCGGGCGGCGGTCCGGCTGGGCCGGGCCGGAACTCGACGGCGACGCCGTCGCTGCGGCCGGTCCACAGCGGGGCGGTGGCGCCGTGCGGGGCGCGGTCGGGGCCGTCGTCGGTGTCGGCCTCCAGGGTGTGCCAGTCGCTCCAGCGGCCGGTGGCCGCGTCCCGGGTGCGGACCCGGAGGCTCCCGCCGTCCAGCGCTCCCGCCGGTCCGTCCCAGCCGATGCCGAGGAGTTCGAAGGGTCCGGTCGTGCTCGGCGGGAGCCCGTGCCCGGCGGGGAGCCGGAGCGAGACGGTCCGGCCGCCGCCGGGGAAGTCACGGTGCTCGCCGCCGGGGGCAAGGGGCACGGCGGTGGCGGCGGGAGCGGGCTGGAGCAGCAGGGCGGCGGTGCAGCCGGCGAGCAGCGCGGCCGGGAAGGGGAGGCGCGCGGCCTTGGTGGAAAGGCGCGCGGCCTGGTGGGAAAGGCGCATAAAGGGGATCGTCGCCGCAAACCGGACCGCCCGCCACGCCGCCCCGCGCCCGCTCGGCCGCCCCTCCCGGCCTGCCACCCGAAGGCCGTAGGCTGGGGCGCACCATGACTGCGCCATTCGCTGCCGATGCCCGCACCCCCGTCGAGCTGCTGCACGCATACCTGCGCGGCGGCACCCCTTCGGTCGATCCCGCGGCCCCGCTGGTCACTTTCTACGACGACGCCACCGGCGAACGGGTGGAGCTGTCCGCCCGGACCTTCGACAACTGGGTCGCCAAGACCGCCAACCTCCTCCAGGACGAGCTGAACGCCGGTCCGGACGACCGCGCCGCGCTGCTGCTGCCCGCCCACTGGCAGAGCGCCGTCTGGCTGCTGGCCTGCTGGTCCGTCGGTGTGACCGCGGTACCGGCCGGCGACCCGGCCGACGCCGACCTGGTGGTGAGCGGTCCGGACGGCCTGGAGGCCGCCCAGGCCTGCGGGGGCGAGCGGGTCGCGCTCGCCCTGCGCCCGCTCGGCGGCCGCTTCCCGCACCGCCCGGACGGCTTCCTCGACTACGCCGCGGAGGTGCCCGGCCAGGGCGACCGCTTCGCGCCGTACTCCCCCGTCGCCCCGGACGGGCAGGCGCTGGAGACCTCGGTGGACGGGCTGCCGCTGAAACTGACCGGTGAGCAGACCGTCGCGCTGGCCCGGGAGGGCGCGGCGCGGATCGGCCTCAAGCCCGGGGACCGGGTGATGTCCACCCTCTCCTTCGACGACTGGGCGGGCCTGGAGGCCGGCCTGCTGGCCCCGCTGGCGGTCGGCGCCTCGGTGGTGCTGTGCCGCAACTCCGAGGGCCTGGACGCCGGGCAGTGGGAGAAGCGCTCCGAATCCGAACGGGTGACTGTGCGCCTCGGCTGACCCCGGGACGGTCCCGGCGGGTAGGGATCCCTGCCATGGCCGAGGACGACACCGAGCACCCCCCGACCGACCAGACTCCCCCGGAGCACGCTCCCCCGAGCGGACCGGGACGGCCGCGAAGGCGCCGGCGGTGGCTGATGATCACCGCCGGCGCCGTCGCGTTCCTGCTGGTCGCCACCGGCGTGCTGCTCTGGATCGCCTACCGCAAGCTGGACGGCAACATCAGGACGGACTCGGCCACCGACCGGCTGCTCGCCAAGCTGGAGGCCGAGCGCCCGAGTCGGGCCGCGGGGGCCAAGGGCGCCGAGAACATCCTGCTGATCGGCAGTGACGACCGCTCCGGGGCGAACTCCTCCTACGGCGGCGAGGCCGGGACCCAGCGCTCGGACACCACGATCCTGCTGCACCTGGCCGCCGACCGGAAGCACGCGACGGCGGTCTCCGTCCCGCGCGACGTGATGGTCACCGTGCCCTCCTGCGAGAAGCCGGACGGCAGCCGCAGCAAGGCGGGGACGATGCAGTTCAACTGGGCGTTCGAGCTGGGCGGTCCGGCCTGCTCGATCCGCACCGTCGAGCAGTTGAGCGGCATCCGGATCGACCACTACGTGATCCTCGACTTCAGCGGCTTCAAGACGATGGTGGACGCGATCGGCGGGGTCGAGGTGTGCGTGCCGCAGCCGATCCACGACAAGGACGCCAAGCTCGACCTCCCGGCCGGCCGTCAGCTGCTGCACGGCGAGCAGGCGCTCGGCTACGTCCGGGCCCGGGAGAGCCTGGGCGACGGCAGCGACACCCAGCGGATGGGCCGCCAGCAGCAGTTCCTGGCCTCGCTGATCCGCAAGGTGCAGTCGCAGGGGGTGCTGCTGAACCCGGCCAAGCTGTGGCCGGTGCTGGACGCGGCCACCTCCTCGGTGAAGGCGGACGGCGGCCTGTCCTCGCTCGGCGCGCTGTACGACCTCACCCAGGACCTGCGCGACGTCCCCTCCCCGGACGTGGTGTTCCTGACGGCGCCGCGCCGCCCGTACCGCTACGACTCGGACCGGGACGAGTTCGTCCAGCCGCAGACCGCCCAGCTGTTCGACGCGCTGCGGGCGGACCGGCCGCTGGCCCTGCGGCCGCCCGGTTCGGCGCCCTCGCCGGACGCGGGGACCGGAGCCGGGGCGGGCACCGGAGCGGGAGCCGGATCCGACGGGGCCACGGCGTCACCCTCGGCGGGCGCCTCGCCCACCTTCGAGGGACGCACCGCCGACGTGGACGCCTGCGCCCAGCACTGAACTCGACGTCCGGCTTTGCTTTTTCATTGCTCAAACATGACTGAGATCACACTCGGAACAATTCCCCCGTTCGGCTCGTCTAGTGTGTCCGGATCGACCCGTCGCCCGACGGGTCGGCCTCCGTGACCGGCCGGACGTAGGGGACCCCCGTGCAGCAGGACGAAACGAACACCGGTCGGTTCAGCGGGGGGAGCCGGCGGGAGGCCAAGCGTCTGGCCGCGGCCGCCAAGCGGCAGCGGCGCCGCCGGGTGCTCAAGTGGACGGCGGGGACGGGCGCCCTGGTGATGGTCGCGGGCTGCGGCGGGGCCTACTACCTGTACCAGCACTTCAACAGCAACCTGACCTCGGTCAAGGTCCAGTTGGGCAACGAGGAGGAGCGGCCCAAGGCCGCCGGGGACGCGCTGAACATCCTGGTGATCGGCACCGACAGCCGCCAGGGCCTCGGCCGCGAGTACGGCGACGCGGGCAGCACCGGGCACGCCGACACCACCCTGCTGTTCCACGTCTCCAAGGACCGCTCCAACGCGACCGTGGTCAGCATCCCGCGCGACCTGATGGTGCCGATACCGGAGTGCCAGGACGACAAGGGCAAGAAGATCCCGGGCGTCGCGCGGGACATGTTCAACAACAGCCTCGGCCAGGACGGGCGCGACGCGGGCTGCACCTGGAAGACCGTGGAGAAGCTGACCGGCATCCGGGTCGACCACTTCGTGCAGGTCAACTTCGAGGCGGTGAAGACGCTCTCCACCGCCGTCGGCGGGGTGGAGGTCTGCGCGGCCAAGGACATCGACGACAAGGACTCGCACCTCAAGATGTCCAAGGGCCGCCACGTCGTCCAGGGCGAGGAGGCGCTGGCCTTCGTCCGCACCCGGCACGCGGTCGGCTTCGGCGGCGACCTCACCCGGATCCCGCTCCAGCAGCAGTTCATCAGCGCGATGATCCGCAAGATCAAGAGCGACGACACCCTGACCAGCCCGGGCAAGCTCTACCAGCTCGCGGACGCCGCCACCAAGGCGCTCACCGTGGACTCCGGCATCGGCAGCGTCGACAAGCTCAAGAACCTGGCCCAGGACATCAGCAAGGTGGACACCAAGAACATCACCTTCACCACCGTCCCGGTGCTGGACGACCCCAGCAACAAGGACCGGCTGGTCCTGCACCAGCCGGACGCCGGACAGGTGTTCTCGATGATCGCGGGCGACCGCTCGCTGACCGAGACGGCCGCTCCGGCCGCGACCCCGGACGCCTCGGCCCCGGCGGCCCCGGCCGCGCCGAGCAGCGCCGCCCCGGCGGTGGACACCAAGGGCGTCCAGGTGACGGTGCGCAACGGCAGCGGGACCCGCGGACAGTCCGGGCCCACGGTGGAGAAGCTCAAGGGCAAGGGCTTCGCCAAGGCCGCGGTCGGCTCCGACGCTCCCCCGGCCGCGACCAGCACGGTGTCCCACCCAGCCGGTCAGGAGGCCGAGGCCGCGGCGCTGGCCGCCGCCCTCGGGCTGCCCGCCGACGCCGTGAAGCCCAACCCGAAGGCGGGCCCGAAGGACCCGCTGCTGGTGGTCCTCGGCAAGGACGCCCTGGCGGCTCCCGCGCAGCAGGCGACCGAGGCCCCGAAGGACCTCCAGCGGGTGCAGGCGGACGACGAGGACGTCTGCGCCAAGTAGCCGCCCGGGGCCGAGGGTTCGGTCCGTCCCGCGGTACCGCTCGCCGGTCCGGGGGCCGGTCCGGAGCCCCGGACCGGCCGGGTCGAGCGGGGCCGCACCGTCCTCAACTGTCCCCGTGCGGGCCGGCGGTAGCCGGTCCGGGCGTCAACGCGCCCGGGAGAGCACGTCCTTCGAGGACGGGCCGACGCTCCTTATCACCCGGCGGGCCAGCGAGCGGGGTGAGGTGATGAAGCCGAAGCCCCAGCTCAGATGCATGGTCGCGAGCGCCACCGGCAGCAGCGCCCTGGCCCGGAACGACAGGCCGCGGCCCTCGACCGCGGCGCCGCCGAGGATGCCCAGCAGGTAGACGCCGGGCACCGCGAGGAAGGCCGGGTGGACGGCGGCGCCCAGCACCAGGCCGAGCAGCACCGCGAGCAGCGCGCTCGGCGGGGCCAGGTAGCGCAGGTTGACCGAGCCCCGGTGGTAGCGGGTGACCACCCGGCGCCACCGGCCGTAGTCCTTGTACTGCTTGGCCAGCGCCTTGACGGACGGCCGCGGCCGGTACGTCACCTTCAACTGCGGGGTGAACCAGACCAGCCCGCCGTCCTGGCGGATCCGGTAGTTCAGCTCCCAGTCCTGGGCGCGGATGAACTCCTCGTTGTAGCCGCCGAGTCGCTCCAGCACCTCGCGCCGGAACACCCCGAGGTAGACGGTGTCCGCCGGGCCGGCCAGGCCGCCGGTGTGGAAGGCCGCGTTGCCGACACCGATCTTGGAGGTCATCGCGGCCGCGACCGCGTTCTCCCACTCGGTCTCGCCCTCGGCGTGCATGATGCCGCCGACGTTGGCGGCGTCCATCTCGCCGAGCAGCCGGACCGCGGTGGCGATGTAGCCGGGCGTGAGCAGCCCGTGGCCGTCCACCCGTACGACTATCGGGTACTGCGAGCCCCGGATCGCGGCGTTCAGCCCCGCGGGAGTGCGGCCGGTGGGGTTCTCCACCGTACGCACCCGCGGATCCTCGGCCACCAGCTCGGCCGCGATCTCGGCGGTGCGGTCGGTGGAGGGACCGAGGGCGATCACCACTTCCATCGGTCCGGGGTAATCCTGGTCCAGGATGCGCCGGACCGCCGTGCGCAGGTGTCGTTCCTCATTGAGCACCGGCATGATCACGGAAACAGCCGGCAGCTCCTCAGCAGCCTTGGTGTTCATCGGGGCCAACCGTACCGGTGTCGACGCATATCCGTCTTGTCCCGGTCCGGCGGCTCCCGGGACCCCTGGAGGGCGACACCGGTGCCGTGATCGGGATCACCGTACCGCCCCCGGCGCCCGGGCCCGAATCGGCGGGGGAACCGTGCAGGTTCGGGGAGGGTTCGGCGGCCCCGGTGAACGACGGGCGGACGGCACGGCGCGGGGGCCGGGTGCTCGTGCGCACCCGGCCCCCGCCCTCCGTTCCCCCCGGTTCCCCCCGTTCCCCCGTGGGGTGACCCGACGTCCCCCGTCGCCGGGTCAGTCCGTCGCGATGGCCGCGAGGACGTTCATCCGTCCGGCCCGGAAGGCCGGTACGAGAGCGGCGACCAGACCGATCACCACCGAGGAGACCAGCGTCACCACGACCGTGGTGGTCGGGACGGAGAGCGTCCCGAGGCCCTGGTCCCGCAGCACCCGCTGGGCGGTGACGCCCCAGGCCAGGCCCAGCCCGGTGCCGAGCACGGCGCCGAACAGGGCGATCACCACGGACTCCAGGCGGATCATCCGGCGCAGCTGGCGGCGGGAGAGCCCGATCGCCCGCAGCAGGCCGATCTCGCGGGTCCGCTCCACCACCGAGAGGGCCAGGGTGTTGACCACGCCGAGCACCGCGACGGTGATCGACAGGCCGACCAGGCCGTAGATCAGGTAGAGCAGGGTGTTGACCTGGGACTGCACGAGCTCCTTGTAGCCGGCCTGGTCCTTGACGGTCAGCTGCGGGTACTGCCGCAGCGCGTCCTCCAGGGCGGTGAGCGTCTTGGCGACGTCGGTGCCCGGGGTGGCCTTGGCGAAGAAGGTCCGGACCGGAGGCTGCTCGGCGGCCGGGACCACCTTGGTCGCGGTGTCCAGGTCGACGAAGGTCCCGTCGCCCAGCAGTCCGCCCTTCTGGAACACCACGCCCACCGGCAGGGTCTGGGTGCGGCCCTTGCCGTAGTCGACGGTCACCTGGTCGCCGACCTTGAGGCCGTGGTCCTTGGCGAAGTTCTCGCCGATCCCGAGCGAGCCGCGGCCGATCGAGTCGACGGTGCCGGAGCTGACGGTGGGGTGGAAGTCCGTGCCGAAGAACGTGGCCGGCACCGCCGTGAGGTCCGTCCTGGCGCTCTGTCCGCCGGACAGCCGGACCTTGGCGCTCTGGAAGTTCTCCTGGGTCGTGACGTGGTCGATGCCCGGGGTCCGCTTCACCGCGTCGATCATCTCCCCGGTGACGCCCGTCGGGCCGCCGCCGATGATGTAGTCCACGCCCACCGACCTGTCGATCTGCTCGCTCGCCGACGTCACCGCCGAGGAGCTGAACACCGAGGAGCCGATCACCAGCGCCAGCCCGATCATCAGCGCGGCGGCGGTGGCACCGGTCCGGCGCGGGTTGCGCATCGCGTTGCGCTGGGCGAGCTTGCCGGAGGGCCCGAACAGGGCCGGGAGCAGGGCGCCGAGCACCTTGATGACGACGGTGGCCAGCAGCGGGCCGAGCACCACGAAGCCGATCAGGGTGAGCAGCAGGCCCAGGCCCAGGAGCTGCCCGCCGGTGCCCGCCTTCTCCGCCGTGCCGGCGAGCACCAGCAGGCCGGCGCCGCCGCCGGTGAGCAGCACGCCGAGGATCGTCCGGACGACGTTGGAGCGGGCCTCGGCCGGGGTGCCGTGGTCGCGCAGGGCGGCCATCGGGGCGATCCGGCTGGCCCGGCGGGCCGGGATCCAGGCGGCGATCACGGTGATCAGGACGCCGACCGCGTAGCCGGCCACGAAGACGTCGGGCCCGATCACCAGGTCGCTCGACTTGAGGTCCATGCCGATCGCGTTCATCAGCTTGATCAGGCCGACGGCGACGCCGAGGCCGACCGCCACCCCGAGGGTCGAGCCGAGCACGCCCAGGATCAGTGCCTCGACCAGCACCGAGCCGTTCACCTGGGCGCGGCTGCCGCCGATGGCGCGCAGCAGGCCGATCTCGCGGGTGCGCTGGGCGACCAGCATCGAGAAGGTGTTGATGATCAGGAAGCCGCCGACGATCAGCGAGATCCCGGCGAAGCCGAGCATCGCGTACGTCATGAAGTCGAGGCCGCTGCCGATGGACTTGGTGTTCTCGTCCTTCTGCTCGGTCGCGGTCTTGACCTGGTAGCCGCCGCCGACCTTGGCGAGGGCGTCGGCCTTGAGCTGGTCGTCGCTGCGGCTGCCGTCGCCGTAGGCCTCGACGGAGGTGTAGGCCTGCTCGCCGAGCAGCACCTGCTGGGCGGTCGGGGTGTCCAGGAAGGCCAGCGCCGCACCGGGGTTGGTGGTGGTGAAGGTGGCGATGCCGACGATCGTGTACGGGTGCTGCCCGCCCGCGTTGTCGACCCGGATCCGGTCGCCGACGGCCAGCTTGGCCTTCTTGGCGGTGTCCGCGTCCAGCACCAGTTCGCCGGAGTCCTGCGGGACGTGCCCGGAGGTGAGCTTCACCGCGTTGCGCGGGGTGTCGGTCCAGTTGCCGACCAGGGTGGGTGCGCCGCTGGTCGGGCCGACCAGCTTGTCGGTGGCCGGGTTGACCAGGATCGCGTTGCCGACCATCACCTGGCCGACGGCGGTCTTCACGCCGGGCAGCCCGGCGATCTGCTGGGCGAGCGCGGCCGGGACGGTGGCGGGCTTGTCCCCGGCCTGCGGGTCCTCGTCGTCGGCCGGCTTGGGCGGCTGGACCGAGACGTCGGAGGCGGTCGCGGCGAACAGCTTGGAGAAGGTGCTGGTGGCGGTGTCGGAGAACACCAGGGTGCCGGAGACGAAGGCGACCGACAGCACGACGGCGATGAGCGAGAGCGCCATCCGGCCCTTGTGGGCGAAGAAGCTCCGCAGTGAGGTCTTGAGCAGCATGGTTTCGTCGTCCCGCCGTCAGCTGGTGCGCTTGCCGTCGAAACGGCGCATGCGTTCGAGGACGGAGTCGGCGGTCGGCGCGTGCATCTCGTCGACGATCACGCCGTCGGCGAGGAAGAGCACGCGGTCCGCGTAGCCGGCGGCGACCGGGTCGTGGGTGACCATGACCATGGTCTGGCCCAGTTCGTCCACCGAGCGGCGCAGGAAGGTCAGCACCTCGGCGCCGGCCCGGGAGTCCAGGTTCCCGGTGGGCTCGTCGCCGAAGATGATCTCGGGGCGGGCGGCCAGGGCGCGGGCCACCGCGACGCGCTGCTGCTGGCCGCCGGAGAGCTGGGTGGGGCGGTGCTTGAGCCGGCCGGCCAGGCCGACGGTCTCCACCACCTGGTCCAGCCAGGCCTGGTCGGGTCTGCGGCCGGCGATGTCCATCGGCAGCGTGATGTTCTCCAGCGCGTTCAGGGTCGGCAGCAGGTTGAACGCCTGGAAGATGAAGCCGATCTTGTCCCGGCGCAGGCGGGTCAGCTGCTTGTCCTTGAGGCCGGTGATCTCGGTGTCGCCGATCCGGATCTGTCCGCTGGTGACCGTGTCCAGCCCGGCCAGGCAGTGCATGAGGGTCGACTTGCCGGAGCCGGAGGGGCCCATGATCGCGGTGAAGCGGCCGCGCTGGATGTCCACGTCGACCGCGTCGAGCGCGGTGACCCTGGTCTCGCCCGAACCGTAGGCCTTGGTCACCTGGCGGGCCGAGGCGGCGACGGCGGACGGTCCGCCGGGAAGCTGGGGGTCGTACACGGCTGCTGCCGTCGTCACTGGAGTCTCCTAAGAAGTGGCCCACCCGTCGACCCCCACCCTTCCGACGCGGTCGGCCGGCGGACCCGATCGGATCGGGCCGCGCACGGTGGGGCGGGGATGTAGGAACCACGTTAGGAGCCGGTCCCGGTCGGCTCGTCCTCCGTCGGAATGAAGCGCTGCAACCAAGGTTCTACGGGTGCGGCGCCCCCTCCCCCTAGGGGGCGCCGCGGGCCTTCTCGGGGACGCCCCGTACGGGGTCGGGCCCGCCGGCGGCTCAGCCGGTCAGCACCGGCGCGGCCAGCCGTTCCAGGGCGTCGGCGAACCCCTCCACGACGGGGACGAGTTGGGCGTCGGTCTCGCACTCGACGAGGGTCCGGCCGTCCTCCCCGGCGGTGATGTGGCGGTCGAGCACGAACCAGCCCTGGGTGATGTGGCCGGCGCCCATCGAGCTGAGCACCGGGCGCAGCGCGTAGTCCACGGCGAGGACGTGCGCGGGCGAGCCGCCGGTGGCCAGCGGCAGGACCGCCTTGCCGGCCAGCGCGTACTGCGGGAGCACGTCCAGCAGGGCCTTGAGCAGGCCCGAGTAGGCGGCCTTGTAGACGGGGGTGCCGATGACGACGCCGTCGGCGCGGGCGAACAGCTCGGTGACGGCGACGATCCCGGGGTGGTCGAAGTCGCCGGACAGCAGGGCCTGCGCGGGCAGGCTGCGGGCCTCGAAGGGGATGACGTGGTGGCCGCGGTCCACCAGGCGCGCGTCGACGTGGCGCAGCAGCCGGGTGGTGCGGGAGGTCGCGGACGGGGAGCCGGAAACGGACAGGACGGTGGCCATGGGTTCACCTCTGGCTGGAAGCGGGTCGGGGGTCTCGACGGGCGCGCTTCAGCGACGACAGAGCGAACCGGACACACGCTGGAGGTCGACGTGGCGCCGACGCGTGAGTGCCCGACTCTGATCCATGTCGAAATGCAAACACGGTGCGTTCGAACCGGTCAAGGAACGTTTCAGCAAGCGGAACGGGGGTGACGGGCGCATTTCACGCCGGAACGATCCGGTACGTGCATCAAAACTGCTACAAGAGGCCTGGCAGGGACCCCGGGGGGAGTCAGCCGGACCGGGGTCGGGCATCCTCGACGGCATGAACACGTGGCAGGAGGGCCGCCCGGGCGGCGGAGGCAACCCCTACGGAGGCAACGGCGGCGGCCCGGCGTCCGAGCGACCGCTGCCGGCCTCCCTCAACCCGCGCGGGGCCGGCGCGCCCGCCCCCCGGCAGCCGGAACCGCCGCACCGGCTCGGCGGCGTCCCGCCGCAGGGCGCCCCCGGCGGCCCCGGACGGCCGGGCCCCGGCGGCCCGGGC
>NZ_JBHJWG010000066.1:0-33772 GCF_042266305.1 Kitasatospora sp. NPDC056076
CCCGTACAGGTCGGCACCCTCAGCTGTTGTTATGATCCGTGCGGCGGGCGGCGGCGGGCGGCGGCGAACTGCGGCGAACTGCGGCGGGCGGCGGCGGGCGGCGGCGGGCGGCCGGACGGGGTGCCGCCCGACCGCTCACGCACTCTCGGCTCAGTGCTGGGCGAACTGGCCCGGCCGGTAGTCCCCGGCGGGCTGGCGGATCATGACGTTGCCCCGGTTGAAGGCGTTGATCAGCGCGATGACGCAGACCAGCGCCGCGAGCTGCTCCTCGTCGTAGTGCTTCGCCGCGTTGGCCCACGCCTCGTCCGTCACCCCGCCCCCGTCGGCGAGCCGGCTGCCCTGCTCGGCCAGCTCCAGGGCGGCCCGCTCGGCGTCGGTGAAGACGGTGGCCTCGCGCCAGACCGCCACCAGGTTCAGCCTGGTCGCCTCCTCCCCCGCGTGCACGGCGTCCTTGAAGTGCATGTCGACGCAGAACCCGCAGCCGTTGATCTGGCTGGCCCGCAGCCGCACCAGCTCCTGGGTCGCGTACGGCAGCGTCGAGTCGGCGATCGGCTGGTTCGCGGCGATCAGGTGCTTGTAGACCTTGGTCATGACCGGGTTGGCGAAGGGGTTCAGTCGGGCTTCCACGGTGTGCTCCCTCGGGTTCGGCGCTTCCTTGTCGTTCTCTTGGACAAGGTGGCCGGGCGCCGTGTGACACGCCTGGCGGTGACCCCCGTCACACCTCCGCGCCCTCCGCGTCCTCCCCGCCCAGCGGCTTCGCGTGCAGCACCTCGCGGCCCTGTTCGGCGGCGCGGGCGATCGACTCGGAGACGAAGTCCAGGAAGCGGGCGATGTTCTCCAGCCGGTTGCCCGCCGGGGTCCCGCCGCCGAGGATGCCGACGCCCTGCCGGGCGGTGTCGACGAGCTGGGCGGTGGCCTGGGCGCTGACCATCATCGAGCGGTACCAGATGTCGTCGTCCACGAAGTAGCGCTCGCGGCGCCGCTCGTCTCGCTCCCGGGTCACCATGCCCTGGCTCTCCAGGAAGGCGATCGACTTGGAGATGGTCGCCGGGCTGACCTGGAGGCGCTCGACCAGCTCGGCGGCGGTGAGGCTGCCCGCGTCGGTGAGGTAGAGGCAGGCCAGCACCCGGGACATCATCCGGGGCATGCCGGACTGCATCAGGACGGCGGTGAACACCTCCTCGTACGCGTGCACCGCCTCGGCGTCCCGGCCGTGCGGCTGCGGGGTGGCGCCCGGCCCCTGGGGCGCGGACTGCCGCCGGCGCTGGGCGCGGTGTCCGGTGGCGCGGTGGGCGAGGTCGGCGCGGTAGGTGGCGGGGCCGCCGTTGCGCATCACCTCGCGGGTGACGGTCGAGGTCGGCCGGTCGAGGCGCCTGGCGATCTCCGCGTACGCGAGGTCGTCGGCCAGTCCCAGCGCGATCTGCTGGCGTTCCTGCTGGGTGAGCCTGCCGCCCGGCATCGCGGCCTCCTTCGGGATCGATGGTCTCTGCGCTCTCCGTCCACGATAGCGTCCACCGTCAATCCATTGCAACGAAAGGCGGCCCTGGCTCGTTGCATTCCCCGCAGGCTTCTGGCGCTGATCCCTGGCAACCTACCTGCGAAAATAGGATTCTCTTGCCGCAATGCGATGAGCAGAACGATGAACGCAACGTAGCTTTTCCTACGTCAGAAACCAAGGGGCCAAGAGTGGTCCCGCAGCGCCGGCGGGGCGGGCCCCGGGGGGGGGCCCGGGGGGGGGGCCCCCCCGCTCCACTCTCGTCTAGAAGAAGCCGACCGCGTCGGGGGAGTAGCTGACCAGCAGGTTCTTGGTCTGCTGGTAGTGCTCCAGCAGCGCCTTGTGGGTCTCCCGCCCGATGCCGGAGTTCTTGTAGCCGCCGAAGGCCGCGTGGGCCGGGTAGGCGTGGTAGCAGTTCGTCCAGACCCGGCCCGCCTGGATGGCGCGCCCGGCCCGGTGGGCGGTGTTGATGTTGCGGGTCCACACGCCCGCGCCCAGCCCGTACTGGGTGTCGTTGGCGAGCGAGACCCCCTGGTCGAGGCCGTCGAAGCGGGTGACCGAGACCACCGGGCCGAAGATCTCCTCCTGGAAGACCCGCATGCTGTTGACGCCCTCGAAGACCGTCGGCGTCACGTAGTACCCGCCGGCCAGCGCGCCGCCGAGCTCGGCGCGTTCGCCGCCGACCAGGACCTTGGCGCCCTCCGCCTGGCCGATCTCGAAGTAGGAGAGGATCTTCTTCAACTGCTCGGCACTGGCCTGCGCGCCGACCTGGGTCTCGGTGTCGAGCGGGTTGCCCTGGCGCATGGCGCGCACCCGGGCCAGGCCGTCGCCGAGCAGCCGCTCGTAGACCGGGGTCTCGATCAGCGCGCGGCTGGGGCAGGTGCAGACCTCGCCCTGGTTGAGGGCGAACATCGCGAAGCCCTCGACGGCCTTGTCGTAGAACGCGTCGTCGTCGGCGGCGACGTCCGCGAAGAACAGGTTGGGGCTCTTGCCGCCGAGCTCCAGGGTCGCCGGGATCAGGTTGTCCGCGGCGGCGCGGGCGATCAGCCGGCCGGTGCTGGTCTCGCCGGTGAAGGCGAGCTTGCGGACCCGGGGGCTGGCGGCCAGCGGGGCGCCGGCCTCCTCGCCGAAGCCGGTGACGATGTTGAGCACGCCCGGCGGCACCAGGTCGGCGGTCAGCTCGGCGAGCAGCAGCACCGAGGCCGGGGTCTGCTCGGCCGGCTTGAGCACCACGGCGTTGCCGGCCGCGAGCGCCGGGGCGAACTTCCAGACCGCCATCAGGATCGGGAAGTTCCACGGGATGATCTGGCCGACCACGCCGAGCGGCTCGTGGAAGTGGTACGCCACGGTGTCCTCGTCCAGCTGGGAGAGGCTGCCCTCCTGGGCCCGCAGCGCGCCGGCGAAGTAGCGCAGGTGGTCGACGGCGAGCGGGAGGTCGGCGGCCAGCGTCTCGCGGACCGGCTTGCCGTTCTCCCAGCTCTCCGCGACCGCCAGCTGCTCCAGGTTGGCCTCCATCCGGTCGGCCATCCGCAGCAGCACCCGGGCGCGCTCGGCCGGGGAGGTGCGGCCCCAGGCCGGGGCGGCGGCGTGGGCCGCGTCCAGGGCGGCCTCGATGTCCGCCGCGGTGCCGCGGGCGACCTCGGTGAAGACCTCGCCGGTGACCGGGGTCGGGTTGTCGAAGTACTCGCCGCGCGCCGGGGGCGTCCAACCGCCGCCGATCCAGTGGTCGTACCGGGAGCGGTAGGCGACGATGCTGCCGGGCGCGCCGGGGGGCTGGTAGACCGTCATGCTCTGTGTCTCCTCGCGACGTCGGGCGCCCCGGCGCCGAGCGGGCCGGGGGCGGCACGCCGGACCGCCGCCCGGTCGGGGGCGGTCCGGCGGAGGGTGCGGACACGCAGTCGGGCCGGCGCCCCGCCGGGGCGCCCGCCGACGAGCACGATAACCGCCGGGCGCGCGGCGCGGCTACGGTCCGTACGACCGGCTCGTACGGACGGTGGGGGTTCCGGACGTTCCGGGCCGGGCGCGCGGGGCGCGTCCGACGGCGCGCGGTCCCGGGCGCGCCTCGGACGGGCCCGGGCGGAGCCGGACGGCGTCGGGCCGGGGTGGGTCAGACCGCGTGGTACCGGCCGGTGCGGGCTTCCCAGCTCAGGTAGCCGGCCAGCCAGGTGAGCAGCCCGTCGGCGTACCGCTGGGCGATCGCGCTCTCGATCCGGGACAGGCCCAACTCCCGGTACACGTCCGGCAGTCGGCCGTGCAGCTCGGCGCAGCGCTCGACCATCAGCTGGGCCTCCGCCATCACCGCGGCGCAGGCCTCCTCGGCCGAGCAGTGGCGCTCGCGCTGGACGATCATGACCAGGTTGTTCACGTCGCCGCGCGGGGCCTCCAGCGGGAACGAGCGCACGTCGTTGGAGAGCGACGGTATGTCGGCCGCCAGCTGGCGGAGTTGACGCAGGACCGGGTGGTGCAGCACGGAGGCGGGAACCTCGAACTGGCCGAGTCGTTCGACCATGTCGAAGATGGTCTCCATCGCCGCCGTTCCCCGTCTGAGTTCGAGGTAGCCGTCCCGGTCGGGCGGGCGCGCGGAGATCCGGCCGGCCGCCTCGGCCGGGTGACTGGCGAAGTAGTACTCCCAGTTGTAGGCGGCGCGGGCCTGCCAGCGGGCGGGCATGCCGCGCACGCTGCGGCTCCACAGGTCGGCGAAGGCGGTCTCGACCGGGGAGCGCTGGTCGGGGCGGGCGCCGTGCAGGACGGCGATCAGCCGTTCGCAGATCGGGGCGACCTCGGCCGGCCGGCGGCCGAGCGGGCCGTCGAACTGGTCGTCGAAGAGGAAGTAGAACCCCATCAGGTCGGCCGCCAGGGCGAGTTCCTCCGGTCCGGCGTCCGGGTAGCCGAGCGCGGCGAGGTCGACCACCTCCCAGTGGGCGTAGCCCGGGTGGTCGGCGTCGGGGAGCAGCGGGTGGCGGACCAGCCAGTCGCGGTGCACCGCGGTGGCGTACGGGCCGTGCGGACTGCGGCGGTGCGGGAACGGGATCTGAAGTGAGGTGTCGTCAGACATCGGACTCCCGGTGCAGCGGTGGGTGGGGGCGCTTGTGGTTCGAGCACTGAGTGTGGGGGGAGTTGACGCGGCGGGGCGCGGGGGGTGAGGGTGATTGCGCAAGATCATCCGCGCCTCGCGGGCCGTAGGGTATCTGATGTAATGATCGGACGTTAGGGATATAGGGCAATTGCCCTTGGCAAGCCGTCCGAACCCTCGCCGTCCGCCCCAGCCTGCGCGAATGCCGCACAGCGAGCCCTACACGGCGCTAACCTCGGCTCCACGAACAGTAGTGACGGGCCGGCTCCCCGCGCGTGGCGGGGCGGGGCCGCGAGCGGGTGAGGCGGAGGCGCGACGGTGACCGATCAGGGCAACGAACTTCGGACGGGAACCGGTTCCGAACGGGACGAGGACGGCCCCGCGCCCCGGGTCAGGCTGCGCGACCGCGACACCGAACTGCGCTCCGTGGAAGCGGCCGTCGACCGGCTCTGCCGGGAGTTCGCCGCCGGCGGCACCGAGATCGGCGAACTCCTCGCCTTCTCCGGCCGCCCCGGCATCGGCAAGACCAGCCTGCTGCACGAGGTCCGACGGATCGCCAGCCTGCGCGAGGGCGCCACCGTGCTCTTCGCCCGCGGCGGCGAACGGCAGTTCAAGGAGCCCTACCACGTGCTCCGCCAGCTCCTCCAGCCCGTCCTGACCCGGCTGGAGGCCGACGAGTTCAGCCAGGTCATGGGCACCTGGGAGGAGGTCGTCGGACCGGCCATGGGCCTCAAGCAGCCCAAGGCCGGCGCCCGCCGCCTCGACCCCCAGGGCGTCCGCGACGGCCTCGACTACGTCCTCACCCAGCTCGCACCGCGCCGCGCACCGATGGTGATGATCGTCGACGACCTGCACTGGGCGGACGCCGAATCCCTCTCCTGGCTCGCCAAGTTCGCCGTCCGCTCCGGCGAACTGCCCGTCCTGCTGGTGTTCGCCTTCCGCGAGGACGAGAACGACTGGTTCGGCGAGACCCACGAACTGCGCCGCGGCGTCCTGGGCCTGGCGAGCCGCAAGCACGAACTCAGCCGGCTCACCCTGAACTCCGTCTCCGACATGATCCGCGCCGAACTCGGCGACCGGGCCGAGGACGCCTTCTGCTACGAGTTCTGGAACGTCGTCAACGGCAACCCCTTCGAGGCCGTCGCCCTGCTCGACCAGGTCCGCGACCAGGAGCTCGAACCCGTCGAGGAGAACTCCCGGCAACTGCGCGAACTCGCCGTCGACGCCACCGGGATGACCCTCAAGAGCTGGCTGGACCGGCTAGGCCCCGCCACCCTGCGCTTCGCCTGGGCCTGCGCCATGCTCGGCACCGACATCCGGATCGACCTGGTCACCCGGATCTCCACCCAGAGCGGCGAGGGCGCCCGCGAGTCCATCAAGCAACTGCGCAAGCAGCGCGTGCTCACCCAGGCCCCCAACGGCAACCTCGAGTTCGTCCACCCGCTGATCGCCAGCTCGATCTACAACACCATGCCGGAGGCCACCCGCCTCGGCATGCACGGCATCGCCGCCGTCGAGATCGAGAACGCCGGACTCGGCCTGCTCGCCGCCTCCCGCCACCTGGTCGAGACCCACTCCGGCGAGGGCGACGACCGGATCGTCAAGAAGCTGCGCCGCGCCGCCGTCGAGCACCAGCTGATCGGCGCCCCCGAAGCCGCCCAGCGCTGCCTGCACCGGGCGCTCAACGAGCCGCCCGCCGACGACATCAAGGCCGAGGTGCTGTACGAACTCGGCTGCTCCGCGCTGCTCACCGACCCCGGCGCCACCGTCAACCAGCTCAGGCTCGCCCTCGACCCCGACGAGGGGCCGCTGCGCCCCGAACTGCGGGTGGACGCCACCTTCCGGCTCTCCGAGGTGCTCGCCCACAGCGGTGAGCTGGGCCAGGCCGCCCTGGTCTGCCAGGAGGAGGCGGAGCAGACCACCGACCCGGTCCGGCGCCAGCGGCTCCAGGCGGCCTCGTTCATGTGGCACGCCTTCCGCAAGGCCGAGGAGAACGGGCCCGAACGCTCCCGTCGGCTGGAGCAGCTCTACCTCAACCTGGCCGGCCGGGAGGCCGCCGACCGGGCCGTGCTGGTGATGCGCGCCTGGGACCTCACCCTGCGCGGCGAACCCTCCACCGACGCGCTCGCGCTCGCCGACGAGGTCCTGGACGGCGGCCGGCTGCCCAAGGGCCTCGGCTGGACGGACACCACCTGGGGCTTCGAACTGCCCTCGATGCTCTGCCTCACGTACATCTACAACGACCGCATCGCCCAGGCCGAGCGGCTGGCCGCGGACGCCATCATCCAGTTCGAGCTGGCCGGTTGGAGCGGCGCCCACCGGGGCTTCGCGTACTTCCTGATGGGGCTGGCCCGGTTCCGCCGCGGACTGCTCGCCGAGGCCGAGGACTTCCTGCGCCGGGCCTACCGGATCTCCGAGCGGATCGGTGCCAAGCTGCCGCTGGCCTGGGACGCCGTCGGCGTGCTGGTGGACACCCTGATCGCCCGCGGCCGGGTCGACGAGGCCTGGGAGCTGGCCAACGAGTTCGGCTTCCACCCGCCGTACCACGCGACGGCCATGGTGCTGCCGGACGCGGCCTCGCTGTACGGCAAGCTGCTGGTCGCCAAGAAGCGGCACGCCGGTGCGGCCGCCGCGCTCACCGAGGCCAGGTCGCAGCTGGAGGTGCGCGGCTGGCACAACACCGTCTGGGCGCCCTGGGCCGGGCACCTGGCCATCGCGATCTCGGCCGACGAGCCGGAGCGTGCCCGTGAGTACGCCCAGAAGGCCGTCGACGACGCCCGCAGGTTCGGCACCGCCTCGGCGATCGGCAGCGCGCTGCGGCTGCAGGCCCGGATCGCGGACGGCCAGCAGGCGGTGGAGCTGCTGGAGCAGGCCGTGGAGCACCTCGGTCAGTCCCCGGCCGGGTACGAGCACGCCGTCGCGCTGGTCGAGCTCGGCGCGGCGCAGCGCCGGGTCGGGCGGCTGGAGGACGCCCAGGAGTACCTGTACCAGGGCATCGAACTGGCCCAGCACTGCTCGGCGGAGCGGCTGGTCGACCGGGCCCGGCGGGAGCTGGCCAACTACGGCCTGCGGCCCAACCGGCTGGGGGTGCACGACTTCCAGGAGACGCTGGAGGCGCTCAGCGGGCCGGAGCGGGACGTCGCCGACCTGGCCGTCAAGGGCGTGCCGCCGCAGCGGATCGCGGAGCGGCTCGGGGTGCACCTGAGCCTGGTCAACCGGCGGCTGGCGGCGGTCTACCGCAAGGCGGGCACCGGGCCGGACGGGCTGGCCTCGGCGCTCGGGCTGCGACCGGAGCCGGGCCAGGAGCCGGGCCAGGAGCCGGGGGAGTAGCGGGGCGGTAGCGGGGGGCAGGGGGCGTCCGGGCGGCGCGCGTACGGTGCCCGGCGGCCGGTGGCGTCCGGGCGGCGCGCGGTGGCGTGGGAGCGCCCCCGTCGGGGCCGCCCTCGCTAGGCTGACGGGCACCACGGGGGGCCGCTGCGACGCCCCCCGGACGGATCGGGACACCGGGCGGAGGCGGCAGCGCCGTCGCCAGTGAGGAGCAGGCCATGGCGAGCGAGGCCACCAGTGTGCGCCGCGAACCCCTCGACCGCTCGGGCGCGGGCGCGGCGATCCAGAGCTGGACGCTGACCTCCGGCCCGTACGAGGCGAGCGTGCTCAACCTCGGCGCCACCCTGCACACCCTCACCGCCCCGGACCGGGCCGGCCGCCCGGCCCAACTGCTGCTCTCCACCGACGAGCTGGCGCAGATCCTCGGCCCGGCCCGCCACTACGGCACGGTGGTGGGCCGGTACGCCAACCGGATCGACGGCTCCGTCGTCACCGTCGACGGCGAGGACCACCCGCTGGCCCCGACCGGCGGCGGGGTCACCATCCACGGCGGGCCGGACGGCTTCGCCCAGCGGATGTGGGCGGCCGAGCCGGTCGACGGCGGGGTGCGGCTGCGGCTGCACAGCCCGGACGGCGACCAGGGCTTCCCGGGCGCGCTGGACGTGACCGTCACGTACACCCTGTCGCACACCCCGGGCGAGGGCGGCGAGCTGGTGATCGACTACCACGCCGTCACCACCAGGCCGACGGTCGTCAACCTGACCAACCACGCGTACTTCAACCTTGCGGGTGAGGGCGGCGGCGACGTCCTGGGCCACCTGCTCACCCTGGACGCCGACGAGTACACCCCGGCCGACGAGCGGCAGATCCCGTACGGGCGGACCGAGCCGGTGGCCGGGACGCCCTTCGACTTCACCGTGGCCACCCCGATCGGCAAGTCGGTGCACGACGAGCACCCGCAGCTGGCCGGTCCGGGCGGCTACGACCACAACTGGGTGCTGCGCGCCCGACCGGCGGACGGCGGCCCGGCGCGGGCGGCGCTGCTGGAGGACCCGGTCAGCGGCCGCACCCTGGAGGTGCTCACCACCGAGCCGGGCGTCCAGGTCTACACCGCGAACAAGTTCCAGGGCGCGGTCACCGGCGCGCGCGGGGTGCCGTACGGGCCGTTCGCCGGGATCGCGCTGGAGACCCAGCACTTCCCGGACTCCCCGCACCACCCGGCGTTCCCGAGCACCGTGCTGCGGCCGGGGGAGGAGTTCCGCTCGACCACCGTGCTGCGGCTCGGGGTCAACTAGCGGACGGCCCGGGCGGGGCCGGGGTCGGCCGGGGCCCGTCGAGGTCCCGGCGCATGCAGAGCCGGGGCCAGCGGTCGAGGCCGTGCTCGGCCTCCAGTCGGCGGATCCGGCGCAGGCCCGGGGTGAGCTCGTCCTCGCCGAGCGGGCGGAAGCCGCAGCGGGCGTAGTACGGGGCGTTCCAGGGGACGTCCGCGAAGGTGGTCAGGGTGAGCGCGGGGGCGTCGGTGCCCTCGGCGAGGTGCTCGATCAGGGCCCGTCCGATGCCCCGGCGGGCGTGGCCGGGGTGGACCGAGACCTGTTCGACGTGGAGTGCGCCGTCCACCGGTTCGGCCAGCAGGTAGCCGACGATCGTCCCGTCGGGGGCCTCGGCGGCCAGGGCGGTGCCGTGTTCCAGGTAGGGGGCCAGTTCCTCCGGGGCGGGGGGCTCGTCCGCGGCGATCTCCGGCATCCCGATCTCCGCGAACGGGGCTCCGGCGGCCCGCTCCAGTTCGGTCAGCAGGGGCAGTTCGTCCTTCTCGACGGCTCTGATGCGCATGCGTCCAGTCTGCTGCAAGCGGTTTCCGGCCACGGAGGGTGGCTGCACCGGTCACCCGGGCTGGGACGAAGCGGACGGATGCGGACATCGCGCCGCGCCGTCCACTACCGTGCGGCCACGTCCAGGACACGCGGATGTAACGATCGCGGCTTCTTGCAGAAACTTGCTGCAAGACCTTTCCGTCGATCTTGCCCCGCTGTTAACTTCCTTCCCGAGCCCGACGGCAGCAACGGTGCGGTCGGCACGAGGCAGCCATTATGCGCCTGTCTCCGAACATCTCGGGCACCCCCACCCTCCTAGGAGTTCTCATGCGGCGTGGCATCGCGGCCTCTGCCCTCGTTGTGGCCCTCGCGGTCTCGATGGCTGCCTGTGGCAGCAGTGGCGGCTCCGGCTCCGACGGGAAGGCCGACGGCCCGGTCACCCTCACCTACTGGGACACGTCGAACGCCACCAACGAGGCTCCGAACTACCAGGAACTGGCCAAGAAGTTCGAGGCGGCCAACCCGAACATCAAGGTCAACTTCGTCAACGTGCCGTTCGACCAGGCGCAGAACAAGCTGCAGACCGCCATGGGGGCCAAGGGCGCGCCCGACGTGTTCCGCTCCGAGGTCGGCTGGACCGCCGCCTTCGCCAAGGCCGGCTTCCTGGAGCCGCTGGACGGCACCCCGGCCGCCGCCGACACCTCCGCCTTCCAGCCCAGCCTGATCCAGCAGGCCAGCTACGGGGGCAAGCTGTACGGCGTCCCGCTGGTCACCGACACCCTCGGCCTGCTCTACAACAAGGACCTCTTCGCCAAGGCCGGCATCACCGACGCCCCCAAGACCTGGGACGAGCTCAAGACCGACGCCGCCGCCATCAAGGACAAGGCGGGCGTCGACGGCTTCTGGATGAAGGCCGCGGACGGCTACTACGCGATGCCGTTCCTGTTCGGCGAGGGCACCGACGCCGTCGACGCCGCCGCCAAGAAGATCACCGTCACCTCGCCCGAGGCCGTCAAGGGCATCGAGACCTACAAGTCGATGTTCACCTCGCCCGGCACCGCCAAGGCCGACGTCACCACCGACGCCTACGCCCACATGATGGACGCCTTCAACAGCGGCAAGGTCGCGGCGATCATCCAGGGCCCCTGGGAGATCACCAACATCTACAAGGGCTCCGCGTTCGCCGACAAGAAGAACCTCGGCATCGCCGCCGTCCCGGCCGGCTCCAGCGGCAAGGCCGGCGCCCCCACCGGCGGCCACAACATCGCCGTCTACGCCGGTGCCGACAAGGCCCACAAGGCCGCCGCGGAGAAGTTCGCCGCCTTCATGACCTCGGCCGAGAGCCAGGCCTTCATCGCGCAGAAGAACTCCACCCTGCCGACCCGCGCCGACGCCTACACCGCCGACGTCAAGGCCGACCCGGGCATCGCCGGCTTCCAGGCCATCCTCGGCAGTGCCAAGCCGCGCCCCGAACTGCCCGAGTACAGCTCGCTGTTCGACTCGCTCGGCACCAACCTCGGCAAGGCCGTCCAGGGCACCGGCACCCAGGACGCACTGAACACCGTGGCCACGGACTACGCCAAGCTCCTGCCGGGCTTCGCCAAGTAGTCCCCGCAGCCCGGCCCGCCGACCCCGGCGGGCCGGGCCGTCGGCTCCCCGAGGCCGTCGGTTCCCCCGAGCCGCCGGCCTCCCCGAGAACCCCCGAGAAGGTGCAAACGATGTCAGTCGCCGTGCAGGGCGCCACCGGCAAGGGCAGCCGGGAGCGCGATCAGCGTCCGGGTCCGCTGGAGCGCCTCAAGCGCTCCTACGCCAAGCACTGGTACGCCTACGCGATGATCGCACCGGTGGTGCTGGTGCTCGCGGTGCTGGTGTTCTACCCGCTCGTCGAAGGCGTCTGGCTCACCCTCACGGACGCCAACAGCCTCAACGTCGCCCGCAAGATCGGCGTCAACGAGATCCCGGCCAGCTACCAGTACGTCGGCTTCCACAACTACGCCGACATCCTCTGGGGCCCCGGCTCGTACGACCGCTTCTGGTCCCACTTCGTGTGGACCATCGCCTGGACGGCCGTCTGCGTCAGCCTGCACTACACCCTCGGCCTCGGGCTGGCCGTGCTGCTCAACAAGAAGCTGCGCGGACGCGCGGCCTACCGGATGCTGCTGATCCTCCCGTGGGCCGTGCCGACCTTCGTCACCGTCTTCTCCTGGCGGCTGATGCTCTCCGACGGCGGCGTCGTCAACACCGTGCTCTCCACGCTGCACCTGCCCGAGCCCGGCTGGCTCACCGACCCGTGGGCGCAGAAGGCGGCCGCGATCCTGGTCAACACCTGGGCCGGTGTGCCGTTCATGATGATCTCGCTGCTCGGCGGCCTCCAGTCGATCCCGGCCGAGCTGTACGAGGCCGCCGAGATGGACGGCGCCACCCGCTGGCAGCAGTTCCGCCACATCACCCTGCCCGGGCTGCGCTCCGTGTCCTCGACCGTCGTGCTGCTCGGCGTGATCTGGACGTTCAACCAGTTCAACGTCATCTTCCTGCTGTTCGGCAACGGCGCCCCGGACGCCCAGCTGCTGGTCACCTGGGCCTACCGCCTGGGCTTCGGCCAGATCCCCCGGGACTACGCCGGATCCGCCGCGTACGGCGTGATCCTGCTGTCCATCCTGATCGTCTTCACCGCCTTCTACCGGCGCTGGCTCGCCCGCAACGAGCAGGCCAACGGCTAAGGCGTGTCTGACACGCCCTAGGGGCCCGTCCCCCCCAGGCCCCGGACCCAGTTGACCCACGAAGGCAGGTAACCCGATGAGCACCACCACCGAACGCCCCGCCCCCGCGGCGGCCGCGGCCCCGGCCGCCCGCCCGGCGAAGTTCCGGCCGCGCGGCGAGAGCAGCCCGCTGTCCAAGGCGCTGTCCCACGGCGTCCTGATCCTCGCCAGCCTGATCGCGCTGTTCCCGATCGCGTGGATCCTCTTCGTCTCGCTCGGGCCGGACAAGAACGACTACCTCCACCCCGGTGACATCTTCGGCAAGATCACGCTGTCGAACTACCAGAAGGTGCTGGGCGACACCGACTTCTTCACCTGGTTCGGCAACTCCCTGCTGGTCGCCGGGGTGACCACGGTGTTCGGCGTGCTGCTCGCCGCCACCGCCGGGTACGCCGTGTCCCGGATGAAGTTCCCCGGGCACAAGCCGCTGATGTGGTCGCTGCTGGTCACCCAGATGTTCCCGATCGCGGTGCTGATCGTGCCGATGTACACCATGCTCTCCGCGCTCGACCTGCTGGACAGCTACGCCGGGCTGATCCTGGTCTACTCCACCACCACCGTGCCGTACTGCGCCTGGCTGATGAAGGGCTACTTCGACACCATCCCGGTGGAGATCGACGAGGCCGGCCGGGTCGACGGGCTCAGCCCGTTCGGCACCTTCTGGCGGCTGGTGCTGCCGCTCGCCCGCCCGGGCCTGGCGGTGGCCGCGTTCTACTCCTTCCTCACCTACTGGGCCGAGGTGCCGTTCGCCTCCACCTTCATGCTCAGCTCGGACAAGTACACGCTGGCCGTCGGCCTGCAGAGCTTCGTCAGCGAGCACGACGCCCAGTGGAACCTGATGGCCGCCACCGCCGTGCTGATCGCGATCCCCTCCGCGGCCTTCTTCTACCTGGTGCAGCGCCACCTGGTCACCGGCCTGACCGCCGGTGCCTCCAAGTCGTAACGCTCCCAGGCCCCTTGCTTCCCAGCGCTCCTCCGATCCCCAAGGGATACCGTCCATGACCCAGAACCTGGCTGACACCTCCCGGCCTGCCGCCGACACCGCTCACGAGGCGGCCGCCCCGGCTCCTGTGCGTGGCGGCGCGTCCAGAGACTGGTGGCGGGACGCGGTCATCTACCAGGTGTACCCGCGCAGCTTCGCCGACTCCAACGGGGACGGCATGGGCGACCTGCCCGGCATCCGCAGCCGCCTGCCGTACCTGCGGGACCTCGGCGTGGACGCCGTCTGGCTCTCCCCCTTCTACGCCTCGCCGCAGGCCGACGCCGGCTACGACGTCGCCGACTACCGCGCCGTGGACCCGATGTTCGGCACCCTGCTGGACGCCGACGCGCTGATCCGGGACGCCCACCTGCTCGGCCTGCGGATCATCGTCGACCTCGTCCCCAACCACTCCTCGGACCAGCACGAGTGGTTCCAGCGCGCCCTGCGCGAGGGCCCCGGCTCCCCGCTGCGTGACCGCTACCACTTCCGCCCCGGCAAGGGGGAGGACGGCGAACTGCCGCCCAACGACTGGGAGTCCATCTTCGGCGGCCCGGCCTGGACCCGCACCGAGGACCCGGACGGCACCCCCGGCGACTGGTACCTGCACCTGTTCGCCCCCGAGCAGCCCGACTTCAACTGGGAGAACCCGGCCGTCGCCGACGAGTTCCGCTCGATCCTGCGGTTCTGGCTGGACATGGGCGTGGACGGCTTCCGGATCGACGTCGCCCACGGCCTGGTCAAGGCCCCCGGCCTGCCCGACCTCGGCGGCTCCGACCAGCTCAAGCTGCTCGGCAACGACGTCATGCCGTTCTTCGACCAGGACGGCGTGCACGAGATCTACCGCAGCTGGCGCCGGATCCTCGACGAGTACCCGGGGCAGCGGATCGGCGTCGCCGAGGCCTGGACCCCGACCGTCCAGCGCACCGCCAACTACGTCCGCCCCGACGAGCTGCACCAGGCCTTCAACTTCCAGTACCTGGGCACCGGCTGGGACGCCACCGCGCTGCGCGAGGTGATCGACCTCTCGCTCGACTCGATGCGCCCGGTCGACGCCCCCACCACCTGGGTGCTGTCCAACCACGACGTCACCCGGCACGCCACCCGGTTCGCCAACGAGCCCGGCCTCGGCACCCAGATCCGCACCCCCGGCGACCGCGCGCTCGGCCTGCGCCGCGCCCGCGCCGCCACCCTGCTGATGCTCGCGCTGCCCGGCTCCGCGTACGTCTACCAGGGCGAGGAGCTCGGCCTGCCGGACGTCACCGACCTGCCCGACGAGGTCCGCCAGGACCCGTCCTTCTTCCGCCAGGCCGGCCAGGACGGCTACCGCGACGGCTGCCGGGTGCCGATCCCGTGGTCCGGCACCGAGGCCCCGTACGGCTTCGGACCGGCCGCCGGCGGGCCGTCCTGGCTGCCGCAGCCCGCCGAGTGGGCCGGGCTCAGCGTCGAGGCGCAGACCGGCGACCCGTCCTCCACGCTGGAGCTCTACCGCAGCGCGCTGGCCGTGCGCCGGGCGCAGCCCGACCTCGGCGCCGGCACCGGGGTCGAGTGGCTGGACGCCCCCGAGGGCACCCTCGCCTTCCGGCGCGGCTCCTTCCTCTGCACGGTGAACACCACCGGCGAGCCGGTGCGGATACCCGCCCCCGGCCGGCTGCTGCTCTCCTCGACCGAACTCGGGGTGGACGGCGGCGAGACCGTGCTCGCACCGGACAGCACCGGCTGGTGGGCGGTCTGACGTGGGTGCAATAGGCTCTGGGCCCGTGACTACGGCGCGACTCTCAGACATCGCGGCGCAGGCGGGGGTCAGCGAAGCCACCGTCTCCCGCGTGCTCAACGGCAAGGCGAACGTCTCCGCGGCCACCAGGCAGACCGTCCTGGCGGCGCTCGACGTGCTCGGCTACGAGCGGCCGACCCGGCTGCGCCAGCGCAGTGCGGGCCTGATCGGGCTGATCACACCGGAGTTGAGCAACCCGATCTTCCCCGCGCTGGCCCAGGTGATCGAGCAGGTGCTGAGCCGGCACGGGTTCACCCCGGTGCTGTGCACCCAGACGCCCGGCGGGTCCACCGAGGACGAACTGGTCGAGATGCTGGTCGACCGGGGGGTGGCGGGCATCGTCTTCGTCTCCGGGCTGCACGCCGACTCCACGGCCGACCACGACCGCTACGCCCGGCTGTCCGGGCGCGGGGTGCCGTTCGTGCTGATCAACGGCTACAGCGAGAAGATCGAGGCGCCGTTCATCTCGCCGGACGACCGCTCCGCGATGTGGATGGCCGTCCAGCACCTGGCCGAACTCGGGCACGAGCGGATCGGCCTGGCGGTCGGGCAGCGGCGGTACGTGCCGGTGCTGCGCAAGATCGAGGGCTTCACGGCGGCGATGCGCGAGGTGCTCGGGCGCAGCCGGGAGGAGGCCGAGGACCTCGTCCACCACACGCTGTTCAGCGTGGAGGGCGGGCACGCGGCGGCCGGCGCCCTGCTCGACAAGGGCTGCACGGCGATCGTCTGCGGCAGCGACATGATGGCGCTCGGCGCGATCCGGGCGGTGCGCCAGCGCGGGCTGTCGGTGCCGCAGGACGTCTCGGTGGTCGGCTTCGACGACTCGCCGCTGATCGCCTTCACCGAGCCGCCGTTGACCACCATCCGCCAGCCGGTCGAGGCGATGGCGACGGCGGCGGTGGACGCGCTGCTGGAGGAGGTCGGCGGGAACTCCGCCCAGCGCGGGGAGTTCATGTTCCAGCCGGAGCTGGTGATGCGCGGGTCCACCGGGGCCTGCGCGCGCTGAGAACGGGTGGTCCGGGCGGACCGGGCCGACCGACGGGCCCCGGAGGGCGGTTGCTCTCCGGGGCCCGTCGGCGTGCGGTGCCCGGGGGCGGTCGGTCCGGATCTGTCAGATCGGCCGGTCCGGTCGGCCGGACCTGCTGGGCGTACGGGCACGCCGGAGCCCCGGGAGGAGCGGAGGCTCTTCCCGGGGCTCCGGCGTCAGCCGTCGGCGGCCGCGCGGTCCCTGGTCGCTCAGACCCGGCCGGCGAAGTCCGGCGCCCAGTTGGCGACGGTCTGGAGACGGACGCCCGAGCTCGGGTTGGCGGCCTCGACGTACTGGCCGTTGCCGATGTAGATGGCGACGTGGTAGACGCCCGAGTCCTGGCCGTTGTTGGACCAGAACAGCAGGTCGCCCGGCTGCAGGCTGTCCAGCGAGACGTGGGTGCTGGCGGCGGCCTGGTCGGCGGCGACGCGCGGGATGTTGATGCCCGCGGCGCGCAGCGCGGCCTGGGTCAGGCCGGAGCAGTCCCAGCCGCCGTTGCCGGTGCCGCCGTAGACGTACGCCTGGCCGACCTTCGACTGGGCGAAGGAGACCGCGGCGGCCATGCTGCCGGAGGCGGCCGGGGCCGGGGCCGGGGTCTGCGCCTGGGCGGCGGGCTTCGACGCGGGCTTGGTGGCGGACGGCTTGCTCTGGGCGGTCGGCTTGGCGTTCACGGCACCGCCGTTCGAGGCCTGGCCGGCCTTCTTCGAGCGGTCGAACCAGGTGAAGTCCGAGCCGGACTTGGCGGCGGAGCCGTCGGCCTGGGCCGAGGTGCCGTCACCGAAGGTCAGCTGCTGGCCCGGGTAGATGGTGTCCGGGCCCTCGGTCAGGGTGCTGCGGTTGAGGTCGTACAGCCGCTGCCAGCCGCCCTGGACGTTGTGCTTGTCGGCGATCGAGGACAGCCAGTCGCCGTCGACGACGGTGTAGCCGCCGGCCTGGGCCTGCGCCTGGCGCTTCTGGGCCCAGGTGCTGTCGGCGGACGGGGCGGAGGCGGCCGCGGCGTCGTCGGAGGCCTGGGCCTGGTCCTGCGCGGGGGCGGCGGGCTTCGCGGCCGGCTTGCTCGGGGCGGCCGGCTTGGCGGCGGGCTTGGCGGCGGGCTTGGCCGCGGTGGAGCCGGCCGAGGTGTCGACGGTGGGCGCGGCGCCGCCCTTGGTCAGACCGGCCTGGACGGAGCAGACCGGCCAGGCGCCGGGGCCCTGCGAGGCGAGGACCTTCTCGGCGACGGAGATCTGCTGGTCCTTGGTGGCCTGGTCGGCCTGCGGGGCGTAGCTGGTGCCGCCGAAGGCGGCCCAGGTGCTGGAGGTGAACTGGAGGCCGCCGTAGAAGCCGTTGCCGGTGTTGATGCTCCAGTTGCCGCTGCTCTCGCACTGGGCGACCTTGTCCCAGGTGGCGACGGAGGCGGCGTTCGCGGTGCCGGTGGTGAGGCAGGGGACGGTGAGGCCGACGCCGGCGACGCCGAGGGCGGCGATCACGCGACGGGTGCGGCTGGACAGGCGGTTGCCGTTGGAAGGCAGCATGAAGACGCGGTCCTCTCCCACGCCTGCGAGGTGAGCTGTCGGATTCGGGCTGGAGTTGCCCGGCCGCGCTGTGGGCGCGGCTTCACCCCTAGCCCTGGACCGTTCCGGAAAACGGTCCGGGGCGACTTACCTGTGGTTCCCCCGCTCCTGCCGTGATGCGATTTCGCGCTGCCAGGACATCCGACGGCAGGACTCGGCGTCGCGGATGAACTGGGTCCGTGTGGTCACGAACGGGGAGCACGTTAAGCAGACTTAAGTTAAAACTGCAAATACCTGTGATGCGCATCACGGTTTAGTGAGAAACGCCAAATGGGCCGTAATTCATGATCGTAAATGATCGTTTTCCGGCAATATCGCAGCTGATTCTCATAACTGGCTCCGCCTCAGAAAGAAGGTGACGGAGTGTTGGGGCACAAGGGGCGCGCGCCCGAGCCGCGGGGGAGCGGTAGTGAATCGCGCGCTGGGGAACGCGCCCGTCATTCGTCGGATATCCATTGACAAATGAGCTGGAAACGGACATTGCGTGGCATTGCCCGCTTAGCGCACCAGCGGGGTGAATCGGAACACGGCGAAAGGGCCCGGAACGAGGTCGTTCCGGGCCCTTTCGGCAGTGCGGGTCCGCCGGTGGTGGCCGACGGGCGTTCAGTGGGTCGTGCTAGCCCTCCAGGGGCCCTTCGGCGGCCGCGTGGGCGCGTCGGGAGCCCTCCCCGGCCCCGACGGTGGCCGCGGCCTCCGCCTCGGCCTCGGCGAGCTCCTCCGCCGTCGGCACCGGCAGGGCGGCCAGGTAGGTGGAGGCGATCAGCTGGCCGACCGTCGGGTAGGCGCCCAGCGGCGCGGCCGACGGGCAGCCGGTCTCCTCGGCGGCCGTGGCGAGCAGCTCCGGGTCCGCCTCCGGGCCGATGACGAGCGGGGCCAGGGCCGGGCGCTCGGAGCCGGTCTCCCGGAGGTGGCCGACGGCGGCGGCGACGGAGCCGGGCACGTCGAGCGCGGCGGCGACGACCGGCACGGCCAGTCGGGCGGCCAGCAGCACGCCGGTGATCCCGGCCGCGGCGGCCGCGTCCTCGCCGCCGACGGTGGTCAGGACCACGCCGTCCGCGGCGGTCGCGATGGCGAACAGCCGGGCCCGGTCGGCCCGCGCCAGCCCGGCCTCGGACAGCCGGACGTGGACGGCCTCGGCCAGCAGCGGGTGCGGGCCCAGCGCGTCGGTGACGGTCGCGCCGTACTGGGCGGCGAGGGCGTGAAGCCCGGTCAGGAAGTCGTGCGGGCCCGGGACCAGCGGCACCACGACGGGCGTCGGCAGTCCGGCCTCGGCGGCCGCCTCCAGCAGCTCCGCGACGGTGCGCTCCTGCGGGTCCGCGGCCGCGGCGTCGGCGGCCGGGAGGTAGCCGACCGCGGCCTGGACGCCGGTGTGCTCACTGCGGACGATCGAGAGGAGTTCCTCGACGACCGAACGGGACTCGGGCCCCGCGGTCGCGGGTACGGCGAGCACCAGGGCCGGCGAGCCGGTGCGGATCTCGGGGCGCTCGGGGCGGCGGTGGCGCCCCCGCGCACGGGAACCTGGAGTGCGGACGGGCAGTGGCGCGCCCGGGATGGCTGCGGTGCTCATGCCGGAGATCGTAGGACATCTGCCCGTCAGGCCTGCAGTCGGCTGCCGTACGGGCTTCGGGCGGTCGCGGTGCGGCCGTCGTGTCCCGGCCGCTCCGGTCCGGGGCGATTGCCCACAATCCGGACATTCCTCGCCCAAGCCCCGTACGGAGCCCGTCAGTTGCCCTGACGTGTCCCGCGGGGTGGCGCGTTGCACCGGAGTCGCGTGAGATGTCTCACAGCCGCCGGGCGGCCTGACGGAGGGTCACGGGAGGGCGACTCCCGGCATTCGAAGATCAACATTCAGCGGGGAACCGCTCACGGCCGGTTATGGACGAACCGTCGATTCAGTCGCCTATGTCCGTTTACGTACCGTCAGGAGAAGGGTCCGTGAAGAGTTCGCGGCGACCGTCGAAAAGCCTCGTGCACCTGCAATGTCCCGTGCTGATGCACGTGCACTGCGGCTATCATCACGTCAAGTGAGGCGTTGTGCCGGGCCGGTACGGGGCCGGTCCGTTCGTTCGGCGGGTGCCGGGGCGCCGCGCTGGACGACAACTCCGGAGCTCTTCGGGAGACTTCTATGCACGACTCGCAGGACACGCACGGTTCCGACCACGCCCACAACGGGATGGCCGCCGCCGACCTCACGGGGGTGGTCTGGCAGAAGAGCCGGCACAGCAACTCCCAGGGAAACTGCGTCGAGTTCGCGGCCCTGCCGGGCGGCGACGTGGCGATGCGCAACTCGCGCTTCCCGGACGGCCCGGCGCTCATCTACACCCGGGCCGAGATCGCGGCCCTGCTGCTGGGTGCCAAGGACGGGGAGTTCGACCACCTCGCGGTCTGACCGGCCGCTGCTCCACCATCGGGGGGCCGTCGTGGGTGCTGACACCACGACGGCCTTTGTCTTTGTCCGGGCCCGGAGCCGGAGTGCCCGGAGTGGGAGCGCCCGGAGCAGGAGTGTCCGGTGTGGGAGCGCCCGGAGTGGGAGCGGGCAGCCGCCTTCGGTGCACTGATCACGTCCCGGCCCGGCGCGCGGGCGGGCCGGAGGTCCCGGGGTGTGGTCCTCCCGGGTCGTTCCTCGGCCGGCCTGGGCCACGGGGCGGGCCCTAGGCCGAGCGCCGGTGCCGTCCACCGATCTCGACCCGGCCGGCCGGCGCGGTGCCGTCGAGCAGGGTGGCGTCCAGTCCGTTGCCGCAGCCGGTCTCCGCCTCGAACACGGCCCAGACCACCTTGCCGCTGCCCAGCGGGTGCCAGCCCCAGGAGCGGCTGAACGACTCCACCAGGTGCAGTCCGCGGCCCGATTCGGCGACGAAGTCCGCCTCCCGGGCCACCGGGCCGGCACTGCTCGGGTCGCTCACCGCGCAGACCACCTGGGGGGCGCGGTGCACCAGGCTTATTCGGATCGGCAGCCGCCCTTCCGGGGTCGGCTGTATGGGAAAGTCGTACTCGCCCAGGGCGCCGCCCGAGGGGTCGGGCCGTGCGCCGATCGCATGCCGGAGCGCGTTGGTCACGAGTTCCGAGGCCACCAGGGCGACGTCGTCGAACAGCTCCATCAGGCCCCAGCGCTGGAGCGAGGCCCGGGCGAAGTCGCGTGCGGTTCTCACGGCTTCGAAGCGAGGAGCGAGCGTACAGGTGACCACATGGGGGTCAACTGCCAAAGCCGTACCGGTGCTCATGAAGAGCTCCTCCCATAAGGGGGCGGACACGGCTGGACCCGCCGGGGTCATGCCGGTCACCTCCGACTCGCTCGGCCGCTCGGCCGCCCCCTCGACCAGGCGCGCGCGCACTCGAACGCCCGATGGCGCGGGGGACGCCGTCGGGCCGGTGCACGGAGTCGCGCGTGGGGTCGACGCGGAGCCCGCGGGATTGCCAGGGATGTGCAGGTGCACGTGCACCATGGTGGTGTGCGCTCACTGCAGATGCAAGAGTCGATTCACGTGCAGTCGCACTATTGGCATATGCAAGCGCCGGATGCACGTGCATCCTGGTGTGCGGAGTGCGGAACTGATAGGAACATCCGTCAGTATCGGCACCGTGAGCGCTCAACTGATGGCAGACTGTGCGCTGTTTGCCCTAGGTGGAGGTTTCGACCGCATGACCACAGTTCAGCCGGGCGGCGGCTCGATGGTCCGCCGGATCCTCCTCGGCTCGCAGTTGCGGCGCCTGCGAGAGGCGCGCGGCATCACCCGAGAGGACGCGGGCTACGCGATCCGCGCGTCCGAATCCAAGATCAGTCGCATGGAGCTCGGCCGGGTCAGCTTCAAGGAGCGCGACGTCGCCGACCTGCTGAGTCTCTACGGCGTCGACGACGGCCTGGAGCGGGAGGCCCTGCTCGGCCTGGTCCGCGAGGCCAACAAGTCCGGCTGGTGGCACAGCTTCAACGACGTGCTGCCGGGCTGGTTCCAGACCTACGTCGGACTGGAGGAGGCCGCCCAGCTGATCCGCACCTACGAGGTGCAGTTCATCCCCGGACTGCTGCAGTCCGAGGAGTACGCACGGGCGGTTTTCGGCCAGAGTCGGCCGGTCATCAGCGAGGAGGAGGTCGAGCGCCGGGTCAGTCTCCGGCTGCGCCGCCAGAAGCTGCTGACCGAGGGCGCCAGTCCGCGCCTGTGGGCGGTCATCGACGAGGCGGCGCTGCGCCGGCCGGTCGGCGGGCCCAAGGTGATGCGCGGCCAGGTCCAGTACCTGATCGACGTCGCCGAGCAGGCCAACGTGGTCATCCAGGTCATGCCGTTCCGCTTCGGCGCGCACGCGGGCGAGTCCGGGGCGTTCACGATCCTGCGCTTCCCGGAGCAGGACCTCGCGGACGTGGTCTACCTGGAGCAGCTCACCAGCGCGCTCTACCTGGACAAGCGGGACGACGTCGACGCGTAGGTCCAGGTCATGGAGCGGCTCTGCGTGGACAGCCTCACACCGGAGCGCACCATAGACCTGCTCTCCTCGATCCTCAAGGAACGCTGAGCAACTCCTGGGCGGGGGCCGGGAGATCCTCCCGCTCCCGCCCGGGAGGCGGTTCGTCCGCACGGCAGCCCGAGTCGGCCGCAGGCCCCGTCAACCGCGGGCCCGCGGCCGTTCGCGTTCCGGCGGCAGCGGCTGCGGCGGGCGGCCCAGCTCCCAGGGCAGGTCGTAGCGGCGGAACAGGTCGGCCCGGATCGGCGCCAGCGGGATCTCCGCGCCCGGCAGCAGCACCCCGATGCAGCCGCCCATCAGCGCACTGCGCAGCACCGCGTGTTCGGCGACCGGGTCCGGTGCGCCCCAGTCGACGAGCAGGCCCTGGAGGATCGCGCCGAGCTGCTGCTGCTCCGGATCCTGGACGAAGGCGCCGGTGTCCGGATCGAGGATGAGCGCCAGGTGCGAGCGCATCACCCGGGGGTGGTCCAGGGCCAGGGTGAGGACGGCGTCTATCGCGCGGGCCAGCCGTCCGGCGGGGGTGGCGTCCGGCGCCAGCTCGGCCAGGGCGCCGGAGAGCGACTGGTGCATCAGCCGGTGCGTCGCGGCCTGCATCAGCAGTCGTTTGCCGTCGAAGTAGTACGAGAGCAGACCGCGGGCGAGGCCGGCCCGTTCGGCGATGTCGGTCAGCGTGGTGCCCGCGTAACCGTGCTGGTCAACCAGTTCGACGGTGGCCCGCATGATGCGTCGGCGGGAGCGTTGCCGCATCTCCTCGTTGACCGAATCCCCGCGAGGTGCCATCGTGTCTGCTCCGAACGTTCGTTGACTCCGGGCCAATATACTTGCGGAGCCGCAGTCGCGCCGTGGAACCGTGCGCCCTCACGCGGGCGCCGCCCGGGCGGCCGGTACAGAGACGGCCGGCTCCACCAACACGGGGGTTTGGTGGAGCCGGCACCAGTGCCCGACGGCCGGGGGGCCGTTCGGGGCGGAGCCAGTGGGTCAGCGCTCGGTCAGGACTTCGGTCCGGGCCACGGACGGCGCGGCGGACGGGTAATCATAATCCGGCACCGGAGCGGGAGTTGCCCGGCGGCGTCGGTCCACCAGGGCGCCGGTCGCGGCGACCACCAGACCGATCAGCGCGACCGCGGTGACCAGGACCAGCGCCGGCCGGTAGCCGTCCAGCTGGGCCTGCGGGCTGTCGCCGCCCGCGCTCCCGGCCGTGAGCATCGCGGTCACCCCGGCCAGCACCACCGCGGTGCCGACCTGGATCGCGGTGTTCACCAGCCCCGAGGCCAGCCCCTGCTCCTCGTCCGCCACCCCGTCGGTGGCGGCGATGTTCACCGAGGGGAAGGCCAGCGCGAAGCCCACGCCGAGCAGCAGCATCGAGGGCAGCACCAGGACCGGGTACGAGCTGTGCTCGTCCAGGCGCAGGAACAGGGCGAAGGCTCCGGTCAGGGCCAGCAGGCCGATCGGCAGCAGCCGGCCGGTGCCGAAGCGGTCCACGATCGGGCCCATGAACGGGGCCGAGAGCGCGATGAAGGCGCCGGCCGGCAGCAGGCCCAGGGCCATCTCCAGGGCCGACCAGCCGAGCAGGTGCTGGAGGTAGAGCGTGACGACGAACTGGAAGCCGCCGTACGCCCCGGCCATCGCGAAGGCGACGATGTTGGCCCGGGCCACCGAGCCGTTGCGGAAGATGCCGAGCCGGACCAGCGGGTGGGCGGCGCGGCTCTCGGCGAGCAGGAAGGCGGCGGCCAGCGCGGCCACCACGACCAGCGAGCCGAGGGTGCGCAGGCTCAGCCAGCCGGCGCCCTGGGCCTCGGTCACGGTGAAGACCAGCAGGAGCACGGTCGCGGTTCCGGTGATCGCGCCCAGCACGTCGTAGCCGCCCTTGGCGGGCTCCTCGACCGGGCGGGGGAGCAGCCGGACGGCGAACACCAGGGCGAGCAGGGCGACCGGGACGGGCATCAGGAAGGTCCAGCGCCAGCCGACCGAGGTGAGCAGTCCGCTCAGCACCAGGCCGAGCGAGAAGCCGCTGGCGCCGCAGGTGGTGTAGATCGACAGCGCCCGGTTGCGGGCCGGGCCCTCCGCGAAGGTCGTGGTGATGATCGAGAGGCCGGCGGGGGCGGTGAAGGCGGCGCTGACGCCCTTGAGGAAGCGGGCCGCGATCAGCAGGCCGCCGTCGTCGACCAGCCCGCCGACCAGCGAGGCGGCGGCGAAGACGCCGAGGGCGACCAGGAAGACCCGGCGGCGGCCGAGCAGGTCGGCGGCGCGGCCGCCGAGCAGCAGCAGGCCGCCGTAGCCGAGCACGTAGCCGGAGACCACCCACTGCAGGGTGGAGGTGGAGAGGTGCAGTTCGGAGCCGATGGAGGGGAGGGCGACGCCCACCATCGAGACGTCCAGGGCGTCCAGGAACATGGCGGCGCAGAGCACGAGCAGGGTGCCCCAGAGGCGGGGTGTCCAGTTCAACCCGCTGGTTGACGGAGCGTCGGGAGACGTGGCGGTCGCGGTGGTCATGGGGAGGACAGTACATGCACGTGCATTCAATGCAAATGAATTAGATGTGAACGCATAAATTTACGATGCACGTGCTAACCTGGCGGGGTGGCTGAACTCGACCCCCTCGAAGCCTCGGCGGAGGCCGGTCTGATCGCGGAATGGCGCGAGCTGCTGGCCCGGCACGCCTCGACCGTCTGCGCGCTCGACCGTGAGCTCGGCGAGAAGTACGGGCTGGGCATGAGCGAGTTCGAGGTGCTGGAACGCCTGGTGGAGGGCTTGGTGGCCGACGGCCGACAGGCCCTGCGGTCCAGCGAGCTGGGGCCGACCGTCCACCTGAGCCAGAGCGCGCTCTCCCGGCTGATCGCCCGCCTGGAGAAGAGCGGGCTGGTGACCCGGGCGATGTGCGAGAGCGACCGGCGGGGCATCATGATCGCCCTCACTCCGGCCGGGCGGGAGCGCTACGACCAGGCCCGGCCGCTCCACCGGGAGGTGCTCGGACAGACCCTCGGCGGCCGGTTCGCCCCGCTCTGCGGGGATTCCCGGAATCAGGACTGACGCCACCTCAACTGTGCTGTGCGGTGCTTGTGTTCCATGCCCTGTCGGTTGTCGTCGGCGGTCTCAGAGCAGTGAGTGCAGCCCCGGCGCGGCGGCCAGCAGGACGACCGCGGCGGGCGCGGCCAGCGCGACGGCGGTCAGCCGCAGCCGGTGCGGGACGGAGAGCCGGGGGCGGCCCGCGAGCAGTCGGTCCACCCGCTTCGGGGACTGCGCCAGACCGGGCGGGCAGGAGCCGAACACCCCGCGGTCCAGGTTGAGTTCGGCGAGCGCGAGGGCGGTGGTGTGCCGTCCGTGCCGACGGGCGGCCCGGTCGTCGGCCGCCAGCTCGACCAGCTCCGCCACCTGGTCCCGGAAGGCCCGGAACACCCGGACGCCGGGGAAGCCGGAGGCGAGCGCCTGGGCGAACTGCTGCAGCCAGTGGTGCCGGGCGCGGACGTGGCCGCGCTCGTGGCTCAGCACGGCCGCCAACTCCCGGTCGGTGAGCTGCTGGAGGGCGCCGGTGGTGACCACCAGGCGGGAGTTCGGGCCGGGCAGCGACCAGGCCTCGGGGCGGACGTTCTCCAGCACCACCAGCCGCTCCCGGCGGCTCCGGGCGGCCTCGATCGCCTCGGGCAACTCCGGCGCCCTGGTCGCCAGTTGGGCGTGCCGACGGGAGCGCAGGGCCTTGGCCGTACGGACCTCGCGGGTGAGCGCCAGCACCGTCTGCAGCGCGCCCGCGGCCAGCACCGCGGCGCACAGCCGCCCCCAGCCCTCGGCGTCCTGGAGGCCGTAGGCGGCCTCCACGCCGTACGGGGCGCCGGAGAACACCCAGGCGCGCAGCGCGGGCTCGGCGGCGGAGGCGGCGAGGACCAGGCCCAGGGCGCAGCACAGCAGGACGGCCACCACGACGCACTGCCACACCAGCAGGGCCAGCACCGGTTCGCGCTCCACCCAGCGGGCCCGGGCCAGCAGCCGGGGCACCACGGTGGCGAGCAGCAGGCCGAGCAGCAGCAGGCCGGTCAGGGCAGTCATCGCATGGGCTCCCCGAGTACGCACGGAGCGCGACAGCGCGCTCCCTGCCAACCTATGCGCTGGCAACGCCCGGTGGAACGGCTTTCGGCGGGCCAGTGACCAACGCCACGCGCCGGTCCCGGGCCGGGCCGGGCCGTGCTGGGTCGTGCTGGGTCGTGCTGGGCTGGGTCGGGTGGCCCGGGAGCGTCACATGGTCAGGAGCATGGCGAACATGCCGATCCCCATGGCCAGTCGGCAGGCCTGCGGCAGGCCGGTGGTACCGACGACGAGGGTCCCGGCCGGGGTGCGCAGCAGCCGGGCGCCGGTCCAGAGCGCGTAGCCGCCGAAGTAGAGCAGCAGGGCGCCGGTCAGCAGGGGCGCTCCGGCGGCGGGGTGGTGGTGGCCGGCGGGGGAGACGGTCATCGCCAGGGCCAGGTACGTCATGGCGAGCGCGCCGACCGCGTGGTGCAGCCGGTGGCCGCGGCCGCGGGGCGTCTGCAGGGCGGCGAGCAGGAAGACGGCCGCCGGGAGCCCGAACAGCACGGCCCAGACGGCGGCCGGGACGGTGGCACCGGTGACGGCCATCGCCGCCATGCCGAGTCCCATCAGGGCCTCAGCGGCGTCGGACTCCCGGGCGAGCGGCGGGTGGGCGCGGTGCGCGCCGTGGGGCGCGGCGGCACAGGAGGGGTGCCGAAGGCGGGTCAGGCAGGTGGCGCCGGCGGTCGCGGTGAGGAGGGCGAGGAGCCAGTTGACCAGGGTGGGTCCGTGCAACGGCGGCCTCCCGGGGCGCGGACGATCGTCCCGTCCACGATCACCGCTCCGCCCCCGGCGGGGCCAGGGCGCGTACAGGGGCGCACAGTGGTGACCGGCGTGGTGCGATCCACCCGGTGAGACCCACGCCCCCCGCCGAGCGCCCCCGTGCCGGCGGCTCAGCCCTGGAGCCGCCCCGAGGCGACGATCCGCCGGAGGAACTGCCGGGTCCGCTCCTGCTGCGGATCGCCGAACACCTGCTCCGGCGGCCCCTGTTCGAGCACCACCCCGCCGTCCAGGAAGCAGACCTGGTCGGCGACCTCGCGGGCGAACCCCATCTCGTGGGTGGAGAGGACCATCGTCATCCCCTGCTCCTTGAGGTCCCGCACCACCGACAGCACCTCCCCGACCAGCACCGGGTCGAGCGCCGCGGTGATCTCGTCGAGCAGCAGCAGCCGCGGTCCGGCCGCCAGCGCCCGGACGATGGCGACCCGTTGCTGCTGTCCGCCGGAGAGCCGGTCCGGGTACTCCCGGGCCTTCGCCGCCAGCCCGAGCCGGTCCAGCAGCGCGAGCGCCTTCTCCTCGGCCTCCGCCCGTCCGACCCGGTGCACCCGGCGCGGGGCGAGCGTGACGTTCTCCAGCACCGTCATGTGCGGGAACAGGTTGTACGACTGGAACACCACCCCGATCCGGCGCCGCACGGCGTCCTCGTCGGCGCGCGGGTCGGTGATCTCCTCGCCGTCCAGGAAGATCGCGCCGTCGTCGATCCCCTCCAGCAGGTTGACGCACCGCATCAGGGTGGACTTCCCGGAGCCGGACGCCCCGATCAGCGCCGTCACCGAGTGCTCGGGCACCGCGAGGCCGACGTCGCGCAGCACCACCTGGTCGCCGAAGCTCTTGCGCACCGACTCCAGCCGGAGCACCTCCGTCCCGGTCACACCGCACCTCCCTGCAGCTGCCGACGGTTCATCCGCCCGGTCAGCCAGTCGGCGAACCGGGTCAGTGGAACGGTCAGCACGATAAACACCAGCCCCGCCACCAGGTACGGCGTGAAGTTGAAGGAGTGCGCCGCGATGATCTTCGCGGCGTACACCGCGTCGATCGCGCCGCCGATCGAGACCAGCCCGGTGTCCTTCTGGAGGCTCACCAGGTTGTTGAGCAGCGGTGGCACCACCCGCCGTACCGCCTGCGGCAGCACCACGAACCGCATGGCCTGCGCGTTGGTCAGCCCCAGCGAGCGCGCCGCGGCCCGCTGGCTGGGGTGCACCGACTCGATGCCGGAGCGGAACACCTCCGACACGTACGCCGAGTACGTCAGCACCAGCGCGGCCCCGCCGAGCAGCAGCGGATCGGTGGTCACCCCGGTGAGGCGCAGCGCCGGCACCCCGGTGATCATCACCAGCAGGCAGATGATCATCGGCAGCCCGAGGAAGAAGTCCACGTACGCGGTGGCCAGCAGCCGCACCGGTAGGAAGACCGGCCCGCGCAGCGTCCGCAGCACCGCCAGCAGCAGCCCGAAGACCATGATCAGCACCCCGCAGCCGAGCATCAGCTCCAGGTTGAGCCGCAGCCCGCGGAGCACCTCGGGCAGCGCCTGGCGGGCGTAGTCCAGGTTGAAGAAGGTCCGCCGGGTCACCGCCCAGCCGGGGGAGTTGACGACCAGCAGGTAGAGCGCGACGGCCGTCAGCAGGGTCGAGGCGGTGGCGACCAGCGCCGAGCGGCGGGCCCGGGCCCGCCGGTACGCCTCGTGCGCGAGCCGCCGCTCGGACGGGCGGTACCCGTCCGCCCCGGCCGGGGAGGCGGACCCGGCCGCGGCTGCGGCGGTGTCGACCGGCCCGGGCGGGCCCGCCTCCGCACTCACTTGAGCACCGGCGCCGAGACGGCGTCCGACAGCCACTGCTTCTCCAACCCGGCCAGCGTCCCGTCCGCGCGCAGCGCGTCCACCGCCTGCGACACGCACGGCGTCAGCCGGGAGCCCTTGTCCAGCACCAGCCCGAACTGCTCGGCCTTCGAGGCGGATGCGAACTGCCCCACCACCTGGGCCTCAGGCACCTCGGCGCCGGTGATGTAGAACGCCGTCGGCAGGTCGACGACCAGCGCCTCCACCTGACCGTTCTTCAACGCGGCCTTGGCCAGGTCGTTGGAGTCGAACACGGCCGGCTGGGTGCTCGGCTTGATGGTGTCGGTGATGGTGTCCAGGCTCGTGGTGCCGACCTGGGCGCCCAGCTTGGCGCCCTTGAGGTCGGCGACGCTCTTCGTCCCCGCCGCCTTGGAGCCCTTCAACGCGATGACGGCCTGGCGCACGTCGTAGTAGCCGGAGGAGAAGTCCACCGCCTGCTTGCGCTCGTCACTGATGGACACCTGGTTGATGTCGAAGTCGAAGTCCTTGGCGCCCGGCGCGGTCGCCTTGCCGAACGGCGCGACCACCCAGCCGACCTTGTCCTTCGGGTAGCCCAGCTTCTCCGCCACCGCGTACGCCACGGCCGACTCGAAGCCCTTCCCGTTCTCCGGCTTGTCCTCGGAGAACCAGGGGTCGTACGCCGGCTTGTCGGTGCCGACGGTCAGCTTCCCGGCGGTCCGGGTGGCCAGCGCCCCCGGCGCGCAACCCGCGGCCGCACCCGCGGTGCCCGGGGCGCCGGAGGCGGCGGCCCCGTCGGACTTGGCGTCCTGCGGCGCGCACCCGGAGAGCACGGCGGCGACGACCGCGAGCGCGGCGAGGGGCAGGGCGGTGGACGGCTTGCGGAGGCTCATGGCAGGGCTCCAGGGGAGGACCGGGCGGGACGGGGGAGGGGCCAGGGGTGCTGCGGGCCGGACCGGGCGGGCCGCTTCCCGGCGGGTCACTTCCCCCGGTGGCGGCGCCGGAACACACACGGCATGGTCGGCGTACGGGCCCGCGTCCGCGGCGCCCCGGGCCGGATCAGCGACAGCGGCGGCAGTGGCAGCGGCTGTGCGGGCGGCGGCAGGGACAACAGGCCTGCTGACGGGAGGGCGCCCGGAACGGGTTGTCGTGGCGCTCGGCCACCGTGATCACCTCCGGGAGCATGCGGGGAGGTTCGCATCAGGACGGCACGGCTGTCCAGAACATCCAGGAAACCGTCCACATGCCGGACAACCGGGGCTCCGGCGGAGAATCCGGGGCCGGAGCGGCGGCACACGGGAGGTTTGCCGGTTCGGACCCCCTTGAACGGGAGAACCTTTCGTACTTATGGTGTCCTCGTTGAAATAACTCCTGTCGAAGTGAGTCCACGATGCAGAATCTTTCGCCAAGGCTCGCTGCGGCGGCCGACGCCCCGGCCTCGACCCTCGCCGCTCACCCGGCGTGGCTGCGCCTGAAGGAGGCCGTCGAGACGCTGCGCCCGCTGCAGTCCAAGGACGGCTCCATCGACCTGTCCGCGGTCCAGCGCCACACCGTCGACCCGCTGGTCGCCGACGTCCGGGCGTCCATCGAGGAGCTCGCCCCGCACTTCCCGCACGACGCCGCCTACCTGAAGGCCGTCGACGCGGACCTCGCCAAGTGGGCCGACACCGGCTACCGCGAGCCCGACTTCCTGGACTCGCTGCTCGCCTTCCAGCCCGCCGAGCAGCGTGAGGACGGCCTGGAGCACCTCGTCGTCTTCCCGATGTACACCCAGAACGGCAACCCGGACCGCAACCTGGAAGCCGTCCTGCTGAGCGTGGTCTGGCCCGAGTGGCTGGACGAGCTGGAGCGCACCCGGTTCGACAACCCGATGTTCGTGCCGATCACCTTCACGGACTTCACGGCCGGCTACGACACCAACTCCGCCGTGCTCTTCCCCGAGACGGTCGCCGTGCGCAAGGCGCCGGAGCGCTTCACCTGGGGCGGCATCTTCTGCGACCGCGAGGCCGCCCGCTTCCGCGCCGTCACCACCAGCGCCGTCCAGCAGCTCGGCCTGGAGATCCCGGCCGACGCCGAGGGCCTGCTCGAGGACCAGCAGCGCGCCCAGGAGACCTTCGTGCTGTGGGACCTCGTCCACGACCGCACCCACAGCCACGGCGACCTGCCGTTCGACCCCTTCATGATCAAGCAGCGCAGCCCGTTCTGGATGTACGGCCTGGAGGAGCTCCGCTGCGACCTCACCACCTTCAAGGAGGCGGTGCAGCTGGAGACCGAGGGCAACCCGCACGCCCGCGACGTCCAGTACGCGATCCTCTTCGACCGGCTGTTCCGCTTCCCGGTCAGCGGCGACCGCGTCCGCAACTACGACGGCATGGGCGGCCAGCTGCTCTTCGCGTACCTGCACAAGCACGACGCGCTGCGCTGGCGCGACAACCGCCTCACCATCGACTGGGAGCGCGCCCCGCAGGTCACCAACGCCCTCTGCGCCGACATCGAGACCCTCTACCGCGACGGCATCGACCGGCCCAAGCCGGCCCACTGGATCGCCGCCTACGAGCTGGTCTCCCGCTACCTCACCCCGCACCCGGCCTCCACCTGGGCCAAGGGCCCCGAGGCCCTCCCGCTCGACCTCACCGACGGCAAGGCCCTGAACAAGGCGCTGTGCGACGCCGTGCTCCCGGACGAGTTCCCGCTGAGCATGTTCTACGAGGCCCTGTCCAAGAAGCTCCGCGGCGTCATCGCCGCCACCGCCGGCATCACCGGCGCCGGTATCCAGGGAGTCGCCGCGTGACCACCAACCCCTCCACCAAGCTGGCCGGCAAGGTCATCGCGGTCGCCGGAGCCAGTGGCCCGGCCGGCCAGGCCGTGCTGCGCCGCCTCGCGGCCGAGGGCGCCACCGTGATCGGCGCCGACATCGACCCCCGGCGCCTGGAGTCCGCCCTGGACGCCACCCGGGTCGCGGTGCGCGGAGCGAAGGTGAGCGGTCAGGTGATCGACCTGCTCGACCCGCAGGAGGTCCACGACTGGGCCGACCACCTGGAGGCCGAGCACGGCCACGTCGACGGCGTGTTCCACCTGGTCGGGGGCTGGCGCGGCAGCAAGACCTTCTTCGACAGCCGACTGGACGACTGGGACTTCCTGCACGACACCGTCGTGCGCACCCTCCAGCACACCTCGCTGGCCTTCCAGCCCGCCCTGGTCCGCAGCTCCGCCGGCCGCTACGCCATGATCTCCGCCGCGGCAGCGCACAAGCCCACCGCGGGCGGCGCCGCCTACGCGGCGGCCAAGGCCGCCACCGAGGCCTGGACCCTCGCGATGGCCGACTCCTTCAAGAAGGAGACCACCTCCCCGGACGGCGAGCCCACCGCCGCGGCTGCGATCCTGGTCATCAAGGCGCTGGTCAGCCCCGAGATGCGGGCCGAGAAGCCGGAGGCCAAGTTCACCGGCTTCACCGACACCGCCGACCTCGCCGGACACCTGGCGGACCTCTGGGACCGCCCCGCAGCAGAACTGAACGGACAGCACCTGTGGCTGACAGCCCGATGACCGACCTCACCCGTACGGACGCGGTACGGCGGCACGACCCCGCCGTCCGCGGCTTCGCCAGCGACAACTACGCGGGCGTGCACCCCGAGGTCCTCGCCGCGATCGCCCTCGCCAACGGCGGCCACCAGATCTCCTACGGCGAGGACGACTACACGAACCACCTCCAGGACGTCTTCCGCCGCCACTTCGGCGACAAGGCCGAGGCCTACCCGGTCTTCAACGGCACCGGCGCCAACGTGGTCGCCCTCCAGGCGCTGCTGCCGCGCTGGGGCGCCGTGGTCTGCGCCGACACCGCCCACATCCACGTGGACGAGGGCGGCGCGCCGGAGAAGATGGGCGGCATCAAGCTGCACACCATCCCCACCCCGGACGGCAAGCTCACCCCCGAGCTGCTCGACCAGCAGGCCTACGGCTTCGGCGACGAGCACCGCGCGCAGCCGCTCGCGGTGTCCATCACCCAGAGCACCGAGCTCGGCACCCTCTACACGGTCGACGAGCTCCGCGCGGTCATCGACCACGCCCACCAGCTCGGCATGCTCGTCCACATGGACGGCTCCCGCCTGGCGAACGCGGCCGACTCGCTCGGCCTGCCGATGCGGGCCTTCTCGACCGACCTGGGCGTCGACGTGCTGTCCTTCGGCGGCACGAAGAACGGCCTGCTGCTCGGTGAGGTCGTGGTGGTGCTCAACCCGGAGCGGGTGCGCAACATCAAGTACCTGCGCAAGACCTCGATGCAGCTCGCCTCGAAGATGCGCTTCGTCTCCGTCCAGTTCGAGGCGCTGCTCGCGGGCGACCTCTACCTGCGCAACGCCGGCCACTCCAATGCGATGGCCCGCCGCCTGGACGCCGCGGTCCGGAAGATCGACGGCGTCGAGGTCGTGCGCCCGGTCCAGGCCAACGCGGTGTTCGCGATCCTCCCGCGCGAGGTCAGCGAGCGGCTGCAGAAGCGTTACCGCTTCTACTTCTGGAACGAGCAGACCGGTGAGGTCCGCTGGATGTGCTCCTTCGACACGACGGAGGCCGACATCGACGCCTTCGCGGCGGCCATCGCCGAGGAGATGGGCCGGGCCTGACACCCGGACCTGACAGTGCATCGCCTCCGCCCGGACTCCGGGCGGAGGCGATTTGCATGTGGCGGGTCGGTCCCCGTACAGTTCCGGAGTCGCCGCGGGAGACCGGGGCGACAAAGCGGAAAGTGAATCCGATGAATGAAACTCCGGAAAACGGAGCGGAAAACATCTGATAAGCTTGAAACACGAAAGAACGAAGCGCCCGGAGGGCCCGCTGGAAGGCGGTCCGAAGGAAGCGTCCGTTCCTTGAGAACTCAACAGCGTGCCAAAAGTCA
>NZ_JBHJWG010000067.1:0-32760 GCF_042266305.1 Kitasatospora sp. NPDC056076
CTCCTGCACGGCCGCTCCCGATGGGCGGCCGTGCGGTGTCAGTGCTGTCGGTGCGGTGTCACTCGGCGACGGGCGCCGTGGCCGACGAGGCGGCGGTGCCGGCCCCGGCGGCCGCAGCGGCCTTGGCCGCCTCCTCCGCCTCGATCTTGGCGTGGGTCTTGGCCGCACGGCGCTTCATCACCCAGGCCGAGGCCGCCCCGATCACCACGGCGGCCGCGAGGCCCGCCCAGGAGAACCGGGAGAGCCAGGGCTCGATGGCCTTGCCGACCTTGTAGACCAGCAGGGTCGTGCCACCGGCCCAGACGATGCCGCCCAGCACGTTGGCGATCAGGAACTTCCAGTACGGCATCCGGAGCGCGCCCGCGAGCGGACCGGCGAAGATGCGCAGCAGGGCGATGAAGCGGCCGAAGAAGACCGCCCACATGCCCCACTTCTGGAAGGAGCGCTCGGCGGTGGCCAGGTGGGAGGGCCCGAAGTGCTTGGGGAACTTCCGTCCGAGCTTCTCGAACAGCGGCTTGCCGCCCTTGCGGCCGATCGAGTAGCCGATCGAGTCACCGATGATCGCGCCCGCGATCGCGCAGATCGCGATCCCCCACGGGCTCACCACACCCTTGACCGCCATCAGGGACGCCGTGACCAGCGCGATCTCGCCGGGCAGCGGGATGCCCAGCGACTCGATCCCGATGATCAGGCCGATCAGGGCGTACACCGCGGTCGGTGGGACGCTCTCGATCCAGGCGTCGATGTGCAAGGCCAGTACCTCCGTGGCAGGTCGGGCCGGGGTCGGCTCCCCGTGGAGCCGCACGCCCGTCCCGGCGGTTGTCCGATGGCGGCACCCTGGCCGCTCCCCCCGGGGCGCAGCCTAACGTGCCGGGCGGCCCGTCCCCCTGGCCGATCACCCGTTGTTACGACGTACGTCCCGACTCCCATAGTTCCAGGCCGACCGGCATTTCTTCAAGATTCGGTAAAACGCAGTGCGACGACCGACGGACGCTGCTTGATCACGCGCGCGAGCGGCAGCACGGCGCGCAGCAGTCCGCGCCCGCCCTCCGGGTACACCTCCCGCACGCCGGTGACCGCCGGGTGGGCCTGCGCCAGCTTGCCGAGCTCGTCGGCGTCCATGCCGAAGGGCATCGGCGGGGCCTGGTAGTGCCGGTCCCGCAGCTTCCCGGCCACGGCCCGGCGGCCGGCCCAGCGCGGTACCGCGTCCAGCACCAGCGCGCCGCCCGGGAAGCGCTCGGCGCAGGCGGCGATCAGCGCCCGGACCTCGGTCGGCCGCAGGTACATCAGCAGGCCCTCGGTGGTGATCAGCACGCCGCGCGCCGGGTCCGGGTCGACCTCGTCCATCCAGCGCGGGTCGGTGGCCGAGCAGGCGAGGATCCGGTGGCGGTCGTCCGGCGGCAGCAGCTGCTCGCGCAGCCGGGCGGTCTCGGGCAGGTCGACGGACAGCCAGCTCGCCCGGCCGTTGTCGACCCGCCAGGCCTGGGTCTCCAGCCCGTCGCCGAGGCCGACCACGGTGCCCCGCGGGTACCGGTCCAGGAAGTCCGCGACCTCCCGGTCGAAGCAGGCCGCCCGCAGCGCCTGCACCTGGCTCACCAGCCGCGACTCCCCGAACCGGGCGGCGAACGGGAAGTCGATCCGCCCCACCAGCCCCACCGCCACCGGGTCGTGCAGCACCGCGTCGGGCCGCCGGGCCTCTACCGCCCGGTGCCACAGCGTCCACAGCGCCGTCTCGGGCACCTTCCCCAGCTCCGGACGTTCCCCGCCACCGCTCACCGCTCACTCCTTCGGACGTGCACCGTGCTCCGGCATGAACCCGCCGATTCTGACACCCGCCCCGGACCGCCCCTCCCGGCGACGCGCCGCGCCGCGACGCGCTGCGACGCGACGCGGGGCGGGGCGGGGCGGGGCGGGCGTCAGTGGCGGAACACTCCAAGATCCACTCGTGATCGTTGTGCCCGGCGGTGGCCGCTGGCCGCCTCCGTGCTGTCCCAGACTGGCAACGCGGCGCCCTCTCCGGCAGCCGCCTCCACCACCCGGCCCACCCAAGGACTGCCACCGTGAGCGAGCGCGTTCTCATCCCCCGCAACCGGGGGTTCCTCTTCCTCGACTCCCACCCGGCGGGCTGCGCGCGACTGGTCGCCGACATGTGGCAGGACTGCCCCGACCCGGCCCGACTGCCGGACGGCGAAGGGCCGGTGGCCCTGATCATCGGCTCCTCGGCCGGGTACGGCCTGGCGGCCACCGTCGCCGGGCTCAAGCGGGCCGGCATCCGCGGCATCCTGGTCTCCTTCGAGAAGGGCCCCACCGAGCGGCGCACCGCCACGGCCGGCTGGTACCGCACCGCCGCCACCGCCGAACTCGCCAGCGCCGCCGGTCGGGACGTGGTCCTCCTCAACGGCGACGCCTTCTCCGACGCGATGAAGGACCAGGTCGCCGACCTGATCGAGGAGCGCTTCGGCGGCCGGCTGGACCACCTGGTCTACTCGGTGGCCGCGCCCCGGCGCACCGACCCCGACACCGGCACCACCTACGCCTCCGTCCTCAAGCCGATCGGCCGGGCCGACCGCACCAGAACCCTCGTCTTCGACGACCGGGGCCACCCCGAGGTCCGCGAGGTCGGGACCGAACCGGCCGAGGGCGACGACATCGAGCAGACCGTCGCCGTGATGGGCGGGGCCGACTGGGAGCGCTGGATCGACCGCCTCTCCGCCCGGGGGCTCCTCGGCGAGGGCTTCACCACCGCGGCGCTCTCCTACATCGGCTCCCCGCTGACGGCGGCGATCTACCGGCAGGGCACCATCGGCGCGGCCAAGGCCCACCTGGAGGCCACCGCCCGCGCCCTGGACGAGCGGCTCGGCCAGGCGGTCGGCGGGCGGGCCGTCACCTCCGTCAACGGCGCCGCCGTCACCCAGTCCTCCACCGCCGTCCCCGGCATCGCCCTCTACACCGGGCTGCTGCGCGGCGTCCTCGGCCCGGACATGGTCCCGCCGGTGCACCAGCTCGCCACCCTGTGGGACCAGCTCACCGGCGCCGCCCCGCTCCTCCTGGACGACGAGGGCCGGGTCCGGCTGGACGGCTGGGAGCTCGCCGAGGAGGTCCAGGCCGCCGTCGCCGAACGCTGGGCTGCCGCCACCACCGACACCGTGGCCGACCTCGCCGACCTCGACTGGTTCCACGCCGAGGTCCAGCGCCTGTACGGCTTCGCCGTCCCGGGCGTCGACTACACCGCCCCGGTGGCCACCGACGTCCCCTGGCCGGGACCGGTGTCCTGATCCGGCCGGCCTCAGCCCACGCTGAACGCGCCGTCCGGCGGGGGCGGGGAGTCGGTGGCGTCGGCGTCGGTGACCGGGGCCGTGCGGCCGACCAGGGCGGCCAGCTCCGCGCCGTCGGTGAGCCGGGCCGGGAAGATGTCGCCCGCCAGCAGCCGGGTCAGCTCCGCCACCGGCAGTGGGGCCGTCGAGCCGGCCAGCATGATGTTGCCGTACCGGCGCCCGCGCAGCACCGGGGCCTCCGCCACCAGGCACACGTACGGGAACACCGCCCGCACCGTGGCCGCCTGGGCCCGGGCGAAGGCCAGCGGCGGGCCGTCCGCGAGGTTGGCCGCGTAGCAGCCGCCCGGGCGCAGCGCCGCCGCGGCCAGCCGCAGGAACTCCACCGAGGTGAGGTGCGCCGGGGTGCGGGAGCCGTGGAAGACGTCCGCGATCAGCAGGTCCTGCGAGCCGGCCGGGGTGGCCGCCAGGGCCGCCCGGGCGTCGCCGACCGTCGCGGTGACGTCCGCGCCGGGGCCCTGCCAGGGCAGGTGCGCGGCGACCAGTTCCAGCAGCGGCCCGTCCACCTCCACCACGCGCTGCCGCGAACCGGGGCGGGTGGCGGCCAGGTAGCGCGGCATGGTGAGCGCGCCACCGCCCAGGTGCAGCACGTCCAGCGGCCGGCCGGCGGGCGCCAGGGCGTCGGCGAGGTGGCCGAGCCGGCGGGTGTACTCGAACTCCAGGTGGGTCGGGTCGGCGAGGTCGACGTACGACTGCGGGGTGCCGTCCAGGGTGAGCAGCCAGCCGCCGTCCCGGTCGATGTCCGGCATGAGCTTGGCGAAGCCCAGGTCGGTGGCCCGCCCGACCGGCACCGGCTCGTCCGCCTCCACCGGCCCGTCCGTCACGCGGGCTCCCCCACCGGGCGCACGTCCAGGTAGGCCGCCAGCCAGCGGTCCAGCTCGGCGAACACCGCGGTCCGGGCCGTCTCGCCGGACAGCACCAGGTCGTGCATGCCGCCCTCGATCCGCACCACCGTGACGTGCCGGCCCAGCCGAGGCCCCTGCGCGGCGATGTCGTCGGCGCGCAGCACCCCGTCGGCGTGGTGCAGGGCGTTGTGCCACTTGGTGGTGGAGACCGACCTCGTCGAGGCCATCAGCAGCACCGGCACGTCGATCCCCAGCCCGTGCCGCAGCTGCCGGTGCCCCTGGTGGATCGCCGACAGCCAGCCCGCGTACAGCGGGAAGCCCTCGGCCGGCTTGAGGGTGAGGTCGAAGTCCCACTCGCCCTTGTGGTCCTTGTGCAGGCTGTGGGTGTAGTGCGGGTTCAGCGAGGACGGCAGGATCCGGGTCGGCTTCATCCGCGCGAGCGCCGTCACCACCGGCCCGCCCGCCGTCCGCACGGCCGCCCCGGCGGGCATCGACAGGAACGGACTGTTCAGGAACAGCCCGTCCACCAGCCCCCGCCCGGCCCGGCGCCCCGCCCACAGGGCCCCCACCAGCCCGCCGGTGGAGTGCCCGTTCAGCAGCAGCTGCCGGTGCCCGTCCACCTCCCGGATGATCCGCACCGCCTCGTCGATCTCCTCGTCGTACTCGGCGAGGTCGCGGACGAAGTTCGGCGACTGGTGCGGCCGCAGCGAGCGCCCGTACTTGCGCAGGTCCAGGGCGTAGAACGAGAACCCGAGCGCGGCGTAGTGCTCCGCCAGGTTGGTCTGGAAGAAGTAGTCGTTGTACCCGTGGACGTACAGCACCGCCCGCTCCGCCCCCGGCACCACCCGCCGCACCAGCGTCGCGCAGACCGCCCCCTCGTCATCGGACCGCAGCGTCAGCTCGGCCGCCTCGTAGGGGGCACCCAGGATGTCTTCCCGAAACTCCATCTGCCGCCGCACCCGTCCCTCTGCTCCGCCCGCCCTTCCGGCAGGTCACCACCCGTTCCGCCCCCGACCATACCGGCCGGTAGCCGCGGCCCGCGCGGCAGCCGTCCCGAAGCGCTCCGGGGCGAACGGCCGGAGGCCGGGGTGGCGACGGTCGGCGGGTGGAGGGCCGCCGTCACGTGCGCGGCCACGGCCTGGGCGACGCTGCCCGGCTGTCGCCCCCGCTGACGCTGTTGTGCACCGCGCAAGGGTAGCCGTCCGCGCTTCCCCGTCGCTTCGCGTGCGCCTGCTGTGCGCCGGTGGTCGTGTGGAACGCTTCCCGGACGGACACGGCGAGTTGGGGAGTCTGCATGCAGCACGGGCACATCGATCCGTCGCTCTACCGGTCGGCGGCGGAGGCGATCGCGGCGCCGCCGGAGAAACTGGCGTACGTGGCCGGGTTCGACCGGGCGGGGCGGCAGCCGGATGCCCTGCTCACCGTGGACACCGACCCGGCGTCGCCGAGTTACGGGAAGGTCCTCAACTTCGCCGAACTGCCGACCCTCGGGGACGAGTTGCACCACTTCGGCTGGAACGCCTGCTCCAGCGCGCTGGCGCACGCCTGCCACGAGAACCCGGAACGGCGGTTCCTGCTCCTCCCGGGGCTGCGGTCGTCGCGGCTGCACGTGATGGACACCCGGCCGGACCCGGTGCGGCCGCGCCTGGTGAAGACGGTCGAGGCGAAGGAGCTGGCCGCGAAGGCGGGTTACTCGCGGCCGCACACCCTGCACTGCGGCCCGGAGGGGGTGTTCCTGTCCTGCCTCGGCGCGGGTGACGGCGGCGACGGGCCCGGCGGGGTGGCGCTGCTGGACCACACCACCTTCGAGGTGCTGCGCCCCTGGGAGACGGAGCGCGGGCCGCAGCACTTCGCGTACGACGTCTGGTGGCACCTGGGGACCGACGTGGGGGTGACCAGCGAGTGGGGCACCCCGTGGATGGTCGAGGACGGGGTGCTGCCCGAGCAGCTGCTCGCCCGCAAGTACGGCCACGCGCTGCACTTCTGGGAGCTGGGCACCGGCCGGCACCTCCAGCGGGTCGACCTGGGGGACCAGTACCAGATGGTGCTGGAGCTGCGCCCCGCGCACGACCCGCAGGCGGAGTGGGGCTTCGCCGGGGTGGTGGTGAACGTGGAGGACCTGTCCTCCTCGGTCTGGCTCTGGTACCGGGACGGCCCGGCGTTCACCGCCCGCAAGGTGATCGAGATCCCGGCCGAGCCCGCCCGGGCCGAGGAACTCCCGCCCGCGCTACGGCCGTTCGGGGCGGTGCCGCCGCTGGTGACCGACATCAACCTGTCGGTGGACGACCGCTGGCTGTACGTGTCGGCCTGGGGCACCGGCGAGCTGTTCCAGTACGACGTGTCGGACCCGTTCCACCCCCGGCTGGCCTCCTCCGTCCGCCTCGGCGGCGTCGCCGCCCGCACCCCGCACCCGGCCGAGCCGGGGCGGCCGCTGAGCGGGGCGCCGCAGATGGTGGAGATCAGCCGGGACGGACGGCGGCTCTACCTCACCAACTCCCTGTACGGCGCCTGGGACGACCAGTTCTACCCGGACGGCATCGAACCGTGGATGGTCAAGCTGGACGCCGACCCGGAGGCCGGCGGCCTGAGCGTCGACGAGCGGTTCTTCCCGCACGGCGCCGACTTCCGCGGGCTGCGCGTCCACCAGACCCACCTGGCGGGCGGGGACGCCTCCTCGGACTCGTACTGCTACCGGTGAGCCCCGGCGGGGCTACCGGTAGGCCGACCGGTCGAACCGGATCCGGTCCAACGGGAGTCCCACCGCGAGGAGTTCGGCGCGGACGGCGGCGATCATCCCGGCCGGGCCGCTGACGCAGGCGAGGTGCTCGCGCCAGTCCCCGGCGGCGACGGCGTCGGCGAGGCAGCCGGCCGTCACCGGGGTGAGCGACAACCACGGCTTGTGCAGGCCGAGTTCGGAGAGGGACTGCCAGTCGTAGAGGTCGGACCGGTCGCGGGCGCCGACGAAGAGGTGCACCCGGCGGCCCGGCGGGCGGTGCAGTGCCTGCTGTTCGACGATCGCCTTCATCGGGGCGAGTCCGGTGCCGCCCGCGACCAGCAGCAGGTCGCGGGCGTCGCCGTCGGGCAGCAGGCTGCCGCGCGGCGGGCCGAGGCGCAGCCGGTCGCCGAGGGCGGTGTGCTCGACCAGGGCCGCGCTGACGCCGCCGGGGCCGGTCCGGCGGACGTGGAACTCCAACTCGTTGTCGCCGCGCGGGGCGCAGCCCATCGAGTACTGCCGCCAGGTGTGCGGCAGCGTCGGGTGTTCGACCGTGCCGTACTGGCCGGCCCGGTAGGGGTAGGGCTCCCCGGTACGCACCCGGACCACGGCGAGGTCGGGGCGGCGGCGCTCGTGGCCGGTCACCACGGCGTGCCAGTACGGGGGTTCGGTGAGCGCCGAGTCGGCGCCGGCGACCATCGCGCCGACGGCGAACCGCAGCATCCGCACCCAGGCGGCTTCGAGCTCCTGCGTCCACCGTTCGGCGGCCCGGTGCCGGAGGGCCGCGCACAGGGCCTCCTCGAAGGCCTCGTAGTGGACCGGCCGGACGCCCAGCTTCCGGTGGTCGCGGCCGAGTTGGCGCAGCATGCGAGCGAGGTCGGCAGGCTGGTGCAGGTGGTCGATCAGGTGGTGGAAGATGCGTTCCAGGTGGGCCTGCTGGAACTCCATCGAGGCGGGGAAGAGCGGGCGCAGGAAGGGGCGGCGGCGGAACATGACCGCGTAGAGCCGGTCGATCAGGTCCGCGAGCGGGGCGACGGCTCCGAGTTCACGCCGGATCAGGTGCTGGTCCGCGGCGCCGTCGTGGTCCTCGTAGTCCTGGTTCCCGTAGTCCCGGTGGTCCTCGCGGCCGTCGCGGCCGGGTCCTGCACCGGGCCGGGGCCCCGACGGACCGGCGGGGCTGAGGAGTTGGCGCCGTAGTCGCATCGCGTGGTGGCGGGCGATCAGACGGTCGTACTCGGCGGTGGCGGTGGCGGCCGCGTCGGCCTGGCTGCTGTAGTCCATGACCTGCCCAGTCAACTGCCGGGCCACCGGGGCGGGAAGGGCCGATGGCCCCGGACGGTCCCGGGACCATCGGCCCTCCGTGGCCGGCGCGCGGCCCGCGGCGCGCGGCCCGGGCACGGCGGAGCGCCCCGCGCCCCGGTGCTCTCCCACCACCGGTGCGCGGGGCGCCGCCGGTGACTCCCGGCAGGTCCCGGTCCTCAGGCCCCGGCCGCCCCTGCCCCGGCTCCGGCCGCACCTGCCCCCGTCCCGGCCCCCGCCCGGCGCGCGGCGCGGCGGTCCTCCCGCCGCTGCCTCCCACGGCGCAGCGGCTGGTCGGGCACCCACCCGAAGGTCAGGCAGGCGCCCACGATCCCGAGCAGCATGCCGATCACGAAGCCGCCCAGGTTGGAGGTCACCCAACTGCCCAGCGAGGCGAGCGCGGCGAGGATGGAGTAGAACAGCCGCTGGGTCGGGTTGAACAGGATCAGCAGGCCGCACAGCAGCATCACCGACGGCACCAGGTACCCGGCCAGGCCCACCAGTGAGATGTGCAGCAGGACGGGTAGCGGGGCCCACAGGGTGAACAGGATCTCGGCGCCGCCGAGGGTCACCAGCAGCCCGCCCCAGAACGGCCGGTTACCCCGCCAGTCGCGTTTGACCGGGCCCGCGGGGCTCGCGGGAGCAGCGGTCGCGGCGGCTCCGGCGGGAGCGACGGCCCCTGCGGGAGCGGTGGCGGGGCCGGCGACGGGGGCGGCGGTCGCGGGGGCGGTGGCGGCCGTCCCCGCGGCCGCCACCTCCTCGGTCCGCTCAGCGGCGCCCTCGCCGGTCGCGGCCGGCTCCGGTACGGACTCCGTCATGTTCAGCAGCCCTTGGAGCTGAAGCTCAGCCGGAGGTTGGGCAGCTTGAACCCGACGGCGGTGCTGGCGTAGTTGTGCTGGTTGAGGTGGGTCAGCGTGACGTGGTCGGCCTGCTGGCCGAAGACGCCCGGCGCGCCCTTCCCGACCGGGCCGGCCTTGGTGTAGGTGCTGGCGTCGCCGCCGATCTCGATGTTCTTGAACTCCGCGTCGCCGGACAGCAGATCGGAGTCGGTGGTGAGGTCGGAGGCGGACACCGGGGTGCCCTTGTCGCCCGCGTGGATCACCAGGCTGACGCCGCCGAGGTCGACGGCCTGGCACAGGTTGGTGATCTGGGCGGCCTTGATCGCCGAGACCGCGACCAGGACCTGCCCGCCGGTGTTCCCCGCGTTGGGGCTGTCCGGGATCATCGAGTCCAGCGAACCGAACTGGGCGAAGCCGTCGCCGTCGAGCTTGTCGGCGGTGATGGTGAACGGCATGCCGGAGATGGAGAACTGCGCGGCGAGCACGCCCTGGGCGGTGAGGGTCATCAGGATGCCCCCGACCGCGACGGCCGGTACGGCCATCAGGGCGGAGCGCTTCATGCGGACCCGTCCTCTTCTGGTCCCGGTCGGCGTCTGCGGGGTTTCCGCCGCGGCGGCGGCTTCCTCGGACATGGCCATGTGTGCTCCCTGTGGATGGATGGGGTGTGCAGGCAGCTGGCACGTTGTCCTGGCGCGGACAGCGTTCCGCGCCCCGACCGGGCCGTCCACCCCTCGGCAGCGGGGCGGATCCGTTCGGAGCGCGCTGGGTAACTGGGAAGCTACTGCCCGGTATTCGCCGGGTCAATACGGGTGCACGAAGGATCTTCACCAATCCTCCGGGTCGGGCCGTCCAGCCGGTCGGCCGCTTCGCCTGGACCGAGGAAGGGAGCGAGGCAGAACATGCTCAACACCGGGAGCAGCTCGGGCAGTTGATCGCTGCGGCCGGAGGAGATCAGCCGGTAGACCGCGCTGTAGACACCGCCCACCACGGCGTCGACCATCTGCCGCACCCCGACCCCGCCCGGGAGTTGCGGCACGTCGGCGAAGAACGCCCGGAAGCGGATGAGCAGTTGTTCCCGCTCACGACGGCCGGCCGGGCCGACCGCCTCGATCTCGATCACCGCCATGGTCGCGAAGGACGGTGTGCCCGCGAGGAGTTGGAGCATCGCGTCGAGCGCCTGGCGGATCCCGGAGCACCAGTCGGATTCGGCCGCGAAGGCCGCCGCCATCCGCCGGATCACCACCCCGGTGCCGTACCGGTGCGCGGCCAGGAAGGCGTCCTCCTTGCCGCTGAACAGCTCGTAGAAGACCGGCCTGGTCACGCCCGCCGCGCGGCAGATGTCGCTCACCGTCGCGTGCTGGTAGCCGCGTTCGGCCACCGTCCGGACCAGGCCGTCCAGCAGCCGTTCGCGCTGGGTCGCGGCGACCACTCCGGCGGGCTGCCGGCGCGGCCCCGGCTTGATCGACCTGGCCGGATCCCGGCCGGTCCGGGCACCCGGCAGCAGGATCAGGTCGGCACTCCGGAGGTGTTTGGGATCCATCACCAACTCCTGTGTCCTGTATTGACATTGACGTAACGACGGGTTTACAACACTGCCAGGTTTCCAATCGGTCGGCGCGCAGGCCGCCACCGGTCGGATCCAGGGGCTCCGACGGCCCCGGGCGAACCGCCCGGACCGCCGGACCAGGGCGGGAGCCGGGCCCGCGGCGGTGGCAGCCGCCGACCGCCGCCCCACCACGGAGCCACCGCACCACCGTCGCACCGCTGCACCCGTACCGCTGCACCGCTGCACGAACACCGTCGTACCCCAGGAGCGGGCCCGTGGCGCCGGGCCCGCCCGCACCCGTGGTCCGACAGAGCTCCCGGTACGCCATGCACCTCCCCCGTCGTGCACACCACCACACCCGCACGCGGGGATTCCCCCACCCGTCCCCGGACGGAGAGAGGCACCCTCATGCGCATCCGTCGCACGCTCGCAGCCGCATCCCTCGCCGCCTTCGCGCTCACCGGCGCCGCCGTCGCACCGGCCCAGGCCGACTCCCCCGCCGTCCTCACCCAGGGCAGCGCCGGCGGCGCGGCCATCGCCGTCGGCGACACCCTGGTCGCCAACCTGGCGCCCGGCACCGCCGCGACCTTCACCAACGGCGCGGGCAGCACCACCGGGGTGAGCTGCGCCAACTCCTCGTTCTCCGCGACCGTGACGTCCAACCCGACCGCGCCCGGCAGCGCGACCGAGCAGCTCAACAGCCAGTCCTTCGGCTCCTGCACCTCCAACGTCTTCGGTGTCCGGAGCGTCAAGAGCGTCACGGCCACCAGCCTGCCGTACACCAACACCGTCACCTCCGGCTCCGGCACCAACGTGTCGCTCAACGGCACCGGCGCCGGCCCGGTGGGCATCACCGTGGTCCTCAACACCCTGCTCGGCACCGTCACCTGCGTCTACCAGAGCCCCAGCGGCATCACCGGCTCCACCTCGAACACCGACAACAGCATCAGCTTCGCCAACCAGCCCGCCAACCTGGTGTCCGGCCCGGGCCTGTGCTTCTCGACCGGCTACTTCAGCGCCACCTACGGCCCGGTCACCGACAGCTCCGTCGCCGGCAGCCCGGTCCTCTGGGTGAACTGACGCCCCGGGCAAGCGGATCCGTCCGAGCGGCGTACGGCGGGCAGCCGCCCTCCGTACGCCGCTCCACCGGCGCCGACAACGACCCCGACGGCGCCCCGGCAACGGCCCGGGCAGCGACCCCGAGAAGGACCCCGACAACGCCCCGGGACAAGCAAGTGACCGGCCGGTAGGGTGGCGCTGCACGGGCCCCGACGGGACGGGCGCGGCGGACCGGAACGGGGCGGGTCGGATGACCAGCGGCAGCGGCGGCAGCGACGGCAGCACCACCGGCACGGGCTTCTTCGCCTCGGTGGCGGACACCGCCGATCGACTCGCCGCGACCGGCTACCTCGCCTCCACCGCCGTGGCCACCACCGTCTTCCTGGCCGACCGGCTCGGCAAGCCCCTGCTGGTGGAGGGCCCCGCCGGAGTCGGCAAGACCGAACTCGCCAAGGCCGTCGCCGAACTGGGCGCGGCCCGGCTGGTACGGCTGCAGTGCTACGAGGGCATCGACGAGGCCCGCGCGCTCTACGAGTGGAACCACGCCAAGCAGCTGCTGCGGATCACCGCCGGCCGCGACGAGGGCTGGGAGGAGGCCCGCGGCGACATCTTCGGCGAGGAGTTCCTGCTCACCCGCCCGCTGCTCACCGCGATCCGCGGCGAGGAGCCCACCGTCCTGCTGATCGACGAGATGGACAAGGCCGACGTCGAGGTGGAGGCGCTGCTGCTGGAGGTGCTCAGCGACTTCCAGGTGACCGTCCCCGAGCTCGGCACCATCACCGCGACCCGCCGCCCCTTCGTCCTGCTCACCTCCAACGCCACCCGCGAGCTCTCCGAGGCGCTGCGCCGCCGCTGCCTGTTCCTCCACCTCGACTACCCGGACGCCGAGTTGGAGCGCCGGATCGTCCGGCTCAAGGTGCCGGGGCTGGACGCGACCCTGGCCGAGTCGCTGGTCCGGGTGGTCGGCGCGCTGCGCGCGATGGACCTGCGCAAGGCCCCCTCGGTCGCCGAGACCATCGACTGGGCCCGCACCCTGCTGGCCCTCGGCGCGGACACCCTGGACGACGCGGTCGTCCGGGACACCCTCGGGGTGATCCTCAAGCACCAGGACGACGTCCGCAAGGCCGCCCAGAAGCTCACCCTCGCGTGACCACCCCGGGGGCCACCGACACCGCCGCCCGGCTGACCGGACTGGTCCGCGCCCTGCGCGGGCACGGCCTGCGGATCGGCCCGGCCGAGACGGTGGACGCCGCCGCCGTGCTCGACGTGCTCGGCTTCGCCGACCGGGAGCAGATGCGGGCCGGACTGGCCGCCGCCCTGCTGCGCTCGGACGGCCAACGGACGGTCTTCGACGCCACCTTCGACCTGTTCTTCCCGCTCGGCGTCGGCACCCCCGAGGCCCTGCGCACCCCCGAGGCCCGGCACGGCACCGACCCCTCGGCCGAGCCCGCGCCGCAGGCTGCGGATCCGCCGCGCTTCGGCCGCCCCGACCCGCTCCGCGACCGGCTGCGCGAGCGCCTCGCCGCCGCCCTGGCCGCCGACGACCGGGCCGCCCAGGCCCGGCTGGCCGGCGAGGTGATCGAGGCCTTCGGCCGGTACGGCACCGGCAGCACGCCCGGTTCGGACGGCTGGTCCGCCCACCAGGCGCTCGGCCGGCTGGCCCCCGAGACCCTGCTCGCCCGGATCCTCGCCGGCCTGCGGGACCAGGGCCCGGACGGCCACGCCGACCGCGACCTCGCCGACCGCGTGCTCGCCGACGAGATCCGCCGCCGCATCCGGGACTTCCGCGCCCTGGTCTCCGCCGAGGCCCGCCGCCGGGTCGCCGAACTGCGCGGCGCCGAACGGATCGCGGAGCGCGCCGTCGCCCCCACCGTCGACCGGATCGACTTCCTGGCCGCCGGCCGCGACCAGCTCGCCGAACTGCGCCGCACCGTCCACCCGTTGGCCCGCAAGCTGGCCACCCGGCTGGCCGCCCGGCGGCGCCGCGCCGCCCGCGGGCGGATCGACCTGCGGCGCACCCTGCGCCGCTCCCTCGGCACCGGCGGGGTGCCGCTGCGCCCCGCGTACCGGCTGCGCCGCCCGGCCCGGCCGGAGCTGGTGCTGCTGTGCGACGTCTCCGGCTCGGTGGCCGGCTTCGCCGACTTCACCATGCTGCTGGTCCAGGCGATGGGCGAACAGTTCAGCAAGGTCCGGGTGTTCGCCTTCGTCAACCGCACCGCCGAGGTCACCGACCTGCTGCGGCGGGGCGAGGGCGACCCGGCCCGGCTCGCCGCCCGCATCGTCGCCGAGGCCCGGGTGACGGGCTACCACGGCAACAGCGACTACGGCTCCGCCCTGGGCGAGTTCGCCGACCACCACCTGGCCGCCGTCGGCCCCCGCACCTGCGTGCTCGTCCTCGGCGACGCCCGCAACAACCACCGCGACCCCCACCCGGAGGCGCTGCGCCGGATCGCCGCCCGCGCCCGCCGGGTCATCTGGCTCAACCCCGAACGCCCCGCGCTCTGGACGACCGGCGACTCCGCCGCCCCGACGTACGCGGACGTGGTGGAGATGCACTCCTGCCGCAACGCCCGCCGCCTCGGCGAACTGATCGCCCGCCTGCTGCCGGTCTGACGCGTACGGCCCGAGGCCGCCGGCCCGGCCGCTGGGGAGCAGCGGCGGGTCGGCGGCCTCAGGTGGTCTGCGGGCACTCAGGCAGTCAGTGGGCGCTCCAGTGGTCAGCGCGCGCCGAGGTGGTCCGGGGCCGGGCGCGGCGCCGCGACGGGCGGCCGGGCGTCGGTGCCGGGCGCGGCGGCCGGGGCCGGTCGCAGCGGCCACCAGAGGGCGCGGCCGAGCAGGGCGGCCAGGGCCGGAACGGTGACCAGGGAGAGCACCAGCGCGGAGAGCAGGATGCCCAGCGTCAACGAGAAGGCGACCTGCTCGCTGCCCGGGGTGGTGGCCAGCGTCGCGAAGGAGCCGGCCAGCACCAGGCCCGCGGTGGCGACGGCCGGGGCGGTGTGCCGGACGGCGCGGGCCACGGCGGAGCGGGCCGACCCGGGCCGGTGCATCTCCTCGCGGATCCGGTCGGTGATCAGGATGTTGTAGTCGGTGCCGAGGGCGACCACGAACAGGAACAGCACCAGCGGGAGCGTGAAGGAGACACCGGGCTGGTCCAGCCCGTGCTGGAACAGCAGGGTGGCCGCGCCGAGGGTGGCGGCGAACCCGAGGCCGACGGAGAGCATCAGCGCGACCGGGGCGAGCAGGCTGCGCAGGAGCAGCAGCAGGATCAGGGCGATCAGGGCGGCCGCGACCGGGAAGACCACGGTGAGGTCGCGGTCGACGGCGGTGGCGATGTCGGCGAAGATCGCCGCGGTGCCGCCGACGTGGCCGACCGTCCCGGCCGGGGTGTGGGCGGCGACCGCGGCGCGGACCGGGCCGGAGGCGAGGTCCCGGGCGCGCTGGCTCTGCGGGTCGGCGTTCAGGTAGAGGTCGATCCGGGCGGCCCGGTGGTTGTCGGCGAGGACGGGCCGGCCGACCTGGCCCACCCCTTCGACGCCCTTGAGCTCGCGGGCCAGGCCGTCGAAGCGGGCCGCGTCGACGGTGCCGCCGTCCCGGGCGACGAGGTAGACGGTGGTCGGGTCGGAGACGCCGGCGGGCATGGCCCGGGCGATCTCGGCGGCGGTGGCGGCGGCGGCCGTGGTGGTGGAGTCGCCCTGGCTGTAGTCCATCTTGAGTCCAGCGGTGCCGGCGGCCAGCGTGCCCAGCAGGGCGACGGAGGCGAGCAGCAGCGCCAGCGGCCGGCGGGCGACGAGTTCACCGAAGCGGGCGGCGACGCCCGGGCGCGGCTCCCGGCGCAGGGCGCGGGAGGGCCAGAAGATCCCGCGGCCGCAGGCGGCGAGCAGGGCGGGCATCAGGGTGAGGCTGCCCAGCAGCATGACCAGCACGGCGACGGCGACGGCCGGGCCGAGCGAGCGGAACTGGCCGAAGCTCGCCACGGCCAGGGTGGCGAAGGCGGCGACGATGGTCAGCGCGGCGGAGGTGATCGCGGTGCCGACCTTGCCGGACACCTCGGCGGCGGCCTCCCGGGCGTTCTGCTCGGGCCGGGCGCGCAGCTGCTCGCGGAACCGGAAGAGCAGGAACAGCAGGTAGTCGACGCCGATGCCGAGCAGCACCACCGCGATCAGGCCGGGGGTGGAGCTGTCCAGCTTGAGGCCGGTGAGGGCGGCCGCGCCGGCCACGGCGCCGTTGGCCGCGCCGCTGACCATGGCGACCGCGAGCAGCGGCAGCAGGGCGGCGAGCACGCTGCGGAAGACCAGCACGTTGAGCAGCACGATCAGGGCGGTGAGCAGGGCGCTGCCGAGCACCATGGCGCCCCGGTTGGCCTCGGTGGTGTCGGACACCTGGGCGAGTCCGCCGGTGAAGCCGGTGCGCATGCCGATCCCGTCGAACTGGGCCCGGGCCTGGTCCCGGAAGGTGCGGTAGACGCCCTGGACGCCCTCGTCCGCGGCGTTGCCGGTCAGTTCGACGCTGAGCAGTTCGAAGGTGCGGTCCGGTGCGACCGTGGCGGGGGCGACCCGGGGGGTCTGGGAGCGGTCGGGGACCAGCGCGGCCGGCTCGTCCGGCTTCCGGGGCATGGTGACCTTGCGTTCCCCCAGTTTGGCGGCGCCGGCCTCGATCTTGTGCTGGTCGTCGGCGGTGAGCGCCTTCCCGTCGGTGCGGGCGACCAGCACGGTGACGGTGGTGGCGTCCGGCTTGACGCCGAAGTCCTGCTCGGCGATCCGCAGTGCGGCCGCCGAGTCGTAGCTGCGCGGCAGGAACTCCCCGCTCTGCGACTGGGTCACCCGGGACATCAGCATCGGGCTGAGCACGGCCAGCCCCATGCCCAGCACCGCCCACACGGCGATGACCTTCCAGGCGTGTCGGGTGGAGAATCCGGTCAGTGCGCGGATCACTGTTCCTCCGGTCGGTGGACGCGAACGTCGGCCTCTGGACCGGGGGTTCCCGGCCTGTTCCAAGACCATCAGCCGCGGGGGTGCCGGGGCGTCCGGGCTGCGGAGGATTCCGCCGGGGGCCCGCGCTCCCCCGCCGGGGGCCGGGACCGGGACCGTGGTCCTGGTCCGGGAGCCTGCTCCTCCGCCCGGGGGACCACGCGAGGGCCGCCCGGCCGATGCCAGAATGGCGAGGTCAGCGCTGGTCAGCCGGGAGGAAACAGATGGACGGGCGTCAGCGCCCCGGGGTGGGCACGGGTACCGACGGGCCGCCGGAGGACTGGACGGACCGCCTGCCGTGGACCCGTACCGACGCCATGGTGGCCATCGGCGCCGGCGCCCTGGACCTGATCGGCTACGTCCTGCTCGGCCCGGTGACCGGCACCCGCAGCATGAGCGTGCCGGCCTTCGCGCTGAGCGTCCTGTCCGCCCTGCCGCTGCTGGCCCGGCGCAGCCGCCCGCTGCCGGCGCTGGCCGTCGTCCTGGTGCTCCAGGCGGGGACCGACCTGCTCTCCCCGATGGGCTCGCACTTCGGCGCGGTGCTGGCCGTCGCGCTGTACTCGGTCGGGGTGAGCCTGAGCGTCCCGGTGACCGCGGCCGCCGCGGCGGCGACGGCGCTGAGCACCACGCTGAGCCAGTTCCGCCTCGACTCCCCGCTCTGGCCGCAGCTCGTCGCCGACCCGACGGCCGCCGCCATGGTGGCCGGGGCCGGCCTGGTGGTGGCCCGCTGGCAGCGCGAGGTGGCCGCCAACCGCCGGCTGCTGGCGGACCGCGCGGTGGCCGACGAACGCCGCAGGATCGCGAGGGAGTTGCACGACATCGTGGCCCACCACATCACCACCATGCAGCTGATGGCCGGCGGTGCCCGCGCCAACCTCGGGGACCAGGAGGTGGTCCGGGACGCCCTGGTCGTCCTGGAGTCCTCGGGCCGGCTGGCGCTGCGCGAGATGCGCCAGCTGCTGAACGTGCTGCGGACCGGGGACGAACCGGATGCCGCCCCGCCGCTGCCCCAGCCCGGGGTGGAGGACCTGGAGCGGCTGGTGGACGAGTCCCGGGTGGCCGGGCTGCCGACCGAGTTCACCGTCGACGGGCCCCCGCGCCCGCTGCCGCCGACGGTCGGCCTGACCGTCTTCCGGATCGTGCAGGAGGGCCTCACCAACGCCCGCAAGTACGCCGGGCCCGCCCGGGCCACCGTCCGCCTCGCCTACCACCCGGACCGGGTGACCGTCGAGGTGCGGGACGACGGCGGCGGCGCGCCCCCGGCGGAGCCCACCGGCCGGGCCGGGTACGGCCTGCTCGGCATGCGCGAGCGGGTCGCCCTGCACGGCGGCACCCTGGCGACCGGCCCGCAGCCGGGCGGCGGCTTCGCCGTGGCCGCCGAACTCCCGCTGAGCGACGCCGAATCGGCCGAGGCCGCGGTCCAGACCGGGCAGGTGCTCCGATGACCGGGCGGATCCGGGTGCTGCTGGTGGACGACCAGCCGCTGGTGCGCCGCGGCCTGTCGCTGATCCTCTCCCCCGACCCGTCCCTGACCGTGGTCGGCGAGGCCGGGGACGGCGAGCAGGCCGTCGCCGCCGCCCTCCGGCTGCGCCCCGACGTCGTGGTGATGGACATCCGGATGCCCGTCCTGGACGGCGTCGGCGCGACCGAACGGCTGGCCCGGGAGCTGCCCGGCTGCCGGGTCCTGGCGCTGAGCACCTTCGACATGGACGAGTACGTGGTGGCCGCGCTGCGCGCCGGCGCCCACGGCTTCCTGCCCAAGGACGTCTCCCCGGAGGAGCTGAGCTCGGCGATCCGGACGGTGCACGCCGGGGAGGCGGTGGTCGCCCCGCGGCTGCTCACCCGGCTGATCTCCACCTACGTCCGGGCGCCCGCCGCGCCCGCACCGGCGTCGTCGGCCGCCGTGCGGTGCGGCGAGCTCACGCCCCGGGAGGTCGACGTGTGGCGGCTGATCGCCACCGGGCTCGACAACGGCGCGATCGCGCTGGCCCTGGAGATCAGCCAGTCCACCGTGAAGAACTACATCACCAGCATCTTCGGCAAGCTGGACGTCCGGGACCGCGCCCAGGCGGTGATCGCCGCGTACGAGTCCGGCCTGGTCACCGCCCGCACGGGGCAGGGCGACCAGGCCGGCCGGAACTCCGGCTAGTCCAGGCTCTTGAGGAAGTCCAGCAGCGCCTCGGTGACCTCGGCCGGGCGCTCCTGCTGGGTCCAGTGGCCGGTGTCCGGCAGCCGGACGTGCCGGTGCAGCCGCGGGGTCAGCTCCGTCAGCAGGTAGTCCAGCACACCGGGCGGGATCATCGCGTTCACCAGGTCCTGCTCGCCGGCCACGTACAGCGCGGGCACCTCGATCCGCAGGCCGGTGAAGGCAGCCATCAGCTCGTTGTTGCGGTCGATGTTGCGGTACCAGTTGAGCCCGCCGGTGAAGGCCCGCTCACCGTGCCGGGCGTAGTCGGCGGCGAACACATCGAGGTCCGCGTCGGTGAGCCAGCCGGGCAGCCGGTCCGGCTCCGGGATGGTGTCCAGCAGGGTCCTGCCCTCGGGGACGACCCACGGCCGCGGCTCGCCACCGGGCTGGAGGCCGCACAGCACCCGGCGCAGGCTGGACCTGATGTCGGCGGCCAGCTCGGCGTCGGCCCGGCCGGGCTGCTGGAAGTAGATCTGGTAGAAGCCCTCGCCGAACCTCTCCCGGGCCGCCTGCAGCGTGCCGGGGCCGGCCGGCAGCGGCGGGACGCTCAGGCCGGCGACCCCGCGCACCAGGTCCGGCCGGAGGGCGGCGGTGCCCCAGGCGACCGGCGCGCCCCAGTCGTGGCCGACCACCACGGCCTTCTCCCCGCCGAGTTCGCGGATCAGCGCGGTGACGTCGCCGATCAGGTGCAGTACGGAGTACGCGTCCACGGCCGCCGGCTGCGCGCTGCGGGCGTAGCCGCGCTGGTCGGGGGCGACCACCCGGTACCCGGCCGCGGCGAGCGGCGCGAACTGGTGGCGCCAGGAGTACCAGCTCTCCGGGAAGCCGTGCAGCAGCAGGACCAGCGGCCCCTCCCCCTGTTCGGCGAGGTGCAGCCGGACACCGTTCACCTCGATCTCGCTGTGCTTGATCGCCTCGTTCAACTCCCGCTCCCGTTCCGCTCCGTAGGACCCCGAGGGCTCTCCTCCCAGGCTCAACAAGCGGACGGCCCCGACTTGTTCCGGCACCGGGACAAGCAGCCGAGGCCGCCCCGGAACTCCGGGACGGCCTCGGCCTCAGGCTGGTGCGCTGAACTGGTTGAGCGTCAGTTCACCGTGTAGCTGTAGGGGATCGCCGCGAGCACCGCACCGGTGGTGCCGAGGCTGTTGTTGGCGGTCGGCACGAAGGTCGGGCCGGACACCAGGTAGAGCAGACCCTTGACCGTGCTGCCCTTGGGGCCGGTCGGGGTGACGGTCACCTGCAGCGAGCCGGTGGCGCCGGGGGCGACGGTCACCGGGGCGGCGGCCGTGGCCGTGGCGTTCACCGCGGCGGCGTACGGGTCACCGGTGCTGGAGGTCAGCGCCGGGTCGAACGCCAGGGTGTGCGCGGTGGCGGTGATGGTGGAGGTGCCCTTCGGCGCGCCGGCGGTGCCGAACGGGCCGATCTGCTGGACGAAGGTGCTCCAGGCACCGGGGACGATCGGCTGCTCGGCGCTGCCCTTGGAGGTGGCGACCGAGATGGCGGAGCCGTCCTGGGCCTTCTTGAGGTCACCGAAGAGGTCCGGCGAGGCGGTGGTGGCGCTCAGCTCGATCTGCGCCGGCGTCGAGGACGCCGCCACGGCCTTGAGCTGGTCGGTGCTCGGCGGCACCAGGAAGCTCGGCACCGAGGAGGTCAGGCTCAGCGGCAGGTTGACGCTGGCCGAGGCACCCTGCGGGACGAGCGGCAGGTCGACGCGCTTGTCGAGGCGGCCGTCGGCCGCGATCGACTGGGTGGCGACCGTGTTGTTGGTGTAGTTGACGTTGACGGTGACCGGCTTGCCGGCCGCCAGCTTCGTCTTCGGGTCGTTCGGCAGACCGGCCGCGGTGGCCTGGTTCTGGTTGAACGCGATGCTGCCGGCGAAGTCCTGGGCGAGCTCCTGGCCGCTGACCGGGCCGAGCACGTTCAGGACGAAGCGCCAGTGGCCCTCGGCCGGGTTGATCGTGGTGGCCGAGACGCCGTTGGCGGCGCCGGTCAGGTTGCCCTGGGCGTCGAACAGCGTGTTGCCCTCGATGTCGACCGGGGTGCCGTTCGGGCTGATCAGGGCGCCCTGCATGAACAGGTTCGCGTCCTTGCCGACGGTGACGCCGACCCGCAGGTCCTTCTGGCCCTTCGGGACGTCGAAGCCGTAGGCGAACATCTGCGTCGGCGAGGAGCCGCGGCCGTTGCCACCGGTGATGGTACCGGTGAAGCTGCCCTTGCCGTCCTTGACCGGGACGAGGCTGCGCAGCACGACCGGGACGCTGGTGGTGTTGCCGTTCGAGCTGGAGACGAGGACCGCCTCGCTGCTGTCACCGCTGGTCGCCGGGGTGGTCAGCTGGACCTTGAGGGTCTTGGTCTGACCGGGCTGCAGCTCGGTGGTGTTCGGGCTCACCGCGCCGGCCGGGACCGCGCGCTGGGTGGAGGTGCCGAACTGGACGTCGCCGGTGTAGCCGGCCTTGCCCGCCGGGGTGTACATGATGGCGGTCCACTCGCCGGCCACCGGGTGCGGGACGTCGACCAGGCCGAAGTTGGCCGGGGTGGCGCCGCCCTGCGGACGGGTGTTGGTCTCGAAGCGGCCCGACGGGTCGAGCAGCGTCATGCGGACCACGGGGCCGTTGGTGACCGGGTTCGGGCCGCCGTGCCAGGCGATCGACGCCGCGAGGCGGTCGGCACCGGCCGGAACGGTGAACTTGACCTGCTTCTGCACCCAGTCGGCACCGTTGGTGGCGTACTTGAAGGTGTCGGTCGAGGCCGAGTCCAGCTTGACGACCTGCTGGTTGGTGGCCTGCGGCGCGAAGCTGCGGGTGGTGGCGCTCACCGACTGCGGCTCGTCACTGGTGTTGGTGACGGAGACGTCGGCGGTGTGGGTCGAACCGGGGGCGCCCTGGATGCTCACCTGGCCGGTGTTGACCACGACGGTGCGGGCACCGTCGGTGCCGTCGCCGTCGTCGTAGCCGCGGGCGGCCTCGACGGCGGCCCGGACGTTGAGCAGACCGGCGCCCTGCTCCTCGGCGGGGACGCCGAGGTCGGTGGCGGTGCCGGTGATGAACTTCTTCACCAGCGCCGGGGACGGCGAGTCGCCGCCGTGGGTGTCGCGGTAGGCCTGGATGACCAGGGCCGCGGCACCGGTGACGAACGGGGCGGCCTGGCTGGTGCCGCCGAAGGGCTGGATGTTCGAGCCCTTGCCGTTGAAGTTGGTGCAGTCCGCGTACTTGGTGGTGTCGGCGGTGCACAGCGCCCAGTCCGACTCGCCCGGGGCGACCAGGTCGAGGGTGCGGCCGGCCATGGTGAAGCCGCCCGAGGAGAGCGCGGAGATCCGGCTGTTGTTCCAGGTCTTGTTGGAGAACTTGGAAGCCGCGTAGCCGGTCTGCTGGTAGTTCTGGTTGTCCGTCGACGCGCCGACCGAGATCACGTACGGGTCGGTGGCCGGGGTGCCGATGGTGCCGCTGATACCGGCGTCACCGGTGGAGACCGCGACGGTGACACCGGCCTTGACGGCCTGCTCGTTGAAGAGCGCGATGGTGTCGTGGGCGCCGCTGTCCGGGGTGACGTTGCCGCCGAAGGACTCGTTCAGCACGTCCACGTGGGCGACCCGCACCGCGTAGTCGATGGACTGCAGGATCGACGAGTTGGACATCATCTCGCCGCCGGCCTTGAGGGCGACCAGGTCGGCGTCCGGGGCGAGGCCGCGGATGTTGATGTTGCAGCCGGCCGGCAGCGGGTGCGAGGCGTTGACGAACTGCGAGACGTCGTAGGTCTGACGGCCCTGGGCGATGACCGCCGAGGCGTCGCCGAAGGCCTCGGCGCCACCGCTCGGCGCGTCCCAGCCCTCACCCGAGAAGTCCTGGTGGTCCACCACGGCGTGCGAACCGTCGGCCCGGATGAAGTCCGGGTTGTTCGGGTCGAGCGCGTCGGCGATGTAGGCGACCTTGACGCCCTTGCCGGTGGCCAGGTTCTCCACGCCGGGGTTGCCGTTGCCGCTGTAGGCACGGACCGAGTAGAGGCCCTCGGGCTCCAGCAGCGGCTTGGTCGGGTCGGAGGGGCAGACCGTGTTGGTCGCGTTCTCCTGGGAACCCTGGCCGTTGCTGCCCGAAACGGCCTTCGACGCGTCGCCGGACTTGCCGGAGGCCGTGGCCGCGGTGTCCGCCTTCTTCGCGGTGGTCGAGGCGACGGGGGCCACCTGGACCTGGGTGTCGGCGACCACGGCGGCGACCGCCGGGTCGGACTGGAGCGCCGCGCGCTCGGCCGGGCTGACCGTGGCGGAGAAGGCGTTGCCGACCACGAAGCTCTTGACGTTGGTGCCGCCGTTGGCCTTGACCTTGTCCAGCAGCGGCTTCTGCGCGCTGGCGGTCTTCTGCTCACGTGCGCCGAGGTGACCGTGGTCGGCCGGGGCGTCCGCTATCTGGTCCTTCAGGATCACGATCACCGGTGCCGGCGACCCGTCCGAGGACGCCGCCTGGGCGTTCTGCGGATCCTGGGTCGGGGCCGCGCTCGCGATGGTCCCGAGGCTCAGGACCATGGACGCGGCGGTGACGGTGACGGCGGCTGCTAGCTGGGTCTTGCGCCAGCCGATCAATGGACATCCTTTCGTCTGATGAGACGTCAGGTTGCACGATCCAGCCTACGAATCCTGGTCGGACGCGCGGTGCTCCGGACCGCGCGTCCCGACAGCGGTCGCATTCCAGCGCATCCGGCACGACCACGACAAGGGGTTAAAACCCCATCAGAAAGTAAAAATGACCATCAGAAAGTAAAATACACAGTATAAATCCGGCCGCTGCTGCCCCTTTTTCACCGATCAGAGCCGGTCAGGGACGGTCAAAACAGGCTTCCGCGGCGGCAAAAACGTCAGTGGCGAACTCTGGACACTGGCGGAACATCGCCACCCCGGCCCACCCGCTGCCTCTTTGTCGACACCGCGACTCTTCTTCCCCGTCGACGGCTCTCGAAACAACGCTCGGCACGCAGAACGAACGGCACGCAGAACGCTCGGCATGCAGAACGAACGGGGCGGCCGAGGAGTTCACCCCAGTCGCTCCCGGGCGTCCGCGAGGTCCTCGGCCGTCGGCGCGTCGTCCTGGGTCAGCCGGTGGCGCCAGTAGCCGGTGAAGTCGATGTCCGACTTCGGCACCCCGTGCTCCTCCACCAGGCAGCGGCGCAGCGCCCGCACCGCACCCGCCTCCCCGGCCAGCCAGACGAAGGGCCGCCCGCCCGGCAGCGCGCCGCCCCGGAACGCCGCGGTCAGCAGGGCGCCCGGGGCCGCGCCGTCGCGGTGCAGCCAGCGCACCTCCAGTTCGGCCCGGGTCGCCAGCCGCTGACGCTCCGCCCGGTCCGCGACCTCGATCCAGGCGTGCGCCCGCGCCCCCTCCGGCAGGGCCTCCAGCAGCGTCGCCACGGCCGGCAGGGCGGTCTCGTCGCCGGCCAGCAGCACCCAGTCGGCCGCCGCCGCGACCTGGGCGAACGGGACCGGCGGGGCGTACAGCGCGGAGGGCCCGACCATGCCGAGCCGGTCCCCCGGCGCGGCCCGCAGCGCCCAGGCCGCGGCCGGGCCGGAGTCGCCGTGCAGGACGAAGTCGACCTCGATCCGCCGGGTGCCGGGGTGCCTGCGGCGCAGGGTGAAGCTGCGCATGACCGGGCGGTCGGCCTCGGGGATCGCCAGATAGGCCCGGTACCAGCCCATCGGGTCGTCCTGCCCCGCCGGCAGCTCCGGCTCGCGCTGCCCCGGGCGCGGGAAGCAGAGCTTGAGCTGCTGGTCGGGCGTGCCGCCCACGGTGTCGTCCAGGGCCTCCGCCTCGAAGACGACCCGGGCGGTGCGCGGCGTGATCCGGTCGACCGCTACGACCTCGATGAAGGTGACGGGCAGAGTCATCGGTAACCCCTCGCTGTGCGGACCGCTGTGCGGAATCCTGATAACTTACGGCATAAAGAGTTGCTGGCGCCAGGATACTTTACGCCATAAGGAGATGTCGGGATGACCGTCTACGCCGGGCAGGGAGACGCCCACCGCTCACTCGCCCTGCTGTGGGGGCACCCCGGGGAACCGCGCACCGGGCGCAGCGGCCCGAAACCGGGGCTGAGTGTGGACGCGATCGTGTCCGCCGGAATCGCGGTGGCCGACGCCGAGGGAATGGCCGCCCTGTCGATGCGCGCCGTGGGCGAACGGCTCGGCCGCACCGCGATGGCGCTCTACACCTACGTGCCGGGCAAGGCCGAACTGCTCGACCTGATGCACGACCGGGTGCTCGCCGAGCTCCCCACCGGAACACCGGAGTTCGACGACTGGCGGGCCGACGTCACCGCCTGGGCCGAGGAGTTGTACGCCTGCTACCTGCGCCACCCCTGGGTGCTCCAGGTCTCGCAGGCCCGCCCCGTCCTCGGCCCGGCCGAACTCGCCGCCATGGAAAACCTGTTGGCCGCGCTGCGACCCGCCGGCCTGCCCGTCGGGCGGCTGCGCGGGGCGGTCGCCGCGCTCTGGCAGTTCGTCCGCGGCACGGCCGCCGCCACCGCCGACGCCCGCGGCGCGGCGGCCGCCACCGGCGTCACGGACGAGGAGTGGTGGAGCACCCGCTCCGCCCGGCTCGCCGAACTGGCGCCGGACTTCCCGCAGCGCTTCCCGCTGCTGACCGCCCTCCAGAGCGCCGGCGGCAGCCCGGAGGACACCGGCGCGGACGCCTTCCGCACCGGCCTGGCCGTCCTGCTCGACGGGGTGGCCGCGGGCGTCGGCGCCTGAGCCGAGGGGCCGGGAGGGGAGGCCCGCTACCCCCGCCGGGCGGCGGGGATCGCCAGCAGGGCGCCGAGCACCAGCAGCACGGCGTACCCGGCGGTCTCGTGTCCGTCCGGCACCAGGAAGCGGACGAAGCCGAACAGCCGGAAGCCCCCGAGGTGGTCGGCCAGCAGGCCGGTGCCGCCGCCCAGGATCAGGACGAAACCGAGGTAACCGAGCAGGGTCTTCATGCTCCCGAGCCTAGGAATCCGCCGGCCCGCGCCCAACCGACTTTCGGCGCGACCGGCGTTGACCAAAGTCGCGTCCCGCCCTCCCTCCGGACGGAGCAGCCGACACGGCGGTCCGACGGCGGCGCCGGTACGTTCGCCGTGTGCAGCCGAAGCGTGAGCAGTCAGAGCGTGAGCAGCGGGGACCGCAGCCGAAACCACCGTCCGTCGCCAGGGTCGCGGCCGTCTCCGCCGCCTCCGCCCTGGTGCTCGCCGCCGGCGCCCCGGCGGCCCTCGCCCAGGACGCCGCCTCCGCCGTCGGCGGCGAGCGGCTCGGCCGCCCGGCCGTCCAGGTCGCGCCGCTGGCCGGGGCCCCCGCCCTGCCGGCCGAACTGACCGGCCGCTCCTGGCTGATCGCCGACGCCGGCACCGGCGAGGTGCTCGCCGCGCGCGACGCCCACCTGCCGATGCCCCCGGCCAGCACCCTCAAGATGCTGTTCGCGGACACCGTGCTGCCCAAGCTCGACCGCTCCACGGAGCACCAGGTCACCCCCGCCGAACTCGCCGACCTCGGCGTCGGCAGCAGCCTGGTCGGCGTCAAGGAGAACCTGCCGTACCGGGTGGAGGACCTCTGGCGGGGCGTCTTCCTCAGCTCCGGCAACGACGCCGTGCACGTCCTGGCCCACATGAACGGCGGCGTCCAGCAGACCGTCCGGGAGATGCAGGCCCGCGCCCAGTCCCTCCAGGCCCGGGACACCAAGGTGGTCTCCCCCGACGGCTACGACATGGACGGCCAGGTCTCCTCCGCGTACGACCTCACCCTGTTCGCCCGCGCCGGGCTGCGCAACGCCGACTTCCGGTCCTACTGCGCCACCCGCACCGCCCGCTTCCCCGGCGGACTCGACAAGGCCACCGGCCAGCGCACCGCCTTCGACATCGCCAACACCGACCGGCTGCTCGGCAAGTACCCCGGCCTGATCGGCGTCAAGAACGGCTACACCACCAACGCGGGCGCCACCTTCACCGGAGCCGCCGAACGCGGCGGCCGCACCCTGCTGGTGACCGTGATGCACCCCGAGGCGCAGAGCAAGGTCTACGACGAGGCCGCCGTCCTGCTGGACTGGGGCTTCGCCGCGGCGGGCAAGGTCCAGCCGGTCGGGCAACTCGTCGAGGACCTCGCCGCGCCGAAGGGCAGCACCAAGGACGGCGCCCCGGGCGCGCCCGCCACCCCGGCCGACGGCGCCCCGCAGGCCGCCGCCGACAGCGAGGCCGACCTGCCGCCCTGGTCCCGCACCCCCGTCCTCGGCGGCGACGACTCCGTCCTCGCGCCCGCCCTCTGGACCGGCGCCGCCGTCGCCACCGGTCTCGCCGTCTGGGGCACCGCCCGCGGCTCCGCCCGGCGCCGCGCCGGCCTCGCCGCCGCCCGCTCGGCCCCCGCCGCGGGCGCCGCGCCCACCGGCCCCCGGCCGACCGGCCCCGCGTCGGCCGGCGGCAGCACGGGCCTCGGCACCGGTGTCGGCACCGGCGCCTCCCGGATCGGTGCCACCGGCGTCGGCGGCCGCGTGGCCCGCCGTCTCACCCGACGCGCCCGCGCCCTCCTCCGCGGCACCCGACCCCGCCGGGACGGCTGACCCGGAGGTCGGTCATGGAGCTGTGGCTGCTGAACCACCTCTCCACCGCCTGGCTCGGCGTGCTGGTGGTCGGCGGGTCCGTCCTGCTGGCCCTGGCCGGGAGCGTCCTGGTCAGCCGCTGGTCCCCGACCCTCGCCCGGGGCGGGAACAACGACATGGTCGGCGTGGTGCTCGGCATCTTCGGCGCGATCTACGGCCTCATCCTGGCCTTCGTCATCGTCAACCTGTGGACCGAGCTGCAGGACACCCAGAAGGTGGTCTCCGCCGAAGCCACCGCGGTCTCCCAGATCGCCCGGGACGCCGCCGCCTTCCCGCCCGGGCCCCGGGCGGCCGTCACCGCCTCGGTCGGCGACTACGTGCACGTCGTGGTGGAGCGGCAGTGGCCGCTGATGAGGGCCGGCCGCGGCGAGTTCACGGCCACCGGCACGGAGGTCGACGCGATGTACCGGGCGCTGCTCGCGTTCGAGCCGCAGTCGCCGTCCGAGCAGGCCTTCTACGCGAAGGCGCTCGACAGCCTCAACGACGTGGCCGGCCGGCGCCGGGACCGGATCAACGCGAGCGGCTCCGAACTGCCCGTCCTGCTCCAGGTCCTGATCGTCGGCGGAGCGGTGGCGATCGTCCTGCTGTCCCTGCTGTACGGCGTCCGCGCCCGGCGGGCACGGCTGCTGTTCGTCGGCTCGGTGGCCGCGCTGATCGGTTTCAGCCTGCTGCTCGTCCTGGTGCTGGACCGGCCGTTCGCCGGGGAGCTCTGCATCTCGCCGGAGCCGTTCAGACAGAGCGCCCTCGCCCGCTTCTGGTGACCGGCCACAGCGCTCCCACCTCGTAGACTCTCGGCCATGACCACGCCCGACCCCACCGCCGCGGCCCGGCTCGCCCGGATCGTCAGCCTCTCCTCCGGCAGCTACCTGCTCGTCACCACCTACAAGAAGGACGGCACCCCGGTGCCGACCCCGGTGTGGGTGGTCCGGGACGGGGAGGCGCTCGGCGTCTGGACCGTCGCGGACTCCTGGAAGGTCAAGCGGATCCGCAACCGGGCCGACGTCCTGGTCGGCCCCTGCGACGTCAAGGGCCGCCCGACCGGCGACCAGTACCCGGCCACCGCCGAACTCCTCGCCCCCGAGCGCACCGCCGCCTACCGCACCCTGCTGCGCCAGAAGTACGGGCTGCTCGGCGTGCTCACCCTGCTCGGCAGCCGGCTGCGGCGCGGTGAGCGCGGCACCGTCGGCATCCGGATCACCCTGACGGATCAGGCGGACCGGACGGACTGATGGAACATGACGAGGCCGCGCCGCCGCCCCTGCTGGTGGTGGACGGCGCGAACGTGGTCGGCTCGGTCCCCGACGGCTGGTGGCGCGACCGGCGCGGCGCCGCCGAACGCCTCCGGGACGCCCTGGTCGCCGTGGCCGCCCGGGGCGTGCCGGAGCACCCCGGCCCGCTGGAGGTGGTGCTGGTGGTCGAGGGCGCGGCCCGGGGCGTCACCGGGCTGCCGGAGGTCCGGGTGGTGTCGGCGGCGGGCAGCGGCGACGACCGGATCGTGGAACTGGTCCGCGAGGCCCGCGCCGGGGATCCGGCGCGGGCCTGCCTGGTGGTCACCGCCGACCGCGAACTACGGGCCCGGGTCGGCGCGTTGGGCGCCGCCGTGACGGGCCCGCGGAGCGTCCGGCGCTGAGCCCCCGGCCGGGTCCGACCACGGTCGGTCCGTAGGCGGCCGGTCCGTCGGCGGTCAGTCGGTCGGCGGAGCGGGGCGGACCTGGAGGGCGTTGATGCCCCAGTGGATCGACGGGTCCGAGGTGCGGACGGTGAACTGGAAGTCCCGGCCCGGCCGGGCGGGGATCTCCACCGAGCCGACGCCGACCGCGTCCGCCGGGCACTGCACCGTGAAGTCGGCCGGGGCCTGCCCGCCGACGTGGACCTGTACCGAACCGCCGCCCCGGCAGCCGACGACGACCGTGATCGGCAGCGACTCCGTCACCGAGGCCGTCACGGCGCCGCCGTTGCCGATCCAGTCCGGGATCGAGAACATGGTGTCCTCGTCCGGGGTCGGCGGCAGGATCCGCCCCGTCCCCGGCCCGCCGATCGGGGTGTCCGGCCCGTCGGTCGGCCGCGCCGACGCCGTTCCGGCGAACGCCAGCGCCACCCCCAGGACCCCGGCCGCCACGCCCAGTGCGCGGGCCCGCTTCGTCGTCTCCATCGCCATCCCCCCGGATGCTCGTCGTACCTGCGCCGGTCTTCGGCACACGAATGATCGTACGACGCCGGTACGACAGCGGTGCGACACCCGGTACGACGGCGGCGGGCGGACCGGGCCGGGCGGACCGTGACGAGCGCCACCCGCCCGGCCCGGAAGGTTCGGGAACCGACCGCTCCGGCCGTCCGACTGGTGGGGGGTGAAGCCGAAATCGCCGGGTGTCCGGCCGTCGAGTGTGCTGGTGGGGTTCGCCCTGCTGCTGGTGGTGGTGTTCGTGGTCTCGTACGCGGTGGGGCGGCAGGCGGGGCCGGTGGCCCCGGGGCTGACGCCGAGCCGGGGCGGCGGTTCCTCGCCCGGCATGGGCGGGCACGACATGGGCGGGATGCGGTGAGCCCGGTCGCGGGGGCGGACACCGGGGAGCTGGTGTCCACCGATCTGGCGGTCGGCGGGATGACCTGCGCGGCCTGCGTGGGCCGGGTGGAGAAGCGGCTGGGCCGGATCGACGGGGTGACGGCCGGGGTGAACCTGGCGACCGGCCGGGCCCGGGTGCTGCACCCGGCCGGGGTGTCCGTGGACGAGCTGGTCGCGGCCGTCGAACGGGCCGGGTACACGGCAGAGTTGGCGGCCTCCGGGGTGCTCGGCGGACTGCCGGAGGAGGAGCCGGACGAGCGCCGGCGGCTGCTGGTCACCACCCTGCTGGCCGTCCCCGTGCTGGCCCTGTCGATGGTGCCCGCGCTCCAGTTCGACGCCTGGCAGTGGGTCTGCTTCGCCCTGGCCGTGCCGGTGGTGACCTGGGGGTCGGCCGGCTTCCACCGGCGCGCCCTGCAAGGGCTGCGGCACGCCGCCGCGACCATGGACACCCTGGTCAGCCTGGGCGTGGTGGCCTCCTTCGCCTGGTCCGCCTACGCGCTGTTCCTGGGCGGGGCAGGCGAGTTGGGCATGCGGATGCCGTTCTCGCTGACCGCCGACGGTGGCGGCGCGGCGCACGTGTACCTGGAGGCGGCGGTCGGGGTGCCGCTGTTCGTGCTGGCCGGGCGGCTGCTGGAGGGCCGGGTGCGCCGCCGCAGCGGCTCCGCGCTGCGGGCGCTGGCCGAGCTGGGCGCCAAGCAGGTCTGCGCCCGGGCGCAGGACGGCGAGGAACGCCTGATCCCCGTCGAACTGCTGCTTCCCGGGCAGGAGTTCGTGGTGCGGCCGGGCGAGCGGGTGGCCACCGACGGAGTGGTCGTGGAGGGCGGTTCGGCCCTCGACCTGAGCCTGCTGACCGGGGAGAGCGTGCCGGTGGAGGTCGGCCCCGGGGACGCCGTGGCCGGGGCGACGGTGAACGTCGGCGGTGCGCTGGTGGTACGCGCCACCGCCGTCGGCGCGGACACCCAACTGGCCCGGATCACCGCCCTGGTGGCCGAGGCCCAGGCCGGCAAGGCCCGGGCGCAGCGGCTGGCGGACGCGGTGGCCGGGGTCTTCGTGCCCTGCGTGCTGACGGTCGCGGTGTGCGTCCTGGGCTTCTGGCTGGGCGCGGGCGCCGCCCCGCAGGCGGCCGTCACGGCGGCGGTCGCCGTCCTGGTGGTGGCCTGCCCGTGCGCACTGGGCCTGGCCACCCCGACGGCGCTGCTGGCGGCGACCGGGCGCGGCGCCGAACTGGGCGTGCTGGTGCGCGGACCCGAGGTGCTGGAGAGCCTGCGCCGGGTGGACACCGTGGTGGTGGACAAGACCGGCACGCTGACCACCGGCCGGATGGAACTGGCGGCGGTGACGGTCGCCGAGGGGTGCACCGAGGCGGAGGTGCTGCGGCTGGCGGGCGCGGTCGAGCACCGCTCGGAGCACCCGATCGGACGGGCCGTCGCGGCCGCCGCCCGGGAGCGCTGCGGGACGCTCCCCCCGGTGGACGGCTTCGCCGCCGCCACCGGCCTCGGGGTGTCCGGCACCGTCGAGGGCCGTCCGGTCCGGGCCGTCCGGCCGGACGGCGACGCGCTGCCCCCGGAGCTCGCCGCGGCGGTCACCGCGGCCGGGACGGCGGGCCGCACCGCCGTCCTGGTGGAGCTGGACGGACGGGCCGCGGCCGTACTGGCGGTCGGTGACACGCTGCGCTCCGGCAGTTGGCGGGCCCTCCACCGGCTGCGCGGGATGGGCCTGGAGACCGTGCTGCTGACCGGGGACGGCCCGGGCGCGGCCCGGGCGGTGGCCGCCGAGCTGGGCATCGAGCGGGTGCACGACTCGGCCTCGCCCGAGCGCAAGGCCGAGGTGGTGGCCGAACTGCGGGCCGCCGGACGGACGGTGGCGGTGGTCGGCGACGGCGTCAACGACGCGGTCGCCCTCGCCTCGGCCGACCTCGGCGTGGCGCTGGCCTCCGGCAGCGACGCCGCGATCGGCGCGGCCGGACTGACCCTGGTGCGCGGTGACATCGAGGCGGTGGTGGACGCCGTGCGGCTGGCCCGGCAGACCCTCGCCACGATCCGGGCCAATCTGCTCTGGGCCTTCGGCTACAACCTGGTGCTGATCCCGCTGGCGGCCGTCGGGCTGCTGAACCCGATGCTGGCGGCGGTGGCGATGTCGCTCAGTTCGCTGCTGGTGGTGGGCAACAGCCTGCGGCTGCGCACCTGGGAACCGGGGCGCGGACGGTCGACCGGGGGCCGTACGACCAGCGGCCGGCCGACGGGGGGCCGTACGACCAGCGGCCGGGCGAAGGGTGGCCTGCGGTGAGGACACGGATACCCGGGCCGCTCGACCGGCTCGCCGCGGTCGGCCCGCCGGTCGGCGCTGCGGCACTCGCGCTGGCCCTGCTCACCGGCTGGACGGCGGTCGGCGGAGCCGGCGTCGGCCCCCGCCCGGTGGAGGCCGGCCCCGGCTGGGTGCTGCTGCCCACGGCCGGCGCGGCCACCGCCACCGCGGCCTTCTTCACGATCCGCAACCCGGGCGACGTACCCGACGAACTGACCGGCGCCGACTGGGAGTTCGGTGGACCGATCACCCTCAAGCGGCACCTCCACCAGGGCGCGGCGGGCCGCTGGGAGCCCGTCCCCGGCCTGCCCGTCCCCGGTCGGGGCGAACTGGCCATGACGCCCGAGGACGCCGACCTGATGATCCCCGCCCCGCCCGCGCTGCGGCCCGGCCAGCGGGTGGCCTTCACCCTCACCTTCCGGCACAGCCCGCCGCTGCACCTGACCGCCGAGGTCCGCACGGCGGCCGACCGGCCGCGCTGAGCCCGAAACGGGCCGGCCCGGTGCCGGGG
>NZ_JBHJWG010000068.1:0-31622 GCF_042266305.1 Kitasatospora sp. NPDC056076
GCCGGGTGCGCCGGCTGGCGGCGGCGGTGGCCGGGCGGGTGCACGAGGCGGCCCGGCGGATGCTCGGGGAGGAGCCGGGCGCGCTCGGCCGGGAGGCCTTCCAGGAGCTGTTCCCGGTCGACGGCGGCTGGGCCACGGCGGTGCTCGCCGAGGGGTTGTTCGTCCCCGCCGGGCCCGGCTTCCGCTTCGCCCACGGGGAGTTCGCCGACTGGCTGCAGGGCCGGCACCTGGACCTGGACGCGGCGCTGCGGATGCTGCTCGGCGAGGCCGAGGACACCCCGCCCGGGCCGGAGGGGCCCGGGCCGGGCGTTCCCCGCCACCGGATCGGGCCGGTGACCGCCGCGCTGCGCCGGGTCGCCGAGACCTGGGGCGCGACCGCCCTGGACCCGTGGCTGCACCGGATCTGGCGCGCGCTGGACCTGCGCCCGCCCGGCAGCGAACCCGCCTGGTGGGCGGCCCGGTTGCTCACCGCCGGACTCGCCGCCAGCCCCGACCCGACCGAACACCTCGCGCTGCTCGACCAGTTGGCCCGCCGCACGGCCGAACGGGCGGCCACCGCGGGCGGCTGGCAGGCGGTCGACGGGCTGAACCGCTTCGACCCCGCGTTCTGGACCGGTCTCGGCCTGCCCGTCGAGGCCGAACTCGCCCTGCTGCGCCGCCTGGTGGCCGCCGACGGCCCCGGGCAGCAGTTCCTCGCGGCGGCGGCCGGGCGGCTGCGCGCCGACCCGGTCGCGGTATTCCCGCTGCTCTGCGCCTGGTTCGACGACCCGGCCGGCCTGCCGGGCCGCCCGGGCCGTACGGTGGCGGACCTCGCCCACGACCTGCTGCACGCCCACCGCCGGTCCGCCCTGGACGAGTTGGCGGACGCGCTGGCCGACGCCGCGCACCCGCGGGCGGACGCGCTGCTCACCGTGCTCGCCGCCGAGGAGCCGTCCGCGCTCTGCCGCGCGGTGGACCGCTGGAGCCACGACCGCCGGCCCGAACGGCACGTCGCGGCCGCCGTCCACGCGCTGCGGACCGCCCCGTACGCGAGCGGGGCCGGCACCGAACTGCTGCGCTTCGCCGCCCTGACCCTGCTCGCCCGCGAGGACGAACCGGCCCTGCACGGCGCCGCGCTGGCCGTGCTGGTCGCCGACCCGGTGACCAGGGCCGGGCACCTGGACGCCGCCCTCGCCCTGCACCGCGCGGGCGGCGACGCCTTCCTGACCCCGCGCGCCCTCGCCCCGGCCCTGGAGAGCGACCCGGAGCCCGTCCTGGCCGCACTCGCCGACGCCCTGGCGGCGCCCGGCGCGGCCCCCGCCGAGACCCTGCGGGTGCTGGCCGACGCCCGCGCCCCGGTGGCCGCCCGGCGCAGCGCCGACCTGGCCGCCCGGCTGCTGCGCCGCCACCCGGCGCTGGCCGGGCCGGTCGCCGTCGACTACCTCGGCCGTCGGCTGGGGCGGGCCGCGATCGACGGGCCGGCCGCCCGGCTGGAGCTGCGGGTGCTGCTCGGCGGCGTCCTGGCCGCCCCCGCGGCGGCGGTCCGCACGCCCTTCGCCGAGGCGCTGTCCGTCCCGGTGACGGACCCGGCGGCGGACGCGCTGCGCTGCGAGCTGCTGGACACCCTGCTCGCCACCGAGGCCGACCGGGCGGTGCTCACCGTGGCCGTGGAGCGCCTCGCCGAGCACTGCGCGGCCGAGAACCCGGCCCGGGCGCGCGCCGTGCTGGCCCGGGCGGTGCCGGGGCTGGCGGGCGCGGACGAGCTGCTGGTGCGGTGCGCGGGGCGGTCGGCGGCGTTCGCCCGGCTGCTCGCCCGGTGGCCGTCCGACGCCGCCCCGACCGCCCCGGACGGGCCCCGGCTGGCCCGGATGCGGGCCCTGGTGGCGGCCGGCCGGGACGCCCAGTACGCGGCCGCCGAGGCGGAGCGGACCGCGGCCGTGCGGGCCGTCCGTGCGCCGGTGCGCCCAACCCCCCTTCCGGTGCCTGAGCCGGGGCAGGCGCATGGCACGCTATAGGGGTTCGGTTGTGAGCGTTTGAGCGTGCCGAGGGCACGCACCGTACGGAACAAGGAGCAGTCGGGTGCAGCGCTGGCGTGGCCTGGAGGAGATCCCCGGTGACTGGGGACGCAGCGTCGTCACCATCGGCTCGTTCGACGGGGTGCACCGCGGGCATCAGCTGATCATCGGGCGGGCCGTCGAGCGGGCCCGTGAACTGGGCCTGCCCTCGGTCGTGGTGACCTTCGACCCGCACCCGCGCGAGGTGATCCGCCCGGGCAGCCACCCGCCGCTGCTCGCGCCGCACCCGCGCCGGGCCGAGCTGATCGCCGAACTCGGCGTGGACGCGGTGCTGGTGCTGCCGTTCACCACCGAGTTCTCCCAGGAGTCCCCGGAGACCTTCGTCCGGCAGGTGCTGGTGGACGCGCTGCACGCCCGGGTGGTGATCGAGGGCCCCAACTTCCGCTTCGGGCACCGGGCCGCGGGGAACGTCGCGCTGCTCGCCGAGCTGGGCGGGGCGGACGACTTCCAGGTCGAGGTGGTGGACCTCCAGGTGTGCGGCACCGCCGGGGACGGCGAGCCGTTCTCCTCCAGCCTGACCCGCCGCCTGGTCGAGACCGGGGACATGGCCGGCGCGGGCGAGGTGCTCGGCCGCCCGCACCGGGTCGAGGGCGTGGTGGTGCGCGGCGCGCAGCGCGGCCGCGAGCTCGGCTACCCGACCGCCAACGTGGAGACCGTGCCGCACAGCGCCGTCCCGGCCGACGGCGTGTACGCGGGCTGGCTGACCGCCGACGGCGAGCGGATGCCGGCGGCGATCTCGGTCGGCACCAACCCGACCTTCGACGGCACCGCCCGTACCGTCGAGGCGTACGCCATCGACCGGGTCGGGCTGGACCTGTACGGGCTGCACGTGGCCGTGGACTTCCTGGCCTACCTGCGCGGGATGGAGAAGTTCGACTCCATCGAGGCCCTGCTGGACCGGATGGCCGACGACGTCAAGCGCGCCCGGGAGCTGACCGAGGCCTGAGCCCGGTCCGGCCGCCGCTGCCGGGGAACGCCGAAGGGCCCGCCGACTCCTCCGGGTCGGCGGGCCCTTCCGTACGTCACTGCGGGGGCGCCTGCGGCGGGTAGCCGTAGCCGGGGCCCGGCTGCGGGGCACCGGGCTGCTGCGGCCACGGGGCTCCGGGGGCGGGCTGCTGCGGGTAGCCGTACCCGGGCGGGGGCGGCGGGGCCTGGCCGGGCTGCGGCGCCCACGGCGCCCCCGGGGCGGGCTGGCCCGGGTAGCCCTGCTGCTGGGGATCGGCGTACGGCTGGGGCAGGCCCGGCTGCGGGTAGCCCGCCTGCGCCTGCTGCTGCCAGCCGGCCTGCTGGGCGGCCGCCTGCTGGGCCCGGGCGATGTCCTCGCCGACCAGGGTGGCCAGCTCGAAGTAGGCCTCGCGGACCTTGGGCCGCATCATGTCGAGGTTGACCTCGGCGCCGGCCGCCAGGCTCTCGTCGAAGGGCACCACGATGACGCCGCGGCAGCGGGTCTGGAAGTGCGCGACGATGTCCTCGACCTTGATCATCTTGCTGGTCTCGCGCACCCCGGAGACCACCGTGATGCTGCGCTGCACGAGGTCCGCGTAGCCGTGCGCGGAGAGCCAGTCCAGCGTGGTGGAGGCGCTGGAGGCGCCGTCCACACTCGGGGTGGAGACGATGATCAGCTGGTCGGCGAGGTCCAGCACCCCGCGCATCGCGCTGTACAGCAGGCCGGTGCCGGAGTCGGTCAGGATGATCGGGTACTGGCGGCCCAGCACCTCGATGACCTGGCGGTAGTCCGAGTCGTTGAAGGTCGTCGACACGGCCGGGTCGACGTCGTTCGCCAGGATCTCCAGGCCCGAGTTGAGGTCCTGCGAGGTGAACTGACGGATGTCCATGTAGCTGCGCAGGTGCGGGATGGCCGTCACCAGGTCGCGGATGGTCGCGCCGGTCTGGCGCTTGACCCGGCGGCCCAGGGTGCCGGCGTCCGGGTTGGCGTCGATCGCGATCACCTTGTCCTGGCGCTCGCTGGCCAGCGTGGCGCCGAGCGCGGTGGTGGTCGTGGTCTTGCCGACGCCGCCCTTGAGGCTGATCACGGCGATCCGGTAGCAGCTCAGCACCGGGGTGCGGATGATCTCCAGCTTGCGGGCCTTCTCGGCCGCCGCGGCCTTGCCGCCGAACTGGAACCGCGGCTGCTGGCGCTGCTGCTTGGGCTGGCTGCGCAGCAGCCGGTCCGAGGACAGCTCGACGGCGGCGGTGTAGCCCAGCGGCGCGCCGTGGGCGGTCTGCTGCGGGGCGGCGGCCTGCTGGAACGCGGCGGGCGGCGGCGTGGCCGCGCCGCCCTGCGGCGGCCAGGGCTGGGCGGGGGCGGGCGGCTGCGGCTGGCCGGGCTGCCCGGGGTAGGGGTGGCCGGGCTGGGGTTGGGGCTGGGCGGCGGGCGGCTGCTGGTAGGCGCCGGGCTGCGGCCAGCCGCCCTGGCGCGGATCCACTGGGGCGGGCGGCGCGGGCTGCGGCTGGACCGGCTGCGGCTGTGCGTGCTGCGGCTGTGCGAGCTGCTCGGGGTAGGGCTGGCCGAGGTGGGGCTGGCCGGGCTGGGGCTGGGCGGCGGCCGACTGCTGGGCGGCCCAGGCGGCCTGCGGGTCCCAGCCGGCCTGCGGGTCCCAGCTCATCTGCGGGTCCGGCGGAGCCGTCGGGCCCTGGGGCGGTCCGGGCTGGGCCGGCGGCTGCTGGGCGAACTGCTGAGGGGGCGCCGGCGGACCGGGCTGGGCGGGCGGGGCGGGCGGTCCGGCCTGCGGCACCGGCGCGGCCGCCGGGTACGGCTGCGGCGCGATCGGCTGGGCCGGTGCCTCCGCCGTCTGCGGCCACGGCTGGGCGGCGAGCGGTGCCTGCGGCTGCTCCGGCGTCACCGCCGGGGCCGCCACCGGGAAGGGGACGTGCTGCGCCTCGGCCTGCACGGGCGCGACCGGCGGCACCGGGGCGGGGAGGGGCGCCGGTTCGGCCGCCGGGGCGGGAGCGGGAGCCGGGGGCGCGAGCGTGTCCGGTGCGGGAGCAGCGACCGGCACGGGCGCGGGCGCGGGCTGGGGTGCCGCGGGCGCCTGGTCGGCCGTCGGCCCCGCGGCCGGTGCGGGAGCGGCCGACTCCGGCGTCGGTACCCCGGCCGCCGGAGCCCCGGCCGCCGCGGCGTCAGCCCCCGGGGCAGGCGCGGCGGGCGCCGCCGCCGGGCCCGACTGCACGTACCAGGACGGGGGAGTGTAATCGGGCGCGTCGGACCAGTCGTCGTCGTCCTCCGCCGCGTTGTCGCCGACGTAGACGCCGTCCCGATCGCTGCTCACTAGGGCTCCCTCGTGTTCGCCGCCGCTTGTTCAGCGGTGCCGTTGCCGCAACAAAGACTAGGCCGTTCGGCTGCCCCTGTTGAAGGCGGCTTCGGTTCCGGACCGGGAACGACCGGCCCGGACACGCCCCTCAGTCCATCCGGCGCGGGCCGCCGAGCACCTGCTGTTCGGCCTGGCCGGCCACCGTCCGGACGTACTGGCGCCGCATCCGGGTGGCCCACAGGGTGAGGTCGTCGCCGAGGCCGGGCAGCGCGGCCACGTCCTCCGGCGGCAGCGACAGCACCCGGCCGACCACCTCCGCCTCCTGGGGCATGATCCGCTGCACCCCGACCAGGTCGGCCGCGTTGAGCACCCGGGAGGCGTTCGGGCCGAGGTAGGGCAGCAGGGTCAGCGTGGTCTGCCAGGGCGCGGCGGAGAGCCGGGTGCGCGGCGGGCGGGCGCCGAGGTCGCGCACCACCAGGACGGGCGAGGCCACCGAGGCGCCCTGCGGGCCGAGCCGTCCGACCTGGTGCACCGTCACGCACGGCTGGCCGCCGCCGGCGGCCTGCGCCATCGGGCCCCAGAGCTGGGCGCGGGCGGTCTCCACCGCGACCCGGGCGCCGATCGCGGCCGCGCGCAGCGCGATCACCTGTGCCGTCCACACGCCGCCGACCAGCACCAGGTCGTACGCGCTGGGGCGGAACAGGCCGAGCACCGCGGGCAGGCCCTGCGGGTCGACGCCGATCACCACGCCGTCGTCGCCGACCGGGAAGGCCAGCGCCGCCAGGTCGGCGGCCTCCAGCACGTGCTTCTCCCGGCGCGGTCCGCGCAGCCCGAAGCCGGGCAGGATCCGCGGTCGCGGCCGGCGCTGCTCGGTGCCGGGGGTCGGACCGGGGGCGGGGTAGGTCTGGTACGCCATCAGGACGTTCCTCCCAGCGGCAGGGTGGCGAGCATGCCGGGGGCCTGTTCGAGGTCGAGCCGGACCAGGCCGAGGCCGGCGCTCTGCGCCCGCGCCTCCAGCTGGCGGCCGATGTCGCCGACCTCGTCCTCGTTGCGCCCGGTCACCCGCAGGTGGCCGCTGACGGTGACCGAGCCGCCGGTGCCGTGCCCGGCGGTGAGGCTGAACGTGCTGGCCAGTGCGGGGGAGCCGGTGATCAGGTTGACCAGGTCCGGGGCGCCGATCCGGCCGGCCGCGCCGCCGGGGCGGGTCAGCTGCGGCCAGCGGGAGATCCAGTAGGTGCTGTGCCAGCGGTCGTCGATCCGCCAGAAGCGGTTGCCCTCCTGGGTGCGGCGGGTGGTGCCGCCGCCGCTGCCGGTGCCCTGGCGTCCGGCCACCGCGATCGGGTTGGCGCAGGTGGCGATGGCGAGGGCGGAGATCAGTTCGCGCTCGTCCAGCACGGTGGCGTTGAACCCGGCGCTGTTGAGCCGTCCGGCCAACTGGTCGGTGACCCGCTGGAGGGCCTTGCGGGCGCCCTCCTCGCCGCCGCCGCGGGCCCGGACGGCGGTGGCCGCGCGCTCCGGGTCGAGTTTGAGGGCGACCCAGGTCAGTCGCAGGCCGGGGGTGGCGGTGCCGTCGGGCAGTTCGCGGTAGCCGCGGGCGGCCAGCGACTGCTCCGGCACGTGCTGGGCCGGGGCGGGCTGGGTGTGCTGGACCAGCTGCACCGACTCCAGGGCGATGTCGTCCACGGTGAGCGCCGAGCAGATCACGTCCAGCGGCAGCGGCAGCGCGGTGCGCACCGGGCGCAGCGGCTGGTCCTTGGCCTGGACGAGCAGCACCGAGCTGAGGAAGGTGCCGTCGCCGACCATGCCGGTCTCCCGGCGCACGGGGCGGCCGCCGAAGTCGGCCTCGGTGGCGTGGGTGCAGGTGCGCAGCGCCGGCTCCAGCTCCAGCGCGGGCGCCAGCGCCGGGTCGGTGCCGGGCGGCGGCAGCAGCGACTTCGCCTGCCTGCGGCGGGACTTGAGGGCCGAGCGGACCTGCAGCAGCTCCGGGACGGTGCGGCCGCGCAGCGGGACGAGCGCCACCACCAGCAGGACCAGCGAGACCGCGCCGAAGCCGGCCGCGACCGGGCGGCTGATCGTCCAGCCGACCGCGACCAGGGCGACCGCGACCTCGACCAGGACCAGCTGCTGGAGCTTCAACCGGCCGCCGAGCAGCCCGGGTCGGGGGTTGACGCGCACCTGGACGGGGCCGCCCCCGCCGCCCGTCGGCGGCCGTTCGGCCGCGGCCCCGGTGGGCGCGGCGCCGCGACGGGCGCGCCCGGACCGGTGCGACCTTCCGCCGCCCGGGTCGGCGCCGCGTTCTGGAGCGGTCTGGCTTGGCATCCCCCGATGGCCCTCTCTGATCCGTTGTCGCGGCCCGGCTGGCTGGTTCGCGGACCGTACCCGTACCGTACTCACCGTCTGCTGCCGCATCGTAGAGGGTTCGGGCCGGATCCCGCCCGGCGGGTGCGGGCCACGGGCAGGTCGGGCCGACGGGAGGCCGGGCACCGCCGGCACGGCGCCGGCACACGTCTGACAGAGGGGGACGACGAGGATGGCATCGCGCCGGGACGAGCTCAACGCGTACACCTTCGCCCGCAAACGCACGGTGGGGGCGTTCCTGCTGCCCTCCGGCGGCGGCAGTGACGAGGACGCGCCGCGCCCGGTGAAGGCGGTGCTGCCGAGCGTGCTGGTGGGGGCCGTGGCGGTGGCCGGGTTCGGGCTCTGGGGGGTGTTCAAGCCCGCCGCCCCGGTGCAGTGGGACAGCGGCAAGAACATCATCCAGGGCAAGCAGTCGACCACCCGCTACGTGGTGCTGACCGACCCGGACGGCAGGACCAAGCGGTTGCACCAGGTGCTCAACATGTCCTCGGCGCGGCTGGTGCTGCCGGTCGACGCCAAGGTCGTGGTGGTGGACGACGGGGTGCTGGACCGCTACCCCAACCACGGCCCGACCATCGGGATCCCGTACGCCCCGGACAAGTTGCCGGGCAAGGACAACGCGAACCAGCCGATGAAGTGGGCGGTCTGCGACCGTCCGGGGTCGGACGACAAGCGGGAGACCGTCAACCAGGCGGTGTTCGTGGCGGCCGGGGCGGACGCGGCGGCGCTGTCCGCGAAGGACCGGATGCTCGGCCCGGACCAGCTGATGCTGGTGCAGCAGGCCGACGACCAGCAGGTGTCGACCACCTCGGCGGCGGGCCAGGCGGTGGCGAGCCTGTTCCTGGTCGACGCGCAGGGCCGCAAGCACGCGATCGGACCGAAGTCCGACGACAAGGAGCGCAAGGCGCTGGTCACCGCGGTCTTCGGGCCCAACGCGGTGCCGCAGCGGGTGAAGCGGGAGTGGCTGGACACCCTGGTGCCCGCGAGCCCGATCGTCTTCCCCGACGTCAAGGAGACGGCGGACAGCCAGGGCCCCAACTCGAACGTGGCCCTGGGCAACGGGGCGGACCGCCGGATCGGCCGGCTGGTGCACTACCAGGACCGCAACTACGTGGTCGGCAAGGACGGCCTGTTCCTGATCACCCCGTTCCAGGCGGAGCTGATCCGGCAGAACCCGGCCTACCAGATGCTCTACAAGTACGACCAGGACAAGCGGCCGCGCAGCGACGAGATGACCCCGGACGACCAGTCCAGGTTCAACACGGACGTCCGGCTGCCGAACACCCCGGACGACTGGCCGTTGAAGTCCGGTGCGCCGGTGAACAACTGGACGGACCGGCAGGATCCCCGCCAGGTGGTGTGCAGCACCTTCGACGGCATGGCCGAGGACGGCCGCACACCCAGGCGCAGCGTCTGGGCGGGGACGGCCTACCCGGCGGCGTACAACAACGGCGCGGGCGCGGCGTTCGTGACGCCCGGCCACGGTCTGTTCTACCGGGCGGTGGACAACGCGGCCGGCGGTGGCGCCGCGGGTGCCGGGGCCACCCCGACGGCGGCGGCCAACGCCAACGCCGGTGCCAGTGCGGCCGCCAACGCCGGTGCGGCCGACGGCTCCGGCACCGACTTCCTGATCACCGAGACCGGCCTGCGCTACTCCGTTCCGGCCAACGGCGACGGCGGCCACGGCCCCGGCCCGTCGGCGACGGCGAGCGGTGCGCCGAAGGCGGCGACCCCGGCGCCGGGCGCCCAGAACCCCGGGGCGGGGGGCCAGCCCACCCAGAACCCGGACGACCAACCCGGCGGCAACCAGGCGCGGTTGGGCTACCAGAACGTCCAGCCGCTGCCGGTGCCCAAGGAGTGGTCGAACCTGGTCCCGGCCGGCCCGCCGCTGACCGCGAAGAGCGCCGCGCAGCCGCAGAACGCCTGATCGGCCAAGCCCGGCAACGGAATTGGCCCCAGTGTCATGGTCTGGTAACTAGTGGACGCTCGATGTTGGGCGAGTTGCGTGTGCCGACTACAGTGCTGCTGGACATCACACGGGTGATGCGACGACGGGGCCCCGGGGGCCCTCCGTACACACAATGTTTGTCTCATGGGGGATGGTGGAGCATGAGTGACGGCCAGTTCACGGTGACCGCTCAGGAGATGATGGACTTCGCCGGGAAGATCGAGACGGCCATCGGCCAGATCGAGACGGAGCGCAAGGCGCTCCAGACCACGGTCGAGAACATCACCAGTGGCTGGAAGGGCCAGGCGGCGGACGCCTACAAGGTCCTCCAGGGCAAGGTCAACACGGACGTCGACGACCTGCGCAAGTCGCTGACCGCGATCAAGCACGCCATCGAGCTCACCACCAAGCACTACGCGAGCGCGGAAGAGGAGCAGAAGGCGCTGTTCGGCCCGCAGGGCTGAACGCCGCAGAGCTGACCAGCACTCTGTTCCGACCGTCCGTTCGACGGGGCGCCCGCGGCTGAGCGCCGGGTGCTCCGCATCCTCGTCAAGGGAGACATTGTGACCGACCACATCCTCGTCAACTTCCAGACCCTCCACCAGGCGTCGCAGGACGTGCAGAACTCGGCGAACAAGATCGAGGGCATGCTGTCCGACCTGCGCAAGGAGGTCACCAAGATCTCCCAGGGCTGGCAGGGCCAGGCCCAGCAGGGCTACAACGCCCAGCAGGCCAAGTGGGACTCCGCCGCCCAGGACCTCAAGGAGACCTGCGCCAAGATCTCCGGTTCGCTGGAGAGCGCCGCGCAGAGCTACAACGCGACCGAGAAGAAGAACGCCGGTCTCTGGCAGCAGTAGTCGACCGACCGTTCCCGGACGGGAACGACAGGGGCGGGCGCCCGGAATCCGGGCGCCCGCCCTTCGGCGCGCGGAGCGGCACGGGGGCGAACATGAGGGGTGGCAGGGTGTCCGGACGCGGGTTCCGCAGGACGGCCGCGGCGCTGGCCGCGTTCACGGTGCTGGGCGCTCCGGCGGCCGCCCCCGCGTACGCGGACGGCGGGCCCGGGCTGGCCGCTGCCGGTGACTGCCCCCGGCCCGCGCCCGACGTGCCGACCGTGCCGTGGTCGCTGCAGCGGATACTGCTCGACCAGCTCTGGCAGGGCGGGGCGACCACCGGCAACGGCGTGACGGTCGCCGTCATCGACACCGGGGTCGACGACAGCAACCAGCAACTGCACGGCAGGGTGGACGTGGGCCCCACCCTGCTGATCGACAAGCAGAGCAACAAGGCCGTCGACGGCAACTCCCTGACGGACACGGTCGGCCACGGCACCAAGGTGGCCGGGATCATCGCCGCGGGCCGCAGCGACCGGACCGGCTTCGTCGGGCTCGCCCCCGACGCCAGGATCTACGCGATCCGGCAGAACGACAGTGCGGGCAACGGCGACGTCTCCACCCTGACCGCGGCCATCAACGACGCGGTCGACAAGCACGTCGGGGTCATCAACATCTCCCAGGACGTGCGCGGCGCGGGCGACGCCCGGTTCGGCGGCTACCAGGAGTTGAAGGCCGCGATCGAGCGGGCCGAGCAGAACAAGGTCGTGGTGGTCGCCTCCAGCGGCAACGACGGCAACGAGGGCGACACCTACCCGGGCGCCTTCCCGACCGTGCTGTCCGTGGGCGCCTCCGACCGCAACAACGAGCGCGCCCCGTTCTCCCAGTACGGCTCCTTCGTGAAGGTCGCCGCGCCCGGTGTCGAGATGCTCTCCACGGTGCCCGGCGGCGGCCAGTGCGTGGACAACGGCACCAGCTTCGCCGCCCCGTACGTCTCCGGGCTCGCCGCGCTGCTGGTCGGCGCGCACCCGAAGTGGACGCCGGCCCAGGTGCGGGCCTGGATCGAGCAGACCGCCCAGCGCACCGAGCGCGGCCCGAACCGGTTCATCGGCTGGGGCGTGGTGGACCCGGTGAAGGCCGTCACCACCGCGCCCGAGAACCCGCCGTCCGAGCCCGCCCAGGACGCCCCCGTGCAGCTGGCCGCGGCCCCGATCGTGCCGGCCCCGGTCGGCCTCGGCGAGACCCAGGCCGACCGCGACGGCCGTACCGCCACCTACGTGGTCGGCGTCGGCGCGCTGCTGGTCGCCCTGCTGATCGGCGGCGGCGTCGTGCTGCGCGACCGGCGCCGCGGCTCCGCCGACTGACCCGCCGCCCGCACGCCCGCGCGGCGGTCACGGGAAACCTCGTGGAACGCCTGTAACACCGGCGGCGGTCCACCGCATCCATCAAGTGTCGGCGGGGCACACGGACGCGGGGGAGCGACGGGCACATGGGATGGATCAGGGGTGGCCGGGAGGCCAAGGACGCGGAGTTCCTGGAACTCGTCTCCAGCCGCACCGGGCACCTCTACCGCTCGGCCTGTCTGCTCACCAGCGGCGACACCCACTATGCCGAGGACCTCGTGCAGGAGGCCCTCAGCCGGATGTACGTGCTGTGGCGGCGCAGCGCCTTCACCGGCGGCCGCCACCGGATCGACAACCCGGCGGCCTACACCCACACGGTGATGGTGCGCACCTTCCTCGCCCAGCAGCGCCGCCGCTCCAGCGGCGAGCGCCCGACCGAGGCGCTGCCGGAGGCGGCCGGGCAGGACACGGACAGCAGTCTGCGGCTGACCCTGCTGGACGCGCTGGGGCGGATGTCCGCCGCGGACCGGGCCGTGCTGGTGCTGCGCTACTGGGAGGACCGCAGTGTCGAGCAGACCGCCGAGGTGCTGCGGCTCTCCTCCGGCGCGGTCCGCACCAGGACCACCCGGGCGCTGGCCCGGCTGCGCACCCTGCTCGGCGACTCGCTGGCCGAGCTCTCGGCCCGCTGAAACGTCCCGCCCGCCGGCACACCCCGCCCACCGGCACCGGCACACCGGCACACCGGTACGCCCCGCCCACCCCGCATTTCCCCGCTACTTCCGCGACGCAAGGAGACGGTGATCCGCCATGCCCGAGCAGGACAAGTTCGAAGACGATCTCCTCTACGCCCTCACCCGCACCGGTGAGGGATTCCGCCCCGAGCAGGCCGACCAGGCCGGGATGGTCGCGGGCGGCTACCAGCGGGGCCGCCGCCGCTGGCGCAGCCGTTCGACCGCCGCGGTGGTGGGCGGCGCCGCCGCGCTGGCCCTGGTGGGCACCGGAGCGGTGTACCTGACCGGGTCCGGCTCGCCGTCCGGTACGACCACGGTGGCGGCCGCCTCCACCGGGGCGGCGTCGGGGAGTACGGGCACGAGCGCCGCGCTGACCCCGGCTTCGACCGGTACGCCGACCCCGAAGGAGGTCAGCGGCGACGAGGTGCTGGCCGCCTTCCAGGCGCTGCTGCCCAAGGGCCAGGTCACCGACGGCAAGGGCACCGGCACCGGGTCGCCGTCCGGCAAGCCGGGCGGCTCCGTCAACGCGGGCGCCACCCTGCTCTTCGACGACGGCCAGGGCAAGGCCGCGATGGGCATCTCGCTCACCCGGCTGGCGTCGAACGACCCCAACCGGGCGCAGAACGCCTGCCCGGACAAGAAGCTGGTCCAGTACGACGCCTGCTCCAGCACGAGTGTGCCGGGCGGCGGTTCGCTGACCGTCCTCCAGGGCTACGAGTACCCGGACAAGCGGGCCACCACCAAGTGGTGGAACGCCAGGCTGATCGGCCAGGACGGCCGGCAGGTCGAGCTGTCGGAGTGGAACTCCCCGGCCGAGAAGGGCGCGCCGGACAGCCGGCCGGCCCCGCCGCTGTCGCCCGAGCAGCTCAGGGCGATCGTCACCGACAAGGCCTGGGACCCGGTGGTCGCCGCGATCCCGGAGCCGAAGCCGGTTCCGGTGCGCGACACCTCCAAGGAGTACAGCGCGAAGGAGATCCTGACGACCGTCGCCGGACTGCTGCCGAGCGGACTGACCGAGACGGAGCCCGGCGGCGACGGCCCCGGCTACGCCAACTTCGTGCTGAACGACGGCAAGGGCAAGTCCATGGTGCAGCTCAACGTGCAGGACTGGAGCGGTGACCGGGGCAACTCGTTGTTCGGCGACGCCAGGACGCTGCCGGACGGCACCAAGGTGGTCGTCAGCAAGGGGAGCGACAAGCCGGGCGTGGACATGTGGACCGTCGACACCCTGCACCCGGACGGCCTGCGGGTGGTGATCAGCTCGTTCAACAGCGGCACCCAGACGAGCCCGGCGACCCGCAAGACCCCGGTGCTGACCGACGACCAGATGCAGACGATCGCCGCCGCCCCGGTCTGGAAGCTGAGGAAGTAGCGCGGCGGTGCGGACGCGGCGGTGCCCCGGGCCTGGGGGAGGCCCGGGGCACCGCCGCGTGGGGGAGGGGTGGGGGATCGGGGGTCAGCCCTGCTGGTCCTCGGGGAGGCTGATCACCCAGCGGGTGTCCTGCCGGGGGCGCAGGTAGAACAGCCAGTAGAGGGTGGCGGCGGCGGTGATGCCGCCGGTCCACAGCAGGGGTTCGGCGTCCAGCTGGGTCATCACGTACACCAGGACGACGATCAGCAGCGCCGGGACGGCGGGCCACAGCGGCATCCGCCAGGCGGCGGCGTGCTTGTGGTGGCCGCGGCGGGAGAGCAGCGAGGCGATGGCGACCAGCAGGTACATCGCGGTGACGGCGACGCCGGTGATGTTGCTGAGGAGCTCGCCCTTGACGAAGCAGAGCGCGGCGCCGGGCAGGCCGACCGCGAGGGTGGCGATCCAGGGGGAGCCGAAGCGGCCGAGGGTGCCGAAGGCCTTGTTGACGGGCTCGGGCCAGGCCTTGTCGCGGGCGGAGGCGAACAGCACCCGGGAGTTCTGGATGACCATGACGATGCCGGCGTTGATGATCGCCAGCGCGATGCAGAGGCTGATGAAGGTGCCGACGGCGGAGTTGCTCCAGGCGGTGACCATGCCGGAGATGTCGCCGGAGGTCAGGGTCTGCAGGTCGGGGGCGCCCAGGGTGATGGCGGCGACCGGGATCAGGATGATGGCGCTGGAGAGGCCGAGGGTCCACAGCACGGTGCGGGAGACGGTGCGGCGGGGGTTCTCCAGCTCCTCGGAGAGGTAGACGGCGGTGGAGAAGCCCTGGGTGGCGAACAGCGCGATGCCGAGGGCGCCGATGATGGCGCCGATGCCGACGGGGCTGGCGGCGCCGCCGTCGGTGGAGACCAGGCCGTGCAGCAGGCTGGGGTGGGCCGCGTTGGCGTGGGAGAAGCCGAGCACCGAGACCACGCCGGCCGCGATGACCTCCAGGACCAGGAAGATGCCGGTGATCCAGGCGTTGGCACGCAGGTCGAGCAGGCCGGCCAGGGTGGCGGCGAGCATCACGGCGGCGCCGGCGATCGGCTTGTCGACGTGCAGGACGGGCGCCAGGTAGTCGGCGGTGCCGAGGGCGATGACCGAGGGGACGATCATCACCACGATGAGCGACTGGATGAAGACCAGCCAGCCCGCGAGCCGTCCGGCCAGGGTGCCGACCATCGCGTACTCGCCGCCGGCGCTGGGGATCAGGGTGCCGAGCTCGGAGTAGCAGAACGCGACCGCGACGCAGAGGACGGAGCCGATGGCGATCGCCAGCGCGGTGGCGCTGCCGATGCTGGAGAACAGTTCCGGCACGATCACGAAGAGCGTCGACGCGGGGGTGACGCAGGACAGCGTGAGCAGGGTGCCGCCCACGACGCCGATCGAGCGCTTGAGCTGCTGGGGTGCGGCCGCGCCGTCCGCCGTGGCGGCTACGTTCTGTGGCGGGCGAAGCGTGTCGGTCATGTGGATTCCGATCGGCTCTGTTCGGTCCTGGGACGGGAGCGGTATCGCCTCCGCTGGCTCGTTGCTCGGGTCTGGTCCGGTCGCTCCCGGGCCGCCATGGAACCTTGGGCGTATTGATTGCGTCAACGCCGGAACTGCTTCGGAATCCGTTGCGGTGAACGGCATAAGCATGCGATCCGATGATCACTTAGGGTCATGGCGCTGTTTGTCCGACTTGTTACTTTGGCAACATCAGGCATGAATCAAAGGTGAACGGTGTGTTGCGGGCCACCATTCAAAGGCCGCGACTCGGTCGTACGGCGACACGCCAGGTGTGACCCCGCCGTTCGGCAACTGCCCAGGTGGGTACGGGAACCGCAGCCCCGGCCCGGAAAGATCTAGGTAACGTTTCAGCACCTGGGACGCGGAAGGGGTCGGACTCCGCGGAGTCCGACCCCTTCACTCACTGTCCGTAGCGGGCGGCCCGTGGCCGCGCCCGGTCACTGCACCGGCAGCCAGCCCGTCTGGACCATCTGCCCGTTGGTCGCACGGCGTGACACGAACACCCCGCGGCCCGGCGGCAGCGCCTGCGGCTTGACCGTCCCCAGCAGCGCGCCCTCGTCCCGGTTGCCGGACAGGATGACGCCCTGCCCGCCCAGCTCGCGCATCCGCTGCATCACCGGCTCGTACAGCGAGCGCCCGGCGCCGCCCGCGCTGCGGGCCACGATCACCCGCAGGCCGATGTCCCGGGCGAACGGCAGGAACTCGGCCAGCGGCGCCAGCGGGTTGCCCGAGCCGGTGGCGACCAGCTCGTAGTCGTCGACGATCACGAACATGTCCTTGCCGGTGTACCAGCTGCGGTTGCGCAGCTGTTCGGCGGTCACGTCCGGGCCGGGCAGGCGGCGGGCGCAGGCCCCGCGCAGCATGTCCACGATGGCGGTCATGGCCGGCTGCGCGGCCGCGTACTCCACCAGGAACTCCGGCGGGACGGTGCCCAGCAGGGCGCGCCGGTAGTCGCCGACCACGATGCCCGCCTGGTCCGGGGTGTAGCGCTCGGTGATCTGCTTGATCAGCATCCGCAGCAGCGCGGACTTCCCGGACTCGGTGTCGCCGAACACGATGAACAGCGGGTCGGTCTCGAAGTTGACGAACACCGGAGCCAGCTCGGCCTCGTCCACGCCGAAGCAGACGCCGCGCTCCGGGTGCTCGAAGCCCTTCGGCAGCGAGGTCCCGTCCAGGACGGCCGGCAGCATCCGCACCTGCGGGGCGCGCGGGCCGGTCCAGGCCCCGTCGACCGCGGCGACCAGCCCGGCCACGCCGTCCTGGAGGTCGTCCACCGAGGGGGAGCCGTCCAGTCGCGGCAGGCCGCTCAGGAAGTGCAGCCGCTCCGCGGTGATCCCGCGCCCGGCCAGCGGCGGGACGTTCTGCGCCACCCGGCGGTCGACCTCGGACTCCATCGCGTCGCCGAGCCTGAGCTCGATGCGGTTCTGCAGCAGGTCCTTGAGCGCGGGGCGGACCTCCGCGTACCGGGCGGCGCTGATCACCAGGTGGACGCCGTAGCCGAGGCCGCGCTGGGCGATGTCGCCGATCACCGGCTCCAGCCCCTCGAACTCCTGCTTGAAGGTGTTCCAGCCGTCGATCACCAGGAAGACGTCGCCGAAGGCCTCGTCGGGCAGCTGCCCGGCGGCCCGGCGGGCCCGGTAGGTCGCGATGGTGTCGATCCCGGTCGCCCGGAACAGCTCCTCGCGCCGGTTCAGCACCGCGTGCACCTCGGAGACCATCCGGCGGACCTTGTCCACGTCCAGCCGGCCCGCCACCCCGCCGACGTGCGGCAGCCCGAGCAGCGACTGGAAGCTGCCCGCGCCGAAGTCCAGCAGGTAGAACTGCACCTCGCGCGGGGTGTGGGTGAGGCCGAAGGCCGCCGTCATGCCGCGCAGCACGGTCGACTTGCCCGAGCGCGGGCCGCCGACCACCAGGCCGTGGCCGGCCGCCCCGGAGAAGTCGACCTCCAGGATGTCGGTCTTCTGCTCGCGCGGCTTGTCCACGATGCCGATCGGCGCGCGCAGCCGGCCGCCCGGGTAGCCGGGCGCGGTGAGTCCGCGGTCGGGGACGACCTGCAGCGGCGGCAGCAGGTGGTCCAGGCTCGGCGCCTCGTCCAGCGGCGGTAGCCACACCTGGTGGGCGGCCGGGCCCTGGCCGGACATCCGCTGGACGAAGACGTCCAGCACGGTGTCCACCAGCGCGTCGTCCTGCTCCTGGACCTGCGGCGCCTCCTCCTCCACGGGGGCCGGCGGCAGGTCCACGAAGGCCGAGGTGAACTCCACCGGCCGGGTGTTCACCCGCCGGCCGCCGGTCGACCGCTGCTGCCCCGGCGCCCGGTAGGGCCCCGAGACGTACGCGGCCTTGAACCGGTCCATCACGTCCTCGCCGAACTTGAGGTAGCCGACGCCCGGCACCGGCGGCAGGTGGTACGCGTCCGGTACGCCGATCGCCGCCCGCGACTCGGCCGCCGAGAAGGTGCGCAGGCCGATCCGGTAGGAGAGGTAGGTGTCCAGGCCGCGCAGCTTGCCCTCCTCCAGGCGCTGCGAGGCCAGCAGCAGGTGCACGCCCAGGGAGCGGCCGATCCGGCCGATCTGGATGAACATCTCGATGAAGTCGGGCTTGGCGGTGAGGAGTTCGGAGAACTCGTCGATGATCAGCACCAGCGAGGGCAGCGGGTCCAGCGCCGCGCCGGCCGCCCGGGCCCGCTCGTACTCGTGGATGTTGGCGTAGTTGCCGGAGCGGTGCAGCAGCTCCTGGCGGCGGTGCAGCTCGCCCTCGATCGCGTCGCGCATGCGGTCGACCAGGGTGAGCTCGCCCTCCAGGTTGGTGATCACCGCGGAGGTGTGCGGCATGTCCGCCATGCCCAGGAAGGTCGCGCCGCCCTTGAAGTCGGCGAGCACGAAGTTGAGCGTCTCCGAGGAGTGGGTCATCGCCAGCGCCAGCACCAGGGTGCGCAGCAGCTCCGACTTGCCGGAGCCGGTCGCGCCCACGCACAGGCCGTGCGGGCCCATGCCCTCCAGCGCGGCCTCCTTGATGTCCAGGTAGACGTGCTCGCCGCCCGCGCCGACGCCGATCGGCACCCGCATCCGCTCGTGCTGGGCGCGCGGGCGCCAGCTGCGGGCCACGTCGAAGGAGCCCGGGTCGCCCGAGCCCATCATGTCGGTGAAGTCCAGGTTGGACAGCAGCGGCTCGTCGTCCCCGCCGGCCGAGGCCCGGTACGGCGCCAACTGCCGCGCCAGCGCCTCGGACTGCCACAGTGAGAGCAGGTCCGGCTTGCCGCTGTACGTCGCCCCGGAGGCCGAACGCAGCACCAGCTCCTGCGGGTTGACCGTCACCATCAGGTGCCCGCTCGGCTCGTCCACCTCACCGGGGACGACCTCGATGACGGTCACCCCCTGCACGCCCTCGGGGCCGGCCAGCACCGAGTCGTGCGGCACCCCGGCGCCGTCCATGATCACCACCAGGTGCGGCTGGTCCGCGGCGGGCGCCGCGTCCCGGACGAAGCGCTGGCGGCCGGCCAGCTCGTCCTGCAGCAGGTACTCCAGCTCGCCCAGGTCGGCGGCGCTCAGCCGGCGCGAGCCCGCGCCGTCGCTCTCCTTGCGGTGCTGGTTGTGCGGGAGCCACTTGGTCCAGTCCCACTCCTCGGCCGCGCCGGGGGCCGCGGCGACCGCGATCAGCAGGTCGTCCGGCGAGTGCAGGGTGGTCAGTTGGGCGATCATCGCGCGCACGTTCCCGTACACCGAGTCCGGGTCCCCGCACACCGTGATGTGGTAGAAGGCCCGCAGCGAGACCGCCAGCGGCAGGTCCTGGAGGGTGCCGTGCGCCTTGAGGAACGAGTGCATCGCGGCCGCCGACAACGGCTCCAGCTCGTCCATCGGCGCGGTCTGCGGCGCCACCAGCGGGGTGGACAGCTGCACCGGCCCGAGGCCGACCCGGATCTGCGCGAAGTCGCCGTCCGCCGTCCGCCGCTCCCACAGCCGGCGGCCGTCCTCGACGATCGACCAGAGCTGCTCCGGCGCCGGGTTCAGGAACAGCAGCGCGCCGCGCTGGCTCTCCGCCGTGCGGCGCACCTGGCGGCGGGTCTGCTGGAGGTACTTGAGGTAGTCGCGCCGCTCGTCCGCCATCACGGTCGAGCCGCCCCGGCGGGCCCGCACGATCTGGGCCAGCACCATGCCGACCGTCGAGACGATCATCAGACCGCCCATGATCTTCATCGGCGCGGCCGCACCCGGTGAGAAGAAGAACACCGCCGAACCGCCCATGCCGAGCATCGGCAGGATGCTCATCAGCCAGTCCTCGCCGCCCTGCCGGGGCAGCTCCGGTGGACTGACCAGCTCCACCGGCTCGTCCGGCACCGTCGGCGGGTAGGCCCTGGCCGGTCGCTTGACCATGATCACACCCATGCGTCACCCACCCCGCGGCGTCGATCGATCACTTCGGCATCAGCCCTCACGCGACTGCGCTCGGCCCGGTACGGGATTCCCGTGGCTGAGGACGCCCCACACAGCGCAGCCCCCGTACCACCTCGCGCAGGCGCCGATCCTACATAGCGGCGCACAGCGGGGCGTGCCCGCACCGACGGGGGCCGCACCCCGCACCGGCACCGGGCACGAACCGAGCGGGTAGGGTAACGCCGCGCCAACTCGCGGCCCGGCCGGGCCGGTTCCACAGCCACCCCGCGCGCCACCGTGCCGCGGCACCGTCCACACAGGGGGAGCGTCCAGTGCGTCGAAGGATCGAGGTGCCGTCGTGAGCGCGACAGCCGCCACGGGCTACTGCCGGGTGACCGTCGTCGCCCCGGACCGCCGGATCGACGTCGCCCTGCCCGAGGACGTCGCCCTCGCCGACGTCTACCCCGAGGTGCTGCGGCTGGCCAACCAGAGCCAGCCCGACGGCACCCCCACCGGCTTCCACCTGGTCCGCCGCGACGGCACCGTCCTCGACAGCAGCCTGTCCCTGGCCGCCCAACACGTCCGCGACGGCGACCTGCTGGCGCTGCGCCCCTTCGCCGAGTCGCTGCCGCCCGCCGTCTACGACGACGTCGCCGACGCCATCGCCAGCGCCGTCGAGGCCGACCGCCGGTTCTGGACCGTCGACCTCATGCGCGGCTTCGGCCTGATCGGCGCCGGGGTGCTGCTCACCCTGCTCGGCTTCGCGCTCTGGTTCTCCGACCTGCGCCACGACATGCACAGCCTGCCCGGCGTGCTGGCCGGCGTCGCCGCCGTGGTGCTCACCGCGCTCGCCGGGGTCCGCGCCCGGGTCTACCAGGACGCCCACGCCGCCGTCGCGCTCGGCCTCGGCGCCCTGCCGCACGCCATGATCGCCGGCAGCGGCGTCATCGCCGTCGCCCACCCGTGGGACGGCCCCGGCCGGCTCCAGTTCCTCACCGGCTGCGTCACCGTCCTGGTGATCTCCGTGCTGCTCGCCGGACTGCTCCCGGACAAGGACGCGGTGTTCGTCGCCGCCGCCTTCGTCGCCACCGCCGGCGCGCTCGCCACCTTCGCCGCCGTGCTGATGCCCGACACCCCGGCCGGGAACATCGCCGCCGTCACCGGCGTCGCCGCCGTCGCCGCGATCGGCTTCCTGCCCAGTCTCTCCGCCCGCTTCGCCCGGCTGCCGGTCGGATTCAGCGCCCCCGGCCAGACCCGCACCCGCAGCCGCGACTACGACGAGGAGGCCGAGCGCGCCGAGGCCGTCCAGTACGAGCGGATCGCCCACCAGGCCCGCCGCGGCCACGAGGTGCTGGTCGGCCTGGTCGGCGGCTGTGCCGCGGTCGTGGTCGGCGCCTGCGCCGTCCTCTCCTTCACCGACCGGACCTTCCCCGAACTGCTCGCGCTCGCCCTCGGCATCGCCGCCATGCTGCGCGCCCGGCTGTTCCGCTACACCGCGCAGGTCCTCAGCCTCACCGTCGCCGGCCTGCTCGGCCTGTGCCTGCTGATCGTCGGGCTGTCCCTGCACACCCCGCAGTTCGTCCTGCGCGCGGCCGGCTCCAGCACCGAGCTCGACCTGCGCACCATCTGGCTGGCCGCCTCCGTCGCCTTCGGGGCCGCGCTGCTCACCGCGATCGCCCTGGTGGTGCCCCGGCTGGGCGTCTCCCCGTTCTGGGGCCGCATCCTGGACCTGGTGGACAGCCTCACCCTGATCTCGCTGGTCCCGCTGGCGCTCGCCGTGCTGAACGTCTACCGGCTGGTCCGCGGCGCCACCGGCTGACCGCGCACGCCCCCGCCGCCGGGCGCCCGCCACCCGCCGCCCACCCGCCGACCGGCCGGGTGGGCGGCACTGGTACCCTTGGCCTTCGAGCGCAGCCGTGTGTCCACCCCTTCGTGGGCCGTCGACCGCGGACAGCGCTCGCGACACCGAGTTCTCGCAGAGTCCTGTGCTGTCGACCAGGACCGCTCGGTAGACCTTGAAGGAGTTGCAGTGGCACTCGCCTCTGACGTCAAGAAGCAGATCTTCGCCGAGTTCGGCCAGAAGGAGGGCGACACCGGTTCCCCCGAGGTCCAGGTGGCCATGCTCTCCCGCCGCATCTCGGACCTGACCGAGCACCTCAAGTTCCACAAGCACGACCACCACTCGCGTCGTGGCCTGCTGATCCTGGTCGGCCAGCGCCGCCGCCTCCTGCAGTACCTGGCCAAGAAGGACATCGAGCGTTTCCGTACGCTCGTCGACCGCCTGGGCATCCGTCGCGGTGCCGCCGGCGGCGCCCGCTAAGACCGCCGCAGGGGGCGGCTCCCCACACCGGGGAGCCGCCCCTCGCGCGTATGCCGCGGCGGGTTCGAACGCGGCACCCTGACATAACAACTCGCGCGCACCTCCCCAGGTGGCCGAGGATTGCACCGTAGGGTTGTGGGCATGCCGGGTGATGGCGCAGGAGCGCCACCCGGGCAGCAGACCCAAACCCCCCGCGGGACGAAGGCTTCAAACGGAAGCCGCCCGCATCCGAGAGAGCGTCCAGACGCGGACCGCCCGTCCCGGCCCGGCAGCCGTGAGGCGCCGGTCCTCGGTAGTGGCCCCCGGAACCCCCGCCGACGAGCGGGGCACCCCGGAGGCTTCGATCGAAGACCGGCCCGACTGCCGCCCTCCCTGGCAGGAGGGCCCCAGGGCCAGCCCGAGGCAGTGCGCGGGGACGCTCTCCCGGAGAACGTACGAAAGAGGAGATCTTCCAGGTGGAAGAGAACGTGTTCTACGCCGAGGCCGTGATCGACAACGGTTCCTTCGGCACCCGTACCATCCGCTTCGAGACCGGCCGTCTGGCCCGTCAGGCCGCCGGCTCCGCCGTGGCCTACCTCGACGACGACACCATGGTGCTGTCGGCCACCAGCGCGTCCAAGCAGCCGAAGGAGCACTTCGACTTCTTCCCGCTGACCGTGGACGTCGAGGAGCGGATGTACGCCGCCGGCCGCATCCCCGGCTCGTTCTTCCGTCGCGAGGGCCGGCCCTCCGAGGACGCGATCCTCACCTGCCGCCTGATCGACCGCCCGCTGCGCCCGTCCTTCGTCAAGGGCCTGCGCAACGAGGTCCAGGTCGTCTGCACGATCATGGCGCTCAACCCCGACCACCTGTACGACGTGGTCGCCATCAACGCCGCCTCCGCCTCCACCCAGCTGGCGGGCCTGCCGTTCTCCGGCCCGATCGGTGGCGTCCGCGTCGCGCTGATCAAGGGCCAGTGGGTCGCCTTCCCGACCCACAGCGAGCTGGAGTCGGCCGTCTTCGACATGGTCGTCGCCGGTCGCGTCCTGCCGGACGGCGACGTCGCGATCATGATGGTCGAGGCCGAGGCCACCGACAAGACCATCAAGCTGGTCGAGGGCGGCGCCGAGGCGCCGACCGAGGACGTCGTCGCCGCCGGTCTGGACGCCGCGAAGCCGTTCATCAAGGTGCTGTGCGCCGCCCAGTCGCAGCTCGCCGCCCAGGCCGCCAAGCCGACCGCCGACTTCCCGGTCTTCCTGGACTACCAGGACGACGTCCTGGCCGCGCTGACCGCCGCCGTCAAGGACGAGCTGGCCAAGGCCCTCACCATCCCGGGCAAGCAGGAGCGCAACGCCGAGCTGGACCGCGTCAAGGCGGTCGCCGCCGAGAAGCTGCTCCCCGAGTTCGAGGGTCGCGAGAAGGAGATCAGCGCCGCCTACAACGCGCTGACCAAGAAGGTCGTCCGCGAGCGCGTCATCAAGGACAAGGTCCGCATCGACGGCCGCGGTGTCACCGACATCCGCACCCTGGCCGCCGAGGTCGAGGCCATCCCGCGCGTCCACGGCTCGGCCCTGTTCGAGCGCGGCGAGACCCAGATCCTGGGCGTCACCACGCTGAACATGCTCCGGATGGAGCAGCAGCTCGACACGCTCTCCCCGGAGACGCGTCGCCGCTACATGCACAACTACAACTTCCCGCCGTACTCGGTCGGCGAGACCGGCCGCGTGGGCTCGCCCAAGCGTCGCGAGATCGGCCACGGCGCCCTCGCCGAGCGCGCCATCCTCCCGGTCCTGCCGACCCGCGAGGAGTTCCCCTACGCGATCCGCCAGGTCTCCGAGGCGCTGAGCTCCAACGGCTCCACCTCGATGGGCTCGGTCTGCGCCTCGACCATGTCGCTGCTGAACGCCGGTGTGCCGCTCAAGGCCGCCGTCGCCGGCATCGCCATGGGCCTGATCTCCCAGGAGATCGACGGCGAGACCCACTACGTCGCGCTGACCGACATCCTCGGTGCCGAGGACGCGTACGGCGACATGGACTTCAAGGTCGCCGGTACCCGCAACTTCATCACCGCGCTGCAGCTCGACACCAAGCTGAACGGCATCCCGGCCTCCGTGCTGGCCGCCGCGCTCAAGCAGGCCAAGGACGCCCGCCTGCACATCCTCGACGTGATGAACGAGGCCATCGACTCGCCCGACGAGATGTCCCCGAACGCGCCGCGGATCATCACCATCAAGATCCCGGTGGACAAGATCGGTGAGGTCATCGGCCCCAAGGGCAAGATGATCAACCAGATCCAGGAGGACACCGGCGCCGAGATCACGATCGAGGACGACGGCACCATCTACATCGGTGCCGCCGACGGCCCGGCCGCCGAGGCCGCCCGCACCACGATCAACCAGATCGCCAACCCGACCATGCCGGAGGTCGGCGAGCGCTACCTGGGCACCGTGGTCAAGACCACGACGTTCGGCGCGTTCGTGTCGCTCATGCCGGGCAAGGACGGCCTGCTGCACATCTCGCAGATCCGCAAGCTGGCCGGCGGCAAGCGCGTCGAGAACGTCGAGGACGTCCTCGGCGTCGGCGCCAAGGTGCAGGTCGAGATCGCCGAGATCGACCCGCGCGGCAAGCTCTCCCTGATCCCGGTCGTCGAGGGCGAGGAAGGCGGCGAGGCCGCTTCCGAGTGAAGCGCCGCTAGCTGACCCTTGCGGCCCGTACGCCTCCCGGCGTGCGGGCCGCACCCTGTTGTCCACGCGTTCGTCCGTACGTGCCATTCCACGTGCGTTTCCTCTGGAGGTACCCCCCGTGGCCCAGGCCCCGGCGGTAAAGCAGCGTCCCGGCTCCACCCGGACCCTGCTCAAGGGCGTCGACGGCGCCGGCACGGTGCGCCGCACCGTCCTCCCCGGCGGCCTGCGGGTCGTCACCGAGACCCTGCCGACGGTGCGCTCCGCGACCTTCGGCATCTGGGTCGGCGTCGGCTCCCGGGACGAGACCCCGCAGCTCAACGGCGCCACCCACTACCTGGAGCACCTGCTCTTCAAGGGCACCGAGCGGCGCAGCGCGCTGGACATCTCGGCGGCCCTGGACGCGGTCGGCGGCGAGATGAACGCCTTCACCGCGAAGGAGAACACCTGCTACTACGCCCGGGTCCTGGACACCGACCTGCCGCTGGCCATCGACGTGGTCTGCGACATGCTCACCGGCTCGCTGATCCGCGCCGAGGACGTCGACGCCGAACGCGGCGTCATCCTCGAGGAGATGGCGATGGCCGAGGACGACCCGGGTGACGTCGTCCACGACCTGTTCGCCAAGGTGATCTTCGGCAGCGGCCCGCTCGGCCGCCCGATCCTCGGCACCCAGGAGACCATCAAGGCCCTCACCCGGGACCAGGTCGCCGGCTTCTACCACCGCCGCTACCGCCCGGAGAACCTGGTCGTCGCGGCGGCCGGCAACCTCGACCACCGCAAGGTCGTCAAGCAGGTCCAGGAGGCCTTCGCGCCGGTGCTGGCCCGCTCCACCGCGGCGCCCGCCGAGGCCCGCCGCGGCGTCAAGGCGCTGCGCACGGCCGGCCGGGTCGAGGTGCTCAACCGCTCCACCGAGCAGGCCCACCTGGTGCTGGGCGTGCCCGGCGTGCCCCGGCACGACGAGCGCCGCTGGGCGATGGGCGTGCTCAACGCGGCCCTGGGCGGCGGGATGAGCTCCCGGCTGTTCCAGGAGGTCCGGGAGAAGCGCGGCCTGGCCTACTCCGTCTACTCGTACTCCTCCTCCTACGCGGACAGCGGCCTGTTCGGCATCTACGCCGGCTGCCAGCCCAAGCGGGTCGAGGAGGTGCTGCGGATCTGCCGCGAGGAGCTCGCCAAGGTGGTCGCCGACGGCATCACCGAGGAGGAGCTGCAGCGCGCGATCGGCCAGATCTCCGGCTCCACCGTGCTCGGCATGGAGGACACCGGCTCGCTGATGAACCGGATCGGCAAGGCCGAACTCAGCTACGGGCACCACCTGTCGGTGGACGACATGCTGGCGCGGATCGCCGCGGTGACCCTGGAGGACGTCCACGCGGTGGCCCGTGATGTGCTGGGCGCGTACCGGCCGTCGCTGGCGCTGATCGGGCCGGTCAACGACAAGCGGGCCGCCCGGCTCGCCGATCTGCTGGTCTGAGGATTGTCCCCCCGGAGAGGAACGTCGCTATGACGCTGCGTGTCGCCGTGATCGGTGCCAACGGACGGATCGGCTCGGAGGCGGTCAAGGCCGTCGAGGCCGCGCCGGACCTGGAGCTGGTGGCCACCCTCGGCCGCGGCTCCAGGCTGGAGGAGCTGACCGAGGCCGGTGCCCAGGTCGCCGTCGAACTCACCCACCCGGACTCGGTGATGGGCAACCTCGACTACTGCGTCCACCACGGCATCCACGTGGTCACCGGCACGACCGGCTGGGACGACCTGCGGCTGGCCGAGCTGGAGGGCTGGCTCGTCCCGGCCGAGGCCACCGGCCGTCCGCCGCTGCCCGTCGGCGTCCTGATCGCGCCCAACTTCTCCATCGGCGCGATCCTCGGCATGAAGTTCTCCCAGCTGGCGGCGAAGTACTTCGAGTCGGTCGAGGTGGTCGAACTCCACCACGACCGCAAGGCCGACGCCCCCAGCGGCACCGCCACCCGCACCGCCCAGCTGATCGCCGCGGCCCGCGCCGAGGCCGGCCGGCCGAAGCAGCAGGACCCGACCACCCACAGCCTGCCCGGCGCGCGCGGCGCCGACGTGGACGGGGTGCCGGTGCACGCCGTACGGCTGCGCGGCCTGCTCGCCCACCAGCAGGTGATGTTCGGCGACACCGGCGAGACGCTCACCATCCGGCACGACTCGCTGCACCACAGCAGCTTCATGCCGGGCATCCTGCTGGGCGTGCGCAAGGTCGTCGAGACCCCGGGGCTGACCTTCGGCCTCGAACACTTCCTGGACGTGTGACCGTGGTGAACCCCAGGAGCGCGACATGACCTCCCGTACCGGTTTCTTCGTCCTGTCCGGCGTACTGCTGCTGGTCGCCCTCCTCTGCGTGGGGGAGGGCGTCCAGCTGGTCGCCACCGGAAAGCCGCTCGGCATCGGCATCGGCCTCTGCGCCTTCGTGATCCCGGTGATCGGCATCTGGTTCCTGCGCCAGACCGTCCGCTTCGGCCGGGCCAGCGAGCAGCTCGCCCGCGAGCTGGAGGCCGAGGGCGGCCTGCCGGTGGACGAGCTCCGGCGCACCGGCGGCGGACGGATCGACCGGGCCTCGGCCGACGCGGTGTTCACCCGCCGCCAGGCCGAGGCGGAGGCCGCGCCGGGCGACTGGCGGGTCTGGTTCCGCCTCGCCGTGGCCTACGCCGACGCCGGCGACACCCCGCGCGCCCGCAAGACCATGCAGCACGCCATCAAGCTGCACAGCACCGAACCCGCAAGGAGTAACGCGTGAGCGACGAACCGACGGCCCCCAGCTTCCGGAGCGACGTGACGGTGGAGCTGGTCCGCAGCGCCGCCGCCGATTCGGACGTCATCTGGTCGGCCCGGGTGTCGACCGCGGGGGAGCAGTCCCTGGAGGCGCTCCAGCAGGACCCGGAGAAGTCCAAGGGCCTGATCAACTTCCTGATGCGCGACCGGCACGGCACGCCGTTCGAGCACAACTCGATGACCTTCTTCATCAGCGCGCCGATCTTCGTGTTCCGCGAGTTCCACCGGCACCGCAGCGGCTGGTCGTACAACGAGGAGTCCGGCCGCTACCGCGAGCTGGAGCCGGTCTTCTACGTCCCGGGCACCGACCGCAAGCTGGTCCAGCAGGGCCGTCCGGGCAAGTACGAGTTCCACGAGGGCACCCCGGAGCAGCACGGGACCACCACCGGGGCGATGGAGGCCGCGTACCGCGAGTCCTACGCCCGCTACCAGGAGATGCTGGCGGCCGGCGTGGCCCGCGAGGTGGCCCGGGCGGTGCTGCCGGTCGGCCTGTTCTCCTCGATGTACGCGACCTGCAACGCGCGCTCGCTGATGCACTTCCTCTCGCTGCGCACCCGGCGGGAGAACTCGGCGGTGCCGTCCTTCCCGCAGCGCGAGATCGAGATGGTCGCGGAGCGGATGGAGGAGCAGTGGGCGCAGCTCATGCCGCTCACCCATGCGGCCTTCGAGAAGCACGGCCGGGTCGCCCCCTGACCTGGGACGACAGGCATATGGGCAGAGTGTCGGGCATGTCTGGATTGCGGCTTTTCTGGCCGCTCCCTACATTCGTGACCACGGATCCCGGTGCTGCCCGAACCCCCGAGCGGGCAGCACCGGGATCCCATCCCCCGCCCCTGGCCTGCTCACCTGTCCGAACCCTGGACCGGCATGGGTACCGCCCCACCGCCTACGAGTAGCTTTGGACGCATGGCTCCGACCTCCACCCCCCAGACGCCGTTCGGCCGGGTACTGACCGCGATGGTCACCCCGTTCACCGCCGACGGCGCGCTCGACCTCGACGGCGCCCAGCGCCTCGCCACGCACCTCGTCGACTCCGGGAACGACGGCCTCGTCGTCAACGGCACCACCGGTGAGTCCCCGACCACCAGCGACGCCGAGAAGGCCCAGCTCGTCCGCGCCGTGGTGGAGGCGGTCGGGGACCGTGCCCACGTGGTGGCCGGGGTCGGCACCAACGACACCCACCACAGCGTCGAACTGGCCCGCCAGGCGGAGGCGGCCGGGGCGCACGGCCTGCTGGTCGTCACGCCGTACTACAACAAGCCCCCGCAGGAGGGCCTGTACCGGCACTTCACGCAGGTCGCCGACGCCACCGGCCTGCCGGTCATGGCGTACGACATCCCGGGCCGCAGCGGGGTCGCGCTGAGCCACGAGACCCTGGTCCGGCTCGGCGAGCACCCGCGGATCGTCGCCAACAAGGACGCCAAGGGCGACCTCGGCGCGGCGGCCTGGGCGATCGCCCGCTCCGACCTCGCCTGGTACTCCGGCGACGACATCCTGAACCTGCCGCTGCTGTCCGTCGGGGCCGCCGGCGTGGTCAGCGTCGTCGGGCACGTGGTCGCCGGTGAGTTGAAGGCCATGATCGAGGCCTACCTGGTTGGCGATGTGGCCAAGGCCACCGCCGTCCACCAGGGCCTGCTGCCGGTGTTCACCGGTATGTTCCGCACCCAGGGCGTGATCCTCACCAAGGCCGCGCTGGACCTCCAGGGCCTGCCCGCCGGGCCGCTGCGCCTGCCCCTGGTCGGCGCGACGTCCGAGGAGATCGACCGATTGAAGCAGGATCTCGCCTCCGGCGGGGTACACCTGTAGCAGACACAGACGTGCGCGCCCCGGCTCGCCGGACCCGACCGGGTCCGCCGCTGGACCGGACCGAAGGCGCGAGAGCACAGACCCAGTAGGAAGAACGACACTGAGTACGCACGCCATATGTCTCCAGGGGGAGGACCCCGGGCATATGGCGTGCGTCGTGAGGAGAGTCTTTTGAGCCACCCGCACCCCGAACTCGGCGCGCCCCCGGCCCTCAAGGAGGGCGCCCTCCGCATCACTCCGCTCGGCGGCCTCGGCGAGATCGGCCGCAACATGACGGTCCTCGAGTACGGCGACCGCATCCTGATCATCGACTGCGGCGTCCTCTTCCCCGAGGACGAGCAGCCCGGCGTGGACCTGATCCTCCCGGACTTCAGCTACATCCGGGACCGCCTCGACAAGGTCGACGGCATCGTCCTCACCCACGGCCACGAGGACCACATCGGCGCCGTCCCGTTCCTCCTGCGGGAGAACCCGGACATCCCGCTGATCGGCTCCAAGCTGACCCTCGCCCTGATCGAGGCCAAGCTCGCCGAGCACCGCATCCGGCCGTACGTGCTGGAGGTCAAGGAGGGCGAGCGCGAGCGCATCGGCCCCTTCGACTGCGAGTTCATCGCGGTCAACCACTCCATCCCGGACGCCCTCGCCGTGGCGGTCCGCACCCCCGCCGGCATGGTCGTGGCCACCGGTGACTTCAAGATGGACCAGCTGCCGCTGGACGGCCGCCTCACCGACCTGCCGACCTTCGCCAAGCTGGCGGAGGAGGGCATGGACCTGCTGCTGGTGGACTCCACCAACGCCGAGGTCCCCGGCTTCATCCCGCACGAGCGCGACATCTCGGCCGCGCTGCGAAACGTTTTCGCGAACGCCGACAAGCGCATCATCGTCGCGTCCTTCGCCAGCCACGTGCACCGCATCCAGCAGGTGCTGGACGCCGCGCACGAGTACAAGCGCAAGGTCGCCTTCGTCGGCCGCTCGATGGTCCGCAACATGGGCATCGCCCGTGACCTCGGGTACCTCAAGGTCCCCGGCAACATGGTCGTCGACGTCAAGCAGCTCGACGACCTGCCGGACAAGGAGGTCGTGCTGATCTGCACCGGCTCCCAGGGCGAGCCGATGGCGGCGCTGTCCCGGATGGCCAACCGCGACCACCAGATCCGCATCGTGGAGGGCGACACCGTCGTCCTGGCGTCCTCGCTCATCCCGGGCAACGAGAACGCCGTCTACCGCGTGATCAACGGCCTGACCCGCTGGGGCGCCAAGGTCGTGCACAAGGGCAACGCCAAGGTGCACGTCTCCGGCCACGCCTCGGCCGGCGAGCTGCTGTACTTCTTCAACATCTGCAAGCCGCGCAACCTGATGCCGGTCCACGGCGAGTGGCGCCACCTGCGGGCCGCCGCCGAGCTCGGCATCGCCACCGGCGTGCCGCGCAACCGCGTGGTCATCGCCGAGGACGGCGTCTGCGTCGACCTGGAGAAGGGCGTCGCCCGGATCGTCGGCAAGGTCCGGGCCGGCTACGTCTACGTCGACGGCGCCTCGGTCGGCGACATCACCGAGGCCTCGCTCAAGGACCGCAGGATCCTCGGCGAGGAGGGCTTCATCTCGGTCTTCGTCGCGGTCGACACGACCAACGGCAAGCTGGTCGGCAGCCCGACCATCCAGGCCCGCGGCTCCGGCATCGACGACAACGCCTTCGTGCCGGTCGTCGCCAAGCTCCAGGAGGCCCTGGACCGCTCGGCGAGCGACGGCGTGCTGGAGCCCCGCCAGGTGCAGCAGCTCGTCCGCCGGACCATCGGCAAGTGGGTCGCGGACAACTACCGCCGCCGGCCGATGATCCTGCCGGTCGTCGTCGAGGTCTGAGCCCCGCTCCAGACCCTCGTCCGGCCCCGCTGAGGCTGGTTTGACGTGGGGCGACCCGGTGCGTAATGTTCTCCGGGTTGCCCCACGGGACGAGCCCCAAGGAAGTCCTCGAATACGAATGCGAATTCGAGAACTACCGGGAAAACGGACCGAGAAACTCTGGTAGAGTTCGGGAGCGCCGAAAGGCAAAAGCCAAATCGGATGAATGAAACTCCGGAAAACGGAGCGGAAAACATCTGATAAGCTTGAAACACGAAAGAACGAAGCGCCCGGAGGGCCCGCTGGAAGGCGGCCCGAAGGAAGTGTCCGTTCCTTGAGAACTCAACAGCGTGCCAAAAGTCAACGCCAGATATGTTGACATCCCCGGCCTCGATCGTCTGATCGGGGTTGGAGATTCCT
>NZ_JBHJWG010000069.1:0-30157 GCF_042266305.1 Kitasatospora sp. NPDC056076
GGAACCGCCCCCGGACCCACCCACCCTCCCGAAAGCCCACCCCCACACCCCAGCCCCGCGCAGCGGCCCCCACAAGCCCCGACAATGGACCCATGTCCGGACCCGCCCCAAAGATCACCGTCCCCACCCGGCTGACGACCACCGTCACCGCCACCCACGGCGAGCCCGGCCGCCAATGGCTCGCCGCTCTGCCGACCGCGGCCACCACCCATCTGGCCCGCTGGAACCTCACCCTCGAACGCACCCTGGACCCCGGCGGCAGCCTCAGCCTGATCGCGTACGTCCACCGCGACGACCTCTCCCCCGCCGTCCTCAAGGCCGGACTGGTCACCCCCGAGACCGCCCACGAGCACACCGCGCTCACCCACTGGGCCGGCCGCGGCGCCGTCCTGCTGCTCGACGCCGACCCCGACGCGGGAGTCCTCCTCCTGGAGCGCCTGCACGGCGACATCCCGCTGCGTTCCCTCGCCGAGGCCAAGGCGATGCTGGAGGCCACCAGCCTGCTGCACCGCCTCTGGGTCGAACCACCTGCCGGCCCCGCGCTGCCCACCAGCCCCGCACAGCCCGCCGGCCCCGAACTCCCCACCCTCGCCGACCGCGTCACGGACACCGCCGCCCGCCTCGCAGAGCACCGCACCCACCCCGCCGCAGCCGCCGCCCAGCCCCTCATCGACGAGGCCCTCGCCACCGCCCGGGCCCTGACCGCCTCCGCCGACGAGAACCTCCTGCTGCACGGCGACTTCCACCACGGCAACGTGCTCGCCGCCGACCGCGCCCCCTGGCTGGCCATCGACCCCCGCCCGCTGACCGGCGAGCGCGCCTACGACCTGGCCCGCCTCGCCCTGGACCGCGCGGACACCCTGATCGGCTCCCCCGGCGCCCCGGCCGCGGTCCGCCGCAGGCTCCAACAGCTCGCCGACGCCCTCGACGTCGACCGGGACCGCCTGCGCGGCTGGGCCCTGTTCCGCGCCGTCGACCTGGCCCTTCGCGCACTGGCCACGAGCCGCCACGAGGACGCCGAACTCCACCTGGAACTCGCCGGTCACCTCTCCGACTAGGACCGACCCCCCGGGCCACCGCTACGGCAACGGCAACGGCAACGGCAACCGCTACCGCAACGGCAACCGCGCCCCCATCACCGCGTACAGCCGGTCCGTCGCCGGGAACCGCACCGCCCGGGCCAGGTCCTGGTAGCCCAGCGCCCGGTAGAGCCGCCGGGCCGGTGTCTCCGCGTCGATCGCCGACAGGATGCTGCGCTCCAGGCCCGAGCCCTCGCACAGCAGCCGGATCAGCCGCGAGCCCACGCCCTGGCCCTGGAACTCCGGCAGCACGTGCAGTTCGGTGACCGCGAACACGCCGTCCAGCCAGTCCCCGTAGCCCCGGGCGGTCAGGTACGGCTCGATGACGGTGCTCCACCAGTGGTCCCGCTGGTTCGGCATCCCGTACCCGAACCCGACCAGCCGGCCGCCGCTCATCGCCCCGAAGGCGATCACCCCGGGCTGCCGGGCGTGCCGCCCGACGATGTGCAGCCGGACCGCGACCTCCTCGGGCGTCAGCCCGAACGCCACCGCCTGGACCTCCAGCGCCTGCGGCGCCCAGGCCGCGAGGTCGATGGCCTCGATCGTCACCCCGGTCAGCTGATCCATGCTCCGGACGTTACTACCAGCGGCCCCCTGGCGCGGCCGAAGATCGGAACCCAACAACCGGCGAAACACCGGCGAACCGCGCCACAACACCGCCCCGCGCCCGGGCACCCCGGAAGCGCCCGGGCCCCACCGACCCACCGACCCCACCGCACCCCCGACCCACCGCCCCCGGAAGGAGGTCAGAACAGCACGCTCATGAAGGCCCCGACCTCCCGGAACCCGACCCGTCGATACGCGGCCCGCGCCCGCAGGTTGTAGTCGTTGACGTACAGCGAGACCACCGGCGCCACCTCGCGCAGCGCGACGTCCAGCACGGCCGCCATCCCGGTCTCGGACAGCCCCTGGCCGCGGTGCTCGGGCGCCACCCAGACGCCCTGGATCTGGCAGGCCCCCTGGGTCACGGCTCCGATCTCGGCCTTGAACACCACCCGGCCGTCCTCGGCGAAGCGCGCGAACGACCGCCCGGTGGTGACGAGTTCGGCCACCCGGGCCTGGTAGAGCAGCCCGCCGTCGCCGGCCAGCGGCGACACCCCCACCTCCTCGGTGAACATCGCCACGCAGGCGGGCATCAGCGCCTCCACCTCGGTGCGCCGCACCCGGCGTACCAGCGGGTCGGGCGCGATCTCCGCGGACGGCGAGGAGGTCGCCAACAGCGGCTGGTGGCCCCGGACTTCGCGTGCGGGGCCCCAACTCCGTTCCAGCAGCGCCCAGAAGGCGGCGGTCGCCCCGGCCGGTCCGACGATCGAGGAGCAGCGCCGGCCCTGCCGCCGGGCCCGCTCCGCGAAGGCGGCGACGGCCTGCGGCCCGGCGTTGACCAGGACGAGGTTCGCCCCGGCGTAGCAGAGGGCGTCGAGCACGCCGTCCGCGCCGTACCAGCCCCACATCTCCCCGCCGAGCCGCCACGGGTCCAGCCCGACGGCCTCGACCCGGGTCGCGACGAAGGCGTTGGCGACCGGGTCGCGGTGGAGGATCTCCAGGGCGTCCGCCAGGTCGGGCGGTTCCAGCACGCGGGTGGTGGCCAGCGCCCGGGCGGCCTGGAAGGAGCTGGGGAGCATCACACCTCGATCGATCATCGAGACAGCACCTCACTGAGACGACTCTGGCCGCACCCTACTCCGTGGCCCCACCCGGCTACGGCCGCGGGGCCGTCCGCGAACGGACGGCCCCGCTTCCGGAAAACTTCGCTGCACCCGCGCTCGGACCGCTCGGCGGCCACCCCGCGACGACGTGACCGCTGGGCGGCCACCCCGCGAGGACGTGACCGCTCGGCGGTCACTCCGCGGCGACGACGGTCGGCGAACCGGCCTCGACGCCCTCCCCCTGCATCTGCTCGGCGAGCTTGAGCGCCTCCTCGATCAGGGTCTCGACGATCTTCGACTCGGGAACGGTCTTGATCACCTGGCCCTTGACGAAGATCTGGCCCTTGCCGTTGCCGGAGGCGACCCCGAGGTCGGCCTCGCGGGCCTCGCCCGGCCCGTTCACGACGCAGCCCATGACGGCGACCCGCAGCGGCACCTCCATGCCCTCCAGCCCGGCGGTGACCTCCTCCGCGAGCTTGTAGACGTCGACCTGGGCGCGGCCGCAGGACGGGCAGGAGACGATCTCCAGGCCGCGCTCGCGCAGCCCGAGCGACTCCAGGATCTGGTTGCCGACCTTGATCTCCTCGGCCGGCGGGGCCGACAGCGAGACCCGGATGGTGTCGCCGATGCCCTCGGCGAGCAGCGCGCCGAAGGCGACCGCGGACTTGATGGTGCCCTGGAAGGCCGGACCGGCCTCGGTGACGCCCAGGTGCAGCGGGTAGTCGCAGGCGGCGGCGAGCTGGCGGTAGGCGTTGATCATCACGACCGGGTCGTTGTGCTTGACCGAGATCTTGATGTCGCGGAAGTCGTGCTCCTCGAACAGCGAGCACTCCCAGAGGGCGGACTCGACCAGCGCCTCGGGGGTGGCGCGGCCGTACTTCTCCAGCAGCCGCTTGTCGAGCGAGCCGGCGTTGACGCCGATCCGGATCGGCACCCCGGCGTCCTTGGCGGCCTTGGCGATCTCGCCGACCTTGTCGTCGAAGGCCTTGATGTTGCCCGGGTTGACGCGCACCGCCGCGCAGCCGGCGTCGATCGCCGCGAAGACGTACTTGGGCTGGAAGTGGATGTCCGCGATGACCGGGATCTTCGACTTCTTGGCGATGATCGGCAGCGCGTCGGCGTCGTCCTGGGACGGGCAGGCGACGCGGACGATCTGGCAGCCGGACGCGGTCAGTTCCGCGATCTGCTGCAGCGTGGCGTTGATGTCGGCGGTCACGGTGGTGGTCATCGACTGCACGGAGACGGGTGCGTCGCCGCCGACCGGCACGTTGCCGACCATGATCTGCCGGGAGTACCGGCGCTTGGCCAGTGGCTTGAGCGGCAGGGACGGAATACCGAGCGAGATCGCGGTCATGTGCGCAGGGTTCCCCGGGGTTGAGGTGTGGATCGACCGCCCGGCCGTTGGGACGGCCGAGGCCGGGCGCGCCACGATCGCGCACCCGGCCTCCACGGTACGGCACGGTCCGGGGGCCCAGCACACCCGCCGTACCCGAACGTCCTAGCCGATCTTCACCGGGTTCACCAGGTCGGCCACCATCACCAGCAGGGTGAACCCGATGAAGATGCTGGCCACGACGTACGCGACCGGCATCAGCTTGGCGACGTCGAACGGGCCCGGATCGGGCCGCCGGAACAGCTGTGCGAACCGGCGGCGGACCGACTCCCAGACCGCGCCCGCGATGTGGCCGCCGTCCAGCGGCAGCAGCGGCAGCATGTTGAACAGGAAGAGCGACAGGTTGATGCCGGCCAGCAGGTTCACGAAGATCGCGATCCGCTGGGCGGCCGACTCGTGCAGGGAGAACACCTCGCCGCTGACCCGGGCGGCGCCGACCATGCCGATCGGCGAGTCCGGGTCGCGCGGGGCGTCGCCGACGACGGCGTTCCACAGGCCCGGGATCTTGCCGGGCAGGGCGGCCAGCGACTTCACCCCGTTCTCGGCCATGTCGTACATCCGGTCGACCGACTGCCCGAGGCCGAGCTGGACCGTTTCGCTCTTCGGGGTGAACCCGAGGAACCCGGCCTGGACGGTCCGGCCCTTCTCCGGCACCCCGTTGCCGTCGTACTTCTGCACGTCATTGACGGCGATGGTGGGCGTGAAGGTGAGCTGCTGGCCGCCGCGCTCCACGACGATCGCCACCTGCTTGCCCGCCGACTTCCGGATGTCCGCCTGGAGCTGGTCGTAGTCGCGGATCCGGTCGCCGTCGAAGGAGAGCACCTTGTCCCCCTGGCGCAGACCCACCTCGTTGGCCGGGGTCTTGGGCGCGTCGGCGGGGCAGGTGTCGGTCGGCTGACCGGCCTTGACCACGCACTGGGCGACCGAGCCGATGGTCGGCACCGCCATGGTGACGCCGAAGCCCATCATGACCGTCAGGAACAGCCCGAACGCCAGGACCAGGTTCATGAACGGCCCGGCGAACATGACGATGACCCGCTTCCAGGGCTTGCGGGTGTAGAACAGCCGGGTCTCGTCGCCCTCCTGGAGCTCCTCGTAGGAGGCCTCACGGGCGTCCTCGATCATGGACCGCCAGGGCGAGCTGCTGCGCTTGGTGATCCGGCCGTCCTCGCCCGGCGGGAACATCCCGATCATCCGGATGTACCCGCCGAAGGGGATCGCCTTGATCCCGTACTCGGTCTCGCCCTTCCGGCGCGACCAGATGGTCGGGCCGAAGCCGACCATGTACTGGGGCACCCGGATGCCGAAGAGCTTGGCCGTGGAGAGGTGGCCGAGCTCGTGCCAGGCGATCGAGACGAGCAATCCGACCACGAAGACCAGGATGCCGACCACCGTCAAAACCGTTGCCACCGCTGGTCCTCCGTCATGCCGCTCCGCTCATCGTCTCGTCGTACCGCGATCCGTGCCGTACCGCGGTCCCGGTCGTGCCGGGCACCGCCGCCGGAGGCGAGGACGTCAGCCCGCCGCCAGCTCGCGGGCCCGGGCACGGGCCCAGTCCTCCGCGTGCAGGACGTCCTCGACGGTCAGGGAAGTTCCCGCCGCGGCCGTCCGACCGTCGTGCTGTCCGTGCTCGGCCACGACCTTGGCAACAGTGTCCACGATCCCGGTGAAGGCGAGGCGGCCCTTCAGGAAGGCCTCCACGCACTCCTCGTTCGCCGCATTGAACACCGCCGGCGCCGTTCCGCCCAGGGTGCCCACCTCACGGGCCAGCTCGACGGCCGGGAAGGCCTCGTCGTCCAGCGGGAAGAACTCCCAGGTCGCGGCCTTGGTCCAGTCACAGGCGGGCGCCGCTCCCGGCACCCGGTCCGGCCAGCCCAGACCCAGCGCGATCGGCATCCGCATGTCCGGCGGGCTCGCCTGCGCCAGCGTCGAACCGTCGGTGAACTCCACCATCGAGTGCACCACCGACTGCGGATGGACCACGACCTCGATCCGGTCGAACGGCACGTCGTACAGCAGGTGCGCCTCGATCACCTCCAGGCCCTTGTTCACCAGGGTGGCCGAGTTGATCGTGACGACCGGGCCCATCGCCCAGGTCGGGTGCGCCAGCGCCTCCTGCGGGGTCACCCCGGCCAGCTGCTCCCTGGTCCGGGTGCGGAACGGACCGCCGCTCGCCGTCACCACCAGCTTGCGGACCTCGGCCCGGGTGCCGCCCGCCAGCGCCTGGAACAGCGCCGCGTGCTCGGAGTCCACCGGCACGATCTGGCCCGGCTTCGCCACCGCCTTCACCAGCGGACCGCCGACGATCAGCGACTCCTTGTTGGCCAGCACCAGCACCCGGCCCGCCCGCAGCGCGGCCAGCGTCGGCCGCAGGCCGATCGAACCGGTGATGCCGTTCAGCACCGAGTGGCACTCCACCGCGGCCAGCTCGGTCGCCGCGTCCGGCCCCACCAGCACGGCCGGCAGCGGCCGGCCCGCCGCCTTCGCGGCCAGCGCCTCGCGCAGCGCCGGCTCCGCCGCCGGATCGGCCACCGCCACGGTGTGCACGCCCAGCCGCAGCGCCTGCTCGGCCAGCAGCTCCACCCGGCCGCCGGCCGCCGACAGCGCGACCACCCGGAACCGGTCCGGGTTGCGGAGCACGACGTCGACGGCCTGGGTGCCGATCGACCCGGTGGAACCGAGGATCACCAGCTCCCGGGGGCCGGAGGGGTCCGCCACGGTGGGCGTGAAACGCAGCTGCGGGTGGGCGAGCGAAGTCATGCGCCCATTGTGTCCTGTCCGAGACCTTTCCCAGGACGCCCCCGGCACACCCGGGCTACCGTCGGACCCATGCGTACCGTCATCGCCGGGGGCCACGGACAGATCGCGCTCGGGCTCGAACGGCTGCTCGCCGACCGCGGCGACCGCCCCGCCGGGATCATCCGCCGCCCCGAACAGGCCCCGGACCTCGTCGAGGCCGGCGCCGAGCCGCTGCTGCTCGACCTGGAGTCCGCCACCGCCCCGCAGCTCGCCGCCCTGCTCGCCGACACCGACGCGGTGGTCTTCGCCGCCGGCGCCGGCCCCGGCAGCGGCGCCGCCCGCAAGAACAGCGTCGACCGCGACGCCGCCGTCCTGCTCGCCGACGCCGCCGAACTCGCCGGCGTCCGGCGCTACCTCATGGTCTCCTCGATGGGTGCCGACGCGGCCGCCCACCACCCCGCCGACGAGGTCTTCGAGACCTACCTGCGGGCCAAGGGCGCCGCCGACGACGCCGTACGCGCCCGCACCTCGCTGGACTGGACGGTGCTGCGCCCCGGGCGGCTCACCGACGGCCCCGGCACCGGCCTGGTCCGCCTCGCCCCCGCCGTCGGCCGCGGCGCGGTCGACCGGGCCGACGTGGCCGCCGTCCTGGCCGCCCTGCTGCACGAACCCGGCACCGCCGGGCAGACCCTGGAACTGGTCGCCGGGAACGCCACCGTCGCCGAGGCGGTCGCCGCCGCGGCCGGCCACGGCGCCTGAACGCGCCGGGGGGCCGGGTCCGTCCCGGACCGGGCCCCGCGGCGAGCGGTCCCTCAGAGGTCGAGGCCGGTCAGCACCATGACCTTCTCGACGGTGTAGTCGTCCATCGCGTACTTGACGCCCTCACGGCCGACACCGGAGTCCTTGACGCCGCCGTACGGCATCTGGTCGGCCCGGTAGGACGGCGCGTCGCCGATGATCACACCGCCGACCTCCAGCTCCCGGTGCGCCCGGAAGGCGGTCTGCAGGTCGTGGGTGAACACGCCCGCCTGCAGGCCGAACGGCGAGTCGTTGACCGCCGCGAAGGCCTCCTCGACGCCCTCCACCCGGTGCAGCGACAGCACCGGGCCGAACACCTCGGCCTTGGCCAGGATCGCGTCGGCGGGCAGCTCGGCCAGCACGGTCGGGGCGTACGTCGCGCCCTCGCGGGTGCCGCCGGCGAGCAGCTTGGCGCCCTTGGCGACCGCGTCGTCCACCCAGGACTCCACCCGCTTCGCGGCGTTCTCGTCGACCAGCGGGCCGACGTCCGTCGCGTCGTCGTTCGGGTCACCGGTGACCTGCGCCGCGACCTTCGCCACGACCTTCTCCACCAGCGCGTCGTACACCGACGCGTCGGCGATCACCCGCTGCACCGAGATGCAGGACTGGCCGCCCTGGTAGTTCGCGAACATCGCGATCCGGGTCGCCGCCCAGTCCAGGTCCGCCTCCGAGGACCAGTCCGCCAGCACCACGGCCGCGGCGTTGCCGCCCAGCTCCAGGGTGGTGTGCTTGCGCGGCACCGAGTCCATGATCTGGTAGCCGACCTTGTCCGAACCGGTGAAGGAGATCACCGGCACGCGCGGGTCCTGCACCAGGGCCGGCATCCGCTCGTTCGGCACCGTCAGGATCGACCAGGAGCCGGCCGGCAGGTCCGTCTCGGCCAGGATCTCGCCCAGCACCATCGCCGACAGCGGCGTCGCCGGGGCCGGCTTGAGGATGATCGGGGCGCCGACCGCGATCGCCGGGGCGACCTTGTGGGCGACCAGGTTCAGCGGGAAGTTGAACGGGGCGATCCCCAGCACCACACCGCGCGGGAAGCGGCGCACCACCGCGAAGCGGCCCACGCCGCCCGGGTCGGTGTCCAGCCGCATCGTCTCGCCGTTGGTGCGGCGCGCCTCCTCGGCGGCCCAGCGGAAGACCGACACCGCGCGGCCGACCTCGCCGCGGGCCCACTTGACCGGCTTGCCGTTCTCGGCCGTGATCAGCTGGGCGAGCTCCTCGGTGCGCTCCGCCAGCCGCTTGGCCACGTGGTCCAGGGCGGCGGCCCGCTGGTGCGCCGGCGTCGCGGCGAACACCGGCAGCGCGGCCACGGCGGCGTCCAGCGCCTCCTCGACCTGGGCCTCGGTCGGCACGCTGACCCGGCCGACCAGACGGCCGTCCCAGCTGTTGTGCACCTCGAAGGCGGCGTCACCGCTCGCCCGGCGGCCGGCGAGCCAGAAATCGTACGTGGTGGTCACCGTGGTACCGGCCCTCTCCTCGTCGTCGTACGGCCCACGGGCGTGGGACCCGAACCCGAGGGTAGGTGCGCGGAGCGGCCGACCGGATTGGCCGACTAGGAGCGTTCCGCCCCGGAGCCACTCCACCGCGTCCAGCCGGGCCCGCTACTCCTCGCCGGAGCGCAGCGCCAGCCACAGCTCCATCCGCACGTCCGTGTCGTCCAGCGAACGGCCCAGCAGCTCCTCGACCCGCCGCATCCGGTAGCGCAGCGTGTGCCGGTGCACCCCCAGGTCCGCCGCGGCGGCGTCCCACTGCCCGTGCCGCGACAGCCACGCCCGCAGCGAGGCCACCAGGTCCCCGCGGGCCGTCCGGTCGTGATCGCGCAGCGGCCGCAGCAGCCCCTCCGCGAACGCCGTCACCGCGTCCTCACCGAGCAGCGGCAGCAGCGACCCCGCGCCGACCTCCTCGTGGTCCACCGCCCGGCGACCACCGCGCAGGGCCACCGCCAACGCCCGCTCCGCCTGCGCGTGCGCCGTACCGGCCTCCTCCAGCGCGGCCGGCGCCGAGACGCCCAGCGACAGGCCCTCGTGCTCCTCCACCACCCCCAGGCAGGCCCGGTGCACCGCGCCGTTGTCCAGCGCCAGCACCACCAGCCGAGGCCCGTGCGCACCGTCCTCCCGCGCCACCAGCAGCTTCTCGCCCACCCGGGCACCCGCCTGCTCGGCCCGGTCCCCCAGCTCCACCAAGGCCTCCGCGGCGTCCGCGTTCGGCCCCGCCCCGGCCACCAGAACCCTCGTCGTACCCTCCGGCAGACCGCCGAACAGCCCCACCGCCACCTGCCGGGCCGTCGCCACCTCGCCCGCCAGCACCATCCGCAGCAGCGCCGCGCCCATCCGCTCCTCGGCCTGCCGCAGCTCGCGCGAACGCTCCAGGGTGAGCGTCAGCAGCGCCACCGCCGCGTTCAGCACGTACCGCTCGGTCGGCGTGATCCGGTCCTCGGTCCCGACCGCCAGGAAACCCCGGGCCCGCCGGTCCGCCCCCAGCGACTGGACCACCACGTAGTCCTCGTCCGCCGTGTCTATCCCCGGCGACCGCCCCTGCAGCGCGGCACTCGACGGCGCCGGCCGCCGACGCAGCCGGTCCACCTCCGCCGCCAGCCGCCCCGCCCGGCGCGCCGCCCAGTCCGGCGCCACCACCGACAGCGCGCCCGAGCCGTCGTACAGCGCCGCCCAGCCCCCCAGCCGGGCCGCCAGCCGGCGCACCACGGCCGTCGTGCCGTCCTTGCCCAGCGCCGCCCGGGTCAGCTCCTCCTGCGCCTCGAAGCTCGTCGTCACCGCCTCGTACTGCTCCGCGGCCAGCGCCGCCGACACCACTTTGCTGATCGCGATGAACGGCGTCGGCTCCGGCACCCGCAGCAACGGCAGACCCCGCTGCTGCGCCGCGTCCACCAGCGGCTGCGGCACCTCGGTGTGCGACAGGCCCACCCCCAGACCCAGCCCGACCACCCCGGCATCGGCCAGCCGGTGCACGTACGCCTGCAACTGCGCCGCCGTGCGGCCCAGCTTGATACCGGTGGTGAGCAGCAGCTCGCCACCCTCCAGGAACGGCGTCGGGTCGTCCAGCTCGCTGGTGTGCACCCAGCGGACCGGCCGCTCCAGGTGGTCCGCACCGGCGAGCACCGTCAGGTGGAGCGAACTGTTGCGGACGACGGAGGCGAGTGTGGGGGGCATGGCACCTTCGGAGGGTCGACCTGACCGCGCCGTTGCGGCCGGGCGAGGAGAGGGCAGTGGGACTGGTGAGGGTCTCTCCCCTTCATTATGGACGCCCCGGACAACCGGCACTGCCGAATCCACCTCCGAGGCGACTTCTACCGCCCGCCCGCGTCAGCCCCGGAGATCCACCAGCAGCGGCGGAACCTGCTCCCCCGACACCGCCGTCAACGACACCACCGCGTGCCCGGCCGGCAACGCGTGCGCCAGATCCGACGGCGACCACCTGAGCCGCTCCACGTCCCGCGTCGTCACCGACTCCGTCTGCGCCGTCGTCCCCGACAACGCCTTCCGCCCCAGCCGCCCGGCCCGCCGCACCACCCCACCGGAGGTGTCGGGGGTGTGGGTCACCGCGGTCTCCTGCACTAGGTGCGTCCCCCAGGCCTCCGAGAACAGCCGCCCGTCCCAGGGCGCGATCCCGGGGAAGGCCACCCGGCAGCCCACCGCGCCGAACAGCGGCGCCCGCAGCGCCTCCGGCAGGTCCACCAGGGTGCGCAGCAGCAGCACCGCGCCCGCGTTCGCGCCGCGCATCCGCTGCAGACCGCGGACGGTGCCGGAGTCCAGCGCCGCCGAGGCGTCGTCCACCACCAGCCCGGCGAACAGCGAACGGTCCTCCCGCGCACCGGCCGCCTGCACGAACTGCCCCACCACCAGCCGGGACAGCATCCGGGCCGCCTCCGGGTGGCTGCGCTCGGGCAGCTTCACCCGCACCCGCAGCGGATGGTCCAGCACCCGCATCGCGAACGGGGGACGGCCCGTTCCGTCGGTCGCGAAGGCCCCCTCGAAGGCGGGCCGCTCCAGCAGCCCCAGCCGGTCCGCCAGCAGCGCCCCCGGGTCGTCCGCCCGGCCCCGCTGGCGCTCCCGGTACTCCAGGTCCCGCTCGTACGCGGCCAGCCGGCCCGCCGTGCCGAGCGCCTTCACCAGCGCCGCCAGCGCGTCCGGCTCGCCGCCCAGCAGGGCCCGCAGCTCGCGCACCCCCGGGTAGCGGCGGTAGGCGGCGTGGAACGGGCCCACCACCTGCTGCAGCGCCGTCCGGGCGTTCTCCGCGCGGGCGGTCAGCTCGTCCGGCAGCAGGGCGTCGGCCAGCCGGGCCGCGGCCTCGTCCGGGTCCTGCGCCGCGCCGTACAGGTCCAGCCCGTACACCGAGGCCTGGTCACCGGGCGCGATCACCACGTCGTACCAGGAGTCCGGGCCCAGGTCGGCGTCCGCCGCCCCGACCACCACCGCGCACGCGGTACCGGCCAGCGCCTGCAGGCACAGCGCCTCGGCCACCGGCCGGCCCAGCCGGGCCGTCTTCCCCGTCCCGGCCGGGCCGACCGCCAGCAGCGAGGTGCCCAGCACCGCCGGGTCCAGTGCGAAGTCCGCCGCGCGGTGGTTCAGCGGGTTCTTCGGCACGTCCTGCGCCACACCGAGGCAGACCTGGCCCAGCAGCAGGTCGTGCCGCCGCACCCGGCCGGGCAGCTCACGCGCCTCGGACGGGTGGGCGAAGGCCGCCGCGCCGCGCGCGGCCACCTGCTCCGTGAACGCGGGCACGAACGCCGGGTCCGCCTGCGCGGACTCCCAGGCGCGCTGGATCCGCACGTAGTCGACGTCGCCGACCGCCTCGGCCTCCAGCCGCGCCGCCGCCTCGAACGCCCCGCCCTGCCGCAGCCCGTCCCACGGGTCCCGCCCCCGAGCCGCCTCCACCACCGCCCCGTCCTCCTCGGCGGGCTCCACCTGCGTCACCGTCCGCGACAGCAGCGGGGCGGCGTAGCGGCGCCAGACCTCGGGCCAGCGGCCCATCCGGCCGAAAACCTTGATGACCGCAGCGGCCACGACGACGTTCACCGACACACCGACGACGGTCACCAGGGTCTCGGTGGGGTGATCGATCCACACGGTGATCACGATCAGGCGGAGCACCAGCTGGGTGCCGTAGACGAAGGCCAGCCACCCCACCACCGCGTTGAGCGCCGCCCGCAGCAGCAGCGGCCAGGTGGGGACGCGGGCGGCCTCCGCGCGTTCCGGGTCGATGCGGCGGTAGCCGAGGCGGTAGACGCCGGGTTCGGCCTCGGGGCGCGGGGCGGTGGCCCAGGCGGCGAGGTCGAAGGCCCCGCCGGGGGCGGTGGCCGGGCGTTGGTGGGGGAGGGGGGTCGGGGGTCTGGTGGTGGTGTGGTCGACCTGGTGGTGTGACCCGTCCTGTGCCATGTACGGCCCCGCTCCCTCGCCCGCCCGGCCCGACCGCCGTCGGTGCCGCCATACCCATGCCGCCGTACCGGCGACACGCCCGCGCTCAGGGTAGTGGAGCGGGGTCTGCGGGTAGTCGTGGCGCTCGGGCTGGCCGTGCCGGACAAGTCGGACGGCGCAGTGCTACCGAGTGGCGCATGCCCGGTCGGGGAGGGCGGCCGTAGCCTGCGAAGCACCGAGCCGAGAAGTCTGGAGATACCCCATGAGCGCCGTAACGCCGCTCCCGCAGGAGCGCCGCCTGGTCACCGCGATCCCGGGTCCGAAGTCGCAGGAGCTGCAGGCCCGCAAGCTGGGTGCGGTGGCGGCCGGTGTCGGCACCACCCTGCCGGTGTACGTCACCCGTGCCAACGGCGGCGTGCTGGAGGACGTGGACGGCAACTCGCTGATCGACTTCGGTTCCGGCATCGCCGTGACCAACGTCGGCAACAGCGCCGAGGCCGTGGTGGCCCGGGCGAGCGAGCAGCTGGCCGCCTTCACCCACACCTGTTTCATGGTGACCCCGTACGAGGGTTACGTGGCCGTCGCCGAGCAGCTGAACGAGCTGACCCCGGGTGACCACGACAAGCGCACGGCGCTGTTCAACTCGGGCGCCGAGGCGGTCGAGAACGCGGTGAAGATCGCCCGCGCGTACACCAAGCGGACCGCCGTCGTGGTGTTCGACCACGGCTACCACGGCCGCACCAACCTGACCATGGGCCTGACGGCGAAGAACATGCCGTACAAGCAGGGCTTCGGTCCGTTCGCCCCGGAGATCCACCGGGTGCCGGTGGCCTACCCGTACCGCTGGCTGACGGGCGCGGAGAACTGCGCCGCCGAGGCCGCCGCGCAGGCGATCGACATGATCAACAAGCAGATCGGCGCCGAGAACGTCGCCGCGATCATCATCGAGCCGATCCAGGGCGAGGGCGGCTTCATCGAGCCGGCCAAGGGCTTCCTGCCGGCGATCGTGGAGTTCGCGAAGGCGAACGGCATCGTGTTCGTCGCCGACGAGATCCAGACCGGCTTCTGCCGCACCGGCCAGTGGTTCGCGTGCGAGGACGAGGGCATCGTCCCGGACCTGATCACCACCGCCAAGGGCATCGCCGGCGGTCTGCCGCTGGCCGCGGTGACGGGTCGCGCCGAGATCATGGACGCCGCGCACGCGGGTGGCCTGGGTGGCACCTACGGCGGCAACCCGGTGGCCTGTGCCGCCGCGCTGGGCTCGATCGAGACCATGAAGGAGCAGGACCTCGTCGGCAAGGCGCAGCGGATCGGCGAGGTCATGCTGGGCCGCCTGCGGGCCATGCAGGAGAAGTTCGACGTCATCGGCGAGGTCCGCGGCCGCGGCGCGATGGTCGCCGTCGAGCTGGTGAAGCCGGGCACCAAGGAGGCGAACACGGAGGTCACCGCGGCCATCGCCAAGGCCTGCCACGCCGAGGGCCTGGTGGTGCTGACCGCCGGCACCTACGGCAACGTGCTGCGCTTCCTGCCGCCGCTGGTCATGCCGGAGCACCTGCTGAACGAGGGCCTGGACATCCTGGAGGCGGCGTTCGCCGCCGCCTGAGCGGTGTCGCCCGTCAGGTCGTGAAACCCCCCGCCGGAGGGTTGTCCGGACAGCGCTGAACGGCCCGTGGGGACCTCTGGTCCTCGCGGGCCGTTCGGTTTTCCGTCCGGTTCCCGGCTGCCCGTCCGGACAGTCCCCGGGCGGTTTTCGCATGCCGCCCGGGTGGTCGGGCATCATCGGGGGGACCGTCCGGAGGGCCTCCGGGGCGGGGTGAAGATGATGTGCGGAATCGCTGGAGGCGCTCGGTCGGGAAGGGCGGTTGACGTAGTGTCATCACCGATGGACAGCGAGCCCCAGCCGTTGGCGGGGCCGTCCGCGGGGCCTCCCGGAGGGGCCGGTCCGCGCGGGCCTCGCGAGGACAACCGGTCCACCCCGGGAGGGGTGGCACCCACCGAAGGCCGATCGACCGACCGTCCGACCCACACCCCCCGGGGCGCACGGAACGGCGATCATCAGAGCCGCCCCGGAGCTCTCCCCCCTGCTCCGGGGCGGCTGTCCGCCGTTCCGGGCCGGGTGGCCCGGTCGGTGGCGGTGCCGGTGGTCGCGGCGGTGGTGCTGCTGGTGGTGTCCTGGCAGGTGGCGGTGGACGGGCCGCTGCTGGGGGTGGACCGCTGGGTGCGCGCGGCCGTCCGGACGTCCCACCGTGATCACCCGAGCGCCCTGCTGGACGACCTGGGCCACCTGCTGTCGAACCTGGGCGACGGGGTGCCCGCCGTCCCGGTGCTGCTGGCGGCCGGTGGGCTGGCCGCCTGGTGGTGGCGTCGGGCGGGGGCGGTGCGCTGGTGGCTGCCGCTGCCGGTGGCGGCGCTGACGTCGTTGCTGATCCCGCTGCTGGTGGTCCCGGCGAAGGCCGGGTTCGCCCGGCCGGGCCCGCTCGGGGACCCGCTGCTGCCTGGGCAGTGGGGCTGGTACCCGTCCGGGCACACCGCGACGGCGACCATCTCGTACGGGGTGGCGGCGCTGCTGCTGGCCCGGGCGGCGGGTCGGCGGACGGCCCGGGGGTTGACCGTGGGCGCGGTGGTGCTGACGCTCGGCGTGGGCGCGGGGCTGGTGTGGAGCGACTTCCACTGGCTGCTGGACGTGCTGGCGAGCTGGTGCCTGGCCGTCCTGATGCTGTGGGCGCTGGACCGCCGGCTGCCGAGGCCGGGCGCCTGAGGGCGGCGGGCCTCCCCGGCGCCCGAGGGCGTCAGGCCTCGGGGGTCAGGCCTCGGGGGTGCCCTGCTCGGGGGCGTCCTCGTCGTCGTTGCGGTGGACGAGGCCGGTCTCGCCGTTGTCGCGGTGCCATTCGACGACGAGTTCGTCGCGGGCGCCGAAGCGGACGAGGTGGCGGCCGACCACGTCCTCCAGGCCGGCCAGGTCCTGGCGCTCGCCCTCGACGGTGAGCAGCAGGGCGTCCGGCCGGGCCTCCATGGTGGCGGTGCCGGCCTTGAAGACCAGGGTGCCGTGGCCGGTCTCCGGGGAGAAGGAGGTCTCGATCCGCTTGCTCATGTGGGCGGCGAGCTGCTTGGCGTAGCGGGCGGGGCGGTCGGTGGCGACGCGGGCGGTGGAAACGGGCACGGGAACTCCAGGATCGGGAAGGGGAACTTAGGGTCCCCTCACTTGGAAGTACCGTAACGCAGATGCTGAGCTAAGCTCAAGATATTTCTCCGAGCACTTTCCACGGTCGGCCACACGCCCGGGACCGGCCGATACGCTTGGGCCGACCCCAGCCGAGGAGACCGCCGATGACCACCACGCCGACCGACGATCCGGCGGACCCCTCCCCCGGCCTCCGGCCCGGCGAGCCCGGCATCTCCGGCGTCCCCGGCACCTCCGGCGTCCCCGCCGAACTGGCGGACGCGATGACCAGGGCGATCAAGCGGATCCGCCGGCAGACCGGCTGGCGGCTGGAGCCCTACGGCATCACCCCCGGCCAGGCCCGGGCGCTGCGCACGCTCGCCCACGTACCCGGCTGCGAGTCGCCGGACCGGGCGATGCGGCTGAGCGACCTCGCCGACAAGCTGCACATCGCCCCGCGCTCGGCCACCACGGTCGTCGACGCGCTGGAGGAGGCCGGACTGGTCGAGCGCCGCCCCGACCCGGCCGACCGCCGGGCGGTCCGGATCCTGCTGACCGAGGACGGGCGCGCGGCGGTGGAGCGGATCCTCCAGGTCCGGGACGAGGTCGCCCAGGACTACTTCGGCGAGGTCAGCCCCGAGGACGAGGAGGTGCTGCTGCGAGTGCTGCGGGCCGCCGAGGCGCGCTTCCTCGAAGCCGGGCCGCCAGTGCGGACGGCGCCCCCGGGCGCAGCGCGGTGATCCCGATCCCGGCGATCACCAGCAGGGCGGCCGCGGCGGCCGTCGGGGTGACCCGCTCGCCGAGCAGCAGCCAGGCCGAGGACATCCCGAACACCGGCACCAGCAGCGAGTAGGGCGCGACCGCGGTGGCGTCGTAGCTGCGCAGCAGGTAGCTCCAGGCGACGAAGCCGAACAGGGTGGAGACCAGCCCGACGTAGCCGATCACGCCGAGCCCGGCCGCCGTCATCCCGCCGAGTGCCCGCAGGTCCGCGTCGGGGCCCTCCACCAGCAGGGACAGGGCCAGCAGCGGCAGCGGCGGCACCGCGCTGACCCAGACCATCCAGCGCAGCGCGTCCGGCGGCGCGGCCCTGCGGGTCAGCACGTTGGACAGGCCCCAGGCGACGGCGGCCAGCACGACCAGGACGAAGGCCCCGAACGGGCCGCCGAGGCCCTGGTCGAGGGCGCTCAGGGCGATGCCCGCGAAGGCCAGGCCCAGGCCGAGCAGCCGCCGGCGGCCGGCGCGCTCGCGCAGCAGGACGGCGGCGAACAGCGCGGTGAACCCCGCCTGCCCCTGGAGCACCAGGGAGGAGAGGCCGGCCGGCATCCCGGCGTGCATGCCGAGGAAGAGCAGCCCGAACTTGACCACCCCGAGCACCACGCCGACCGCCAGCACCCAGCGCCGGGCCACCCGGGGCGGGCCGACGAAGAAGACCGCGGGCACCGCGACCACGGCGAACCGCAGGGCGCAGAAGAGCAGCGGCGGGAAGCTGTCCAGGCCGACGTGGATGAGGACGAAGTTGAGGCCCCACACGGCGGCCACCAGGACGGCCAGGGCGATGTGACGGGGGCGCATGCTCGCGCCGGCCGACGCGGCGGGGGCTGCGGCCTGCGGTGCAGCGGGGATCGCGGTCATGGGCCGAGCATGGTGGCGCGGGACCGTTCAGCACCAGCGATGAATACTGAACGGGATTCTTTAGGATCACTGCATGATGGATCTGGGGCGCCTGCGGGCGCTGCACGCGGTGTCGGTGCACGGCTCGGTCGGCGGGGCGGCGGCCGCGCTCGGCTTCACGCCCTCGGCGGTCTCCCAGCAGATCGCCAAGCTGGAGCGGGAGACCCGGACGGTGCTGCTGGAGCGGCAGGGCCGGGGCGTGGTGCTGACCGACGCGGCGCGGGAGCTGGCGGCCACCGCGCGGGCCGTCCTGGGGCTGGTGGAGCAGGCCGAGGTGCGGCTGGAGGAGCAGCGCGGCCGGGCGGTCGGGCGGCTGCTGGTGGCCGCCTTCGCGACTGGGGCGCGCGGGCTGATGCCCGGGGTGCTGGCCGACCTGCGGCGGCGCTGCCCGGAGCTGGACGTACGGCTGCTGGAGAGCGACCCGTACCCGGCGGCGGAGCTGGTGGCGCGCGGGGAGGTGGACCTGGCGCTGGTGCAGGACTGGCCGACCGTGCCGCTGCCGGTGCAGGAGGGGCTCTCCCGGCTGGACCTCGGGACGGACCCGGTGGACCTGGTGCTGCCCGCCGGGGACGAGCTGGCCGGGCTGGACGCGGTGCCGGTGGAGCGGCTGCGCGGACAGCGCTGGATCAGCGTGCCGCCGGGCAACATCTGCCACGACTGGCTGGTCCGCACCCTGCGCGAGGCCGGGGAGGAACCGGACGTGCACCACCAGGTCGGCGACTTCGAGACCCAGATCGCCCTGGTCGCGGCCGGGCTGGGGATGGCCGTGGTGCCCCGGCTCGGCCGGGGCCCGCTGCCGGCCGGGGTGGCGGCCCGCCCGGTCGCCTCGCAGCCGAGCCGGCGGGTGTTCGCGCTCTGGCGCAGCCAGGCCTCCCGGCGGCCGGCCATCACCGAGGCGCTGGCGGCGATGCGGGACGGCTGGGGCGCCCTGCCGGGCTGAGGCGTGTCCCGCGGGCCGGGCCGGGCCTTGCGCGGCGGCCGGTCCCGGGACGCCGGGCGGGCTCCTAGGTGGCGAAGCCGATGACCAGCCACATGAAGCCGACTCCGGCCACCGTGCACAGCAGGGTGCTGCGCGAGGGGTGCGGGCTGTGCGCCTCGGGGAGGATGTCGGAGGTCGCGAGGTAGAGCAGGAAGCCGGAGAAGAAGCCCAGGTAGAGGCCGAGCAGGTGCTCCGGGATGGTGAAGGCCAGGGTGATCGCGGCGCCGGAGACCGGGGCCAGGGCGTCGGCGGCGAGCAGGGTCAGCGCCCGGCGCCGGTTGTTCCCGTACAGCCGGGTGATCGTGTACGTGTTGAACCCGTCGGCGAAGTCGTGCGCGACCACCGCGATGGCCACCACCGTGCCGACCGTGCTGCCGGCCTGGAAGGCGGCGCCGATCGCGAAGCCGTCCATCACGCTGTGCCCGACCAGGGCCAGGGCGGCGGTCAGGCCGACGCCCTGGTGCCCGCTGCGGTGGGCGTGGCCGTGCTGGTGGCCGTGGGTGTGCTCGGCGTACTCGCCCTCGTGGCCGCGGTGGATGGCGACGGCGCGCTCGACCACGTGGATGGTGAGGAAGCCGGCGGCGAACATCAGCAGCGCCTGGGGCACGCCGTGCACCTCGCCCGGCGCCTGGTGGATGGCCTCGGGCAGCAGGTCGAAGGCGACCACGCCGAGCATCAGGCCGGCGGCGAAGCCGAGCACCAGGTGGCGGCGGTCGCCGGTGCGCTGGGCGACGAAGCCGCCGATCAGGGTCATCAGGAACGCCCCGGCGGCGACCAGGACGGCGGTCACCGGGCCGCCTCCGCCGGATGACCGGTGCTGCCGTGTGGTCTGACGAGCGCTCTGCCCATTCCTCTCCCCCTGGGGTCCGCCCGTGGCCGGGCCGACCGCCGACCGTACCGGACGCCCGTTCGGCGGTGATCGCCCGGGGTGCCGCCGGCCCGGCCGGTCCTCGGCGGCGGTCGCCCCGGCCCGGTCCCCTCAGCCTTGGTCCGGGTACGGAGGGCCGCCCGCCGGGTGGGCCGTCGGGGTGAACTCCCTGGTCGGAGCCGGTCCGGGCAGGGGTCAGCGGCCGGCGGCGAGCGGCAGGCCGAGGTGGGTGCGGGCGAGCTCGCGGACGCCGTCGCCGTCGATCAGGTGGATGTGCCGGTGGCCCTCCCCGGCCGAGAGGTCCAGGGCCGCCTCGGCGAACTGGCCGGTGGTCAGCCGCAGGCCGCGTTCGGCGGACTCCTCGCGGACCGCCTCGGCCAGGGTCTCGATCTGCTCCGCGGTGACGGCGGCCGGGTCCCGGGACGCCCAGACCACCCAGCGGCCGGGCAGCGCGCTGCCGGGGGCGCCCTCACCGGTGGCGACCAGCCCGGCCGGTCCCCGCAGCCGCACGCTCCACTCGGCGAGCCCGCCCCGGGTGAGCAGGTCGCGCACCAGCTGGGCGAACTCGTTGGCGGACAGGTCGGGCGCGGCCGGGACGGCGGCTCCGGCCCGGGCGGCGGGCTGGACGGCCGCCCGGGCGTACGGGTCCGGGGTGACGGCGGCGCCGAGCTGGCGCAGCCGGACCAGTGCCTCGTCCTGTTCGGCGTCGGCGTAGACGCCCTCGTCGTCGCGCTCCTCGTACGGGGTCTCCGGCGGCAGCAGCCGGGTGCGGGCCAGGGCGTCGCGGTCGGCATCCACGCTGACCAGGCAGAGCGGCTCGGCACCGGGCTCGCGCAGCCAGCCGTTGAGGACCACTCCGGCGAGTATCTCGTCGGTGTCCACGGCGTCGGCGGCCTGCAGCGAGCGCAGCGCGAGCCGGGCGACCAGCCGCAGGTAGTCGGTGGCCCGGTCCGCGGGCGGGCGCGGCACCGGGAGGATGTCGCCCTCGGGGGCGAGCCGGTAGCCGGTGAGCGAGGGCACCAGGTCGAGCGGGGGCAGGTCGAGGTCCAGCACGGCGGTGCGGGTGAGCGGGCGGAAGACCGCCCGGCAGGGGGCGGGGAGGTCCTGGGTGGCGGTCTCGGCGGCGGCCAGGGCCCGTTCCAGCAGCGACTCCACGGCGGCGGGCTCGGCCAGCCGGTAGGCGCGCCGGCACTCCTCCAGGCTGTCGTTGTACTCGCGCACGGCGCGGGCCCGGGCCTCCTCGGCCGCCTCGTGGGCGCGCCGGGACTCGTCGGCGGCCGGGCTGCCCGCCTCGGCCCGGCGGGTGCGCCACTCCCGCAGGGCGCGCTGGTGGGTCAGCCGGGCCTGGGCGAGTTCGCGCTGGTATCCGGAGTCCAGCAGTCGCCGGGAGGGGCCGCTCTCGGGGTCGGCGGCGGCCGGATCGGCGGGGGCGAAGTCCTCCCAGCGGGGCTCGGCGCCTTCGACGACGGCCGGGCCGTCGGCCGGGTAGGGGCGGGGCTCGTAGTGGCGCAGCTGGCTCTCGAAATCCATCGCCGAGACGGGCAGGGCGGCCCGCCGCAGCAGGTCGGCCAGCCGGTCGTGCTCGGCCCGGACGGTGAGCGTGCGGTGGTGGGTGAGGGCGGCGGCCCGGGCGTGCGCCGCGACGGCCTGGTCGGGGTCGGCGGGGTCGGCAGCGCCCGGGGTGGAGGAGCCGGGCCCGGACGGGTCGGGGCCGGACAGCCTGGGGCCCGTGGAGGCCGGATCGGTGGTGGCGGGCCCGGCGGGTGCCGGGGCGGACGGGCCGCTCCCGGCCGCCACCGGATCGGGGCGGCCGGGGGCCGGGGGGCCTGCGGCACCGTCCGCCTCCGGGTCCTCGTCGGCGCCGAGGTCGCGGAACACCGAGGCGAGGAAGCCCGGTTGGGGGAACTGGACGGTGGCGGTGCCGTCGGACTGGCCGTCTGCTGAGTACTGCATCGGTCGTCGTTCCCCCATGCTCGTCCGGCGCCTGCCCCGGGCGGCGGACCAACCGCAGCCCCGCCCCTGCTGGACATTGTCCACCGAACGGGCGCAGCGGTCAGCCGAGCCCGTCAGTTGGTCCGGGTGTTGGTGAGGTGCAGGCCGATGTAACCCACGTAGATCCGGCCACTGCCGGAGCAGTCGTCCAGGTAGTGCAGCCGGGGTGCGGTGCGACCGCCGCCGATCCGCAGGTGCGCGCCCATGAACGCGCGCCGGGAGGCGTCGACGCATTCCGGCACCGGCAGCATCCGTTCGCGCTTCCACTTGGTGTGGCTGAACACCGTCCGGGACTCCCCGCGCACGGCCTTGCGGGGCGGGAAGCGGTGGCAGCCGTCCGGGGTGCGCTCGCACCACTGCTTGAAGTCCCCGCCGGCCGCGCCGCGCACGGCCGCCTCGGCGTACTCCTGGAGGGCCGTCAGGCCGTCCCAGGCGAGCCGGGCCCAGCCGGCGCCGGCGCACTGGAGGCCGTCCAGGGCGAGTGCGTTCTTCTGGTCGCCGGTGAAGGTGAGCAGGGAGAACTCGCCCAGCCTGGCGAGGAGTTCGGTGAAGGTCTCGGGCTTGTCCGGCCACCCGCCGGGCTGGGCGGCGAGCCGGCCGACGATGGTCGGTCCGGTGCCCGAGGTGGTGGGCGCGGCGCCGGGCAGGGCGGTCGGCCCGGTGCAGTGACGCCCGCTCAGGGCGCTCCGGGCGCCGGTGCGCAGGCGGCCCTCGTGGCCGTCCCGGGACTGGGCGCGGTCACGGCGCTCCAGACGGAGGGTGTGCCGGACCCGCTCCAGCTCGTCGGCCCTGGCCTGCTGCTCGGCGCGGTCCTGCTGCTCCTCGCGGGCGAGCGCGGCCGGTTCGGCGGGGGGGCCGACGGGGGGTCCGGCGGCCGGGCGCAGCTGCGGGGGCGGGACGCGCAGCACCGGGACGGCGGCCAGCGGCGGCGGGAGCGGCTGGTCGGCGGCCAGGCGGCGGGGCTCGCGGGCGAGCAGCCCGGCGGCGCGGCGGAGGTCCTGTTCTATTCGGCCCCGGGCGAGCACCGGATGTCGGGCGCCGTCCTGCCGGGAGGCCGGGTCCACCTCGGGCAGGTAGGTCCGCACGGCGCCGCCGTACACGCTGTGGTACTCCAGCGCGACGTTGAACCCGGTGCGGGCGCCCGGGTCCAGCACGTAGGCGGTGGCGAGGCCGGGCAGCTGGCGGCAGAGCGGGCGGACCACCTCCTCGACCCAGTGCTCGACCGGGAGGTTCACCGGCACGCTGGCGACCACCGTGGGCAGCCGGCGCTCCGGGTCGCACAGCTCGTCGATCAGGTCGTCGACCTCGTCGGCCGTGATCACCCGGGGGGCGGAGTGGACGGCGGCCGGGCCGTCGGCGGCGTCGAGCAGCGGGAGGAGGGTGCGGGCGAGCTCGGGCACCGGCACCCGGCAGGGGGTGCGCACACCGCTGCCGGTGCTGTGGGTCTCGGCCTCCAGCCGGACCCAGGTGGGGCCGCCGGGGTCGGTGGCCACGGTGAGGGTGAGCTGCCGGGTGCCGTGCGGGGCCGGGGTGCGCAGCCGGCGGCGGTCGTAGCGGCCGGCGCCGGGGCCGCCGCGCAGCGGTCCCTGGTCGCGGTCCAGCAGGACGCGCTCGCCCAGGCGCAGGCGTTCGGCGGCGGGGGGTGCGCCGAGCGCGGCGCCGGGGGTGGGCGGGGGCTCCTCGCAGCCCTCCTGCTTCAACCAGGAGGCGAGCTGGGCGTCGGCCAGGGCGACGGCCTCGGCGTGCGGAAGGGCGGTGGTGACGGTCATCCGGTAGGGCGTCGCGGGGCCGCGGGGGCCGGGTAGGTCGGCACCGGCGGGCGACGGCGAGCGGTCTGAGGTCATGCGCATACCTCCGTGGTGCGGGGTGGGGTCTGTTGTCCTCCATCGACGGTTTTCATCCGGTTCGGCCGGAACCTTGCCCAGGAAACGCCACGGCCCGGAGCGGAAGTTCCAACTCCGGGCCACGAGACTACGTTCGAGTGAATCTGTTCAAGCCGTCTTCCGCGTGGCGCGAGCCTTCGGCTACGGGCAGCGACGCCTCCCGGCGGGCTCGGGCACCGGTCCGGCCACCGGCCGGCGCGGCGGCGCGGGGTGCTGGGCGAGCACTACCACGGGTTCGGCCCCCGGGCGCCGGCCGGACGTACGTCCGGAAGTCGGTCCCCCGGCCCGCCGCCGGGCGGGCGGAGCGCGCGGCTCAGACCGGTACCTCGACGTGGGTGCGCCCGGCCGGCACGGCGACCGCGGTGCCGCCGGTCGCCTCGGCCAGCCAGGTGTGGAACCCGGCCACCTCCGGCTCCGGCACGCCCACCTCGATCCGCACCCCGGCCGCCTCGTAGGCGAGGTCGCTCACCGCGTACCCGGCGGCCCGCAGGTCGTTCTCCACCCGCCCGGCGCGCACGTGGTCCGCCGTCACCGCGAGCAGGTCGACCGGGCGCCGCTCCAGCAGTCCGACCTCGTCGACCGCCGCCGACACCGCGTTCCCGTACGCCCGCACCAGGCCGCCCGCGCCGAGCTTGATCCCGCCGAAGTACCTGGTCACCACGGCGACGGTGTCGGTCAGGCCGCGTCGGCGCAGGACCTCCAGCATCGGCACCCCGGCCGTGCCGCCGGGCTCGCCGTCGTCGCTGGAGCGCTCGCGACGCTGCTCCTCGCCGACCACGAAGGCGGTGCAGTTGTGCCGGGCGTCCCAGTACTGCTTGCGCACGCCCGCGATGAAGGCCTGCGCCTCGTCCTCGTCCGAGACCCGGGCGAGGTGGCAGATGAAGCGGGACTTCTTGATCTCGGTCTCGTGGCTGCCGGCCCGCCGGATGGTGAGGTACGGCCTGGCGGTCGGTTCCGGCGTGGCGGACATGGCGCGGTGGTTCTCCCGGGAACGGCGACGGCTGGCGGTGCGCGCACCGGGGGTCCGGGGCGGCACCGCCAGCCTAGTTGGCGCACGGCCGGGGCCGACGGGGCCGGGCCCGGGCCTGGCCTGGGCCTGGGGGTCAGGGCCTGGGGGTCAGCGGCCGGCCAGGGCGTCCAGCTGCGCTCGGTCCAGACCAGTCAGCGCGGTGACCTCGGCCGGGTCGACGGCGCCGCAGTCCAGGCCGCGCAGCAGGTAGCCGCTGAGCGCCCGGGCGGTGGCCGGCTCGTCCATCACGTCGCCGCCCGCCTTGGCGACGTACGCGGCGAGCCGGGCGGCGGCAGCCGCCAGGCCCTCCCGGTAGAAGGAGTACACCGCGACGTAGCGGGTCGGCAGGTGCGCCGGGTGCATGTCCCAGCCCTGGTAGTAGGCGCGGGCGAGCGAGCGGCGGACCAGGTCGTGGTGGAGCTTCCAGGCGGCGTGCACCTGCTCGGTCGTGCCGGTGGGGATCACGTTGGTCGAGCCGTCGGAGAGCCGGACGCCGGTACCGGCCGCGGCCACCTGCATGACCGCCTTGGCGTGGTCGGCGACCGGGTGGTCCATGCTCTGGTGGGCCGCACTGACGCCGCAGGAGGCGCTGTAGTCGAAGGTGCCGTAGTGCAGTCCGGTGGCCCGGCCCTCGGCGGCCTCGATCATCCGGGCGACGGTGGCCCGGCCGTCCGGGCCGAGGATCGCCTGGGTGGTCTCGATCTGGATCTCGAAGCCGATCCGGCCGGCGGGCAGCCCGGCCCGGCGCTCGAAGTCCTCCAGCAGCCGGACCAGCGCGGTGACCTGCTCGGCGTAGGTCACCTTGGGCAGGGTCAGCACCAGGCCGTCGGGCAGGCCGCCGTTCGCCAGCAGGGTGGCGAGGAAGAGCTCCAGGGTGCGGATGCCGCGGGCCCGGACGGGCGCCTCCATGCACTTGACCCGGATGCCGACGTAGGGCGGCGCGCTGCCCCCCGCCACGGCGGCGGCGACCAGTTCGGCGGCCCGGACGGCGGCGGCGTCCTCCTCGGCGTCGGGGCGGGGCCCGTAGCCGTCCTCGAAGTCGATCCGCAGGTCCTCGACCGGCTCGCGCTCCAGCTTGGCGCGGACCCGGGCGTGCACGTCGGCGAGCAGGGCGTCGTCGGCGACGCCGAGGGCGCGGGCGAGCTCGGCGGGGGTGCCGGCGTGGGTGTCGAAGGCCTCCAGGGCCTGGCGGCCCCACTCCCGTACGGTGTCGGCACGGAAGGCGTCGGCGGGGACGTAGACGGTGTGCACCGGCTGCCGGGTGCCGGTCTCGCCCGGGTAGCGGCGCGCCAGGTCGGCGTCCACGGGGGCGAGCAGCGCCTCCACGGCGGCGCGGGCGGCGGCGGAGAAGGAGGCCCCGCCCGTCGGTCCGGTTCCGTCGACCTCGACCTGCGACATCCGCACTCCTCCATGCCGAACCAGAGCTTCAACAATTTGTTGAGGCGAAGGTAACTCCGGCCGGGTCGGGCGTCAATGGCCGACCGAGCGGTGGACGCGGGGTCACCGGCAAGGGGCCGCGCGGACTCAGTCCCGCCCGGCGGCCAGGTAGCGGTCGCGCAGCAGCGGGTAGAGCTCGGCGACCTCCTTGGGGTGGACCGCACCGTCCGGCCCCTTGCCGGTGACCCCGTACTCGGTGGTCAGCCAGGCGGCGAGGCGCGGCGGGTCGGGCTGGTGGCCGTAGCTGTCCATGTAGGAGACCAGGCCGTCGTAGGCGATGTCCTCGTCCAGTTGCACGGGTGCCGGGTCGGCTTCGGTGGGGGCGCCTTGAGCGGGCTCCTCGGCCGGCGCGGACTGCTCGGGCCGGGCGCGGTGCTCGGCCTGGGCGGCCGGCTGACGGTGCTGCGACTCGACCGCCGGCTCGGCGGTCGCCTCGGTGCCGGGCTGGGCCGCGGCCTGCTGCTGGCCCTGCGGCCGGGGCCCGGCGGCGGGCTCCTCGGCGGCCGGGCGCGGGGGCTTGAACCACGGGGAGGCCTGGCCCGGGACCCGACCGCCCGGGGCGGCGTCGACCGAGTGGCCGGTGGTGCGCACCGGGCGCTCGGTCCAGACGTTCAGCTCCTCGCCGCGCGGCTGCGGGGCGGCGGCCTCCTCCGCCTCCGGCTCCTGGGCGGCACGCAGCCGGACGGCGTGCAGCCTCGCCAGCATCGGTGCGGCGACCTCCGGCGCGATCGGGGCCGCGGCTGCGGGGGCCTCGGGCTGGGGCTGCGGCTGGTCGGCCGGGGCCGCCGGTGCGGCCTGCGCCGCTGGTTCGGCCGGTACCGCCGGTGCGGCCTGGTGCTGCTGGGCTCCGGCCGGGACCGGGACCGGGGCGGCGATCGCCGCGGCCCGGGCCTGCTGGGGCTGGGCCCCGAGCTCCTGGGACGGCTGCTCCGCCAGGGCGACCTTGGCCTCGCGCTCGCGGCCCTCCTCGTCCAGCCGGTCGAGCAGCGACGGGTCCAGCGGGACGCCGAACTTGGCGAGCTTGAGCGGCAGCAGCGCCTGGATCGGCGCCGAGCGGCGCCAGCCGCGGCCGTAGCGGAAGCGCAGCTGCGCCCGGTAGACCAGCCGGTTCTGCTCCAGCCGGATGACCTCCTCGTAGGAGCGGAGCTCCCAGAGCTTCATCCGCCGCCAGAGCCGGAAGGTCGGCACCGGGGAGAGTATCCAGCGCATCACCCGGACCGACTCCATGTGCCGGTCCGCGGTGATCGCCGCGATCCGGCCGACCGCGTGCCGGGAGGCCTCGACCACGACGACGAACAGCACCGGGATGACGGCGTGCATCCCCATGCCGAGCGGGTCGCCCCAGGAGGCCGCCGCGTTGAAGGCGATGGTGGCGACGGTCAACAGCCAGGCGGTCTGCCGCAGCATCGGGAAGGGGATCCGCAGCCAGGTCAGCACCAGGTCGAGGGCGAGGAGCACCACGATGCCCGCGTCCACGCCGATCGGGAAGGCGTAGGAGAAGGCACCGAAGCCCTTCTCCAGGGCCAGCTCGCGCACCGCGTTGTACGAGCCCGCGAACCCGATGCCCGAGATGATGCAGGCCCCGGCCGCGACCAGGCCGAGCAGGCCGCGATGGGCCTTGGTGAGCGTTGGGCGTGCCATTACGTCTATCAACCCCTGGATGTCGGCTGCTGCCGTACGCGCATCGGCTGCCGGTTCCCGCCAGTCGGGCCGCCGGACGGCTGAACAGCGTCCGGGCTCGGCCCACCGGAGTTTACTCGTACGGGTGTTTCAGCGTTTCCGCAGCCTGGGGTGTCACAGTACCCACCGCGCCCGGGGCGCCGGCACCGGTCGGGCCGTCAGCGGCTCTGCCCCGCCGTGCCGTTGAGGTAGGCCAGGACGGCCATCACCCGGCGGTTGGCATCCTCGTCGGGGGCGAGCCCGAGCTTGCTGAAGATGTTGGCGATGTGCTTGGCCACCGCTCCGTCGCTCACCGAGAGGCGGGCGGCGATCGCCGAGTTGGAGCAGCCCTCGGCCATCAGCTCCAGCACCTCGCGCTCGCGCGGGGACAGCCCGAGCAGCGGCCCCGGGCGGCGCGAGGTGGTCTGCATCAGCTTGGCGATCACGTCAGGGTCCATCGCCGTCCCGCCCGCCGCCACCCGGCGGACCGCGTCGATGAACTGCCCCGCGTTGAACACCCGGTCCTTCAACAGGTAGCCCACCCCGCCCGTGCCGTCGGCCAGCAACTCCCGCGCGTAGAGCTGCTGGACGTGCTGGGAGAGCACCAGCACCGGCAGGCCCCGGATCTCCTGGCGCGCCTTGAGCGCGGCCTGGAGCCCCTCGTCGGTGAGCGTCGGGGGCAGCCGCACGTCCACCACCGCCACGTCCGGGCGGTGGGTCAGCAGCGCCTCCAGCAGCTCGGGGCCGGTCTCCACGGCCGCCGCGATGGTGAAGCCGTGCGCTTCCAGTAGACGGATCAGGCCTTCGCGGAGGAGGTAGAGGTCCTCGGCGAGGACAACTCGCACAGCAACTCCAAGGTGATGGTGGTGGGACCGCCGGACGTGCTGTCGATGGCGAGGACACCGTCGAAGGTACCCAATCGACGCTCGATCCCGCGCAGGCCCGTACCCCGCGACGGATCCGCCACGCCCACACCGTCGTCCGTCACCGTGACCCGGAGGATTCCGGCCCGGTAGAGGATGTCCACCCACACCTGCTCGGCCTCCGAGTGCTTGGCCGCGTTGGCCAGCAGCTCGCTGACGCTGAAGTAGACCGCCGCCTCGACCGGAGCCGGCAGTCGGTCCGGCAGGCTCACGAACACCTCGGTCGGCAACGCGCTGTCCAGCGCCAGGGCCCGGACGGCGTCGCCGAGTCCGCGCTCGGCGAGCACCGGCGGATGGATGCCGCGGACCAGGTCGCGCAACTCCTGCAGCGCCCGGGCCGAGGACTGCCGCGCTTCGGAGAGGAGCTCCCGCGCGGCCGCCTGGTCCGTCTCCATCAGGTGCTCGATGGTGCCCAGCGTCATCCCGATCGCGACCAGCCGCGCCTGCGCGCCGTCGTGGAGATCCCGCTCGATGCGCCGCAGCTCGGCCGCCTGGCTGCCCGCCGCGTCGGCCCGGGTCTCGGTCAACTGGGCCACCCGCTTGGTCAGCTGGGCGTGCGACGCCCGGCCGTCCTGGTCCAGCACCCGGCGGACCGCCTCCACGTACCCCCGCACCGCGTACGGGGCGAGGAGTATCCCGATCAGGACCATGCCGGCCCCGATCAGCAGGCTCAGCGTGACCCGTGTCATCCGCGAGCTGAACGGGCCGAAGCCGTCCGCCGGCACCGCACCGCCCAGCGCGAACGCCGTCCCCAGCACCAGCAGGAGGACCACCGCGCCGCCCAGCAGCGCGGCCAGGGCCGGGTTCACGACCAGCCAGAGCATCTCGGCCCGGGTGGTGCGGTCCCGCAGGCCCCAGTGGACCAGCTGCGCGTACTTCGCGACCGTCTGCGAGCGGTGGTACGAGTAACCCGTCCACCAGTGCCCCCGGTCGTCCAACTCCAGCTTCGGCAGCGGCTGGTAGACCGCAGGAAGCCGGATGCCGTACCAGCGCTCCAGCATCCGCCGCGTCCGGTCGGCCGTCGGGCGGATGCAGGCGGCCGCCACCGCGGAGCCGGCGACCACCGCGGCCGCGAGCGCCATCAGGGCCGCCGGGTAGTAGAACTCCATGACCTGCGCCGTCACCACCCCCGCGACGACGGCCGCCCCCACCGGCATCACGAACCCCGGCACGGCACCCAGCACCACCTGGACCAGCCGGGCCAGGCCCTGGCCGCCGGCCTGGAAGGCCACCTGGGTCTGCGCACGGACGGACGTGCCGCTCGTACGAGTGTCTGTGGTCACGCAAACTCCTGATGCCGGTACCGATCGTCCTTCATCAGTGTTCACGAACGACCCGCTCCGGACACTGGCCATGGCACCCCAGTTCCGGGGTGGACCTAGGACCACCTGGTGGTGGTAGGAGCAACACCGGACCGGGCCGATGATCCTTCGAGTCGATGGTCCTTGGAATGGCCCGGAAATGCGAAAAGGCCCACCCGGTCACCCGGGTGGGCCTTCTCTGAATGATTGTTCGGCGGCGTCCTACTCTCCCACAGGGTCCCCCCTGC